>NZ_JBEZCX010000003.1:0-407703 GCF_040647835.1 Micromonospora sp. NPDC049240
CCCGCCACCGCTCGGTGAAGCCCGCGATCCCCGGCCGCGGCTGCCCGCAGCCCACCACCCCGCCCCCCCCCCCGCCGCGCCCCCGCCCCCCCCCCCCCGCCCCTCCTTTCACCTCTAGAGGCCGCGGGCGAGGCGGTCGGCGAGGATCCGGGTGAAGCGCGCCGGGTCGGCGAGGTCGCCGCCCTCGGCGAGCAGCGCCATGCCGTACAGCAGCTCGGCGGTCTCGGTCAGCGCGGCACTGTCGCCGCCCTCGCCGTGCGCCTTGCGCAGCCCGGTGACCAGCGGGTGGGTCGGGTTCAGCTCCAGGATGCGCTTGACCTGGGGCACCTCCTGGCCCATCGCCCGGTACATCTTCTCCAGCGTCGGCGTCATGTCGTACGCGTCGCCCACCACGCAGGCCGGTGACGTGGTCAGCCGGGTGGACAGGCGCACCTCCTTGACGCTGTCGGCGAGCGCGCCGCCGAGGAAGGTGAGCAGCTCGGCGTACTCCTGCCGTTCCGCCTCGGCCTTCTCCTTCTCCTCCTCGGTCTCCAGGTCGACCTGCCCCTTGGCCACCGACCGCAGCGTCTTCCCGTCGTACGCGCCGACCCGCTCGACCCACACCTCGTCCACCGGATCGGTGAGGATCAGCACCTCGTAGCCCTTGGCCCGGAACGCCTCCAGGTGCGGGGAGTTCTCGATGGTGGCCCGGTTGTCGCCGGTGGCGTAGTAGATCTCGGTCTGGCCGTCCTTCATCCGCTCCACGTATTCGCGCAGCGTGGTCAACTCGGCCGGGTCGTGGGTGGAGGCGGCGCGAACCAGGTCGAGCAACGCGTCGGTGTTGTCCGCGTCCTCCAGCAGGCCCTCCTTGACCACCGGCCCGAACTCGGTCCAGAACGTGTGGTACGACTCGGCCGGCAGGCCCTTGAGCGTGGCGAGCACCTTCTTGACCAGCCGCCGACGCACGGCGCTGATCTGCCGGTCCTGCTGGAGGATCTCGCGGGAGATGTTCAGCGACAGGTCGTGCGCGTCCACCACGCCCTTGACGAAGCGCAGGTAGTTCGGGATCAGCGCCTCGCAGTCGTCCATGATGAACACGCGCTTGACGTAGAGCTGCACGCCGCGCCGGCCCTGCGGGGAGAACAGGTCGACCGGGGCGTGCGAGGGCAGGAAGAGCAGCGCCTCGTACTCGAAGGTGCCCTCGCCGCGCATGTGGATGGTTTCCAGCGGGTCCGCCCAGTCGTGCGCGACGTGCCGGTAGAACTCCTTGTACTCCGCCTCGTCGACCTCGTCCCGGGACCGCGCCCAGAGCGCCTTCATCGAGTTGAGCGTCTGCTCCTCGCGGGTGGTTTCGCCGTCCTCGCCGGGCTTGTCGACGGTCATCCGGATCGGCCAGGCGATGAAGTCGGAGTAGCGCTTGACGATCTCCCGGATGGTCCGCTCGGCGGCGTAGTCGTGCAGGTTGTCCTCGGCGTCGACGGGCTTGAGGTGCAGCGTGACGGAGGTGCCCTGCGGCGCTTCCTCGACCGCCTCCACCGAGTAGGTGCCCTCGCCGGTGGACTCCCAACGGGTGCCACCGGTCTGCCCGGCCCGGCGGGTCAGCAGCGTCACCCGGTCGGCGACCATGAAGGTGGCGTAGAAGCCGACGCCGAACTGGCCGATCAGCTCCTGCGAGGCGGCGGCGTCCTTGGACTCGCGCAGCTTGCGCAGCATCTCGGCGGTGCCGGACTTGGCGATGGTGCCGATCAGCGCCACCACCTCGTCGCGGGACATGCCGATGCCGTTGTCCCGCACGGTCAGCGTGCGGGCCTCGGCGTCGGTCTCGATCTCGATGTGCAGGTCGGACGTGTCGGCCGACAGCTCCTTGTCGACAAGCGACTCCAGCCGCAGCTTGTCCAGCGCGTCGGACGCGTTCGAGATGAGTTCACGCAGGAAGACGTCCTTGTTCGAGTAGATCGAGTGCACCATCAGCTGCAACAGCTGACGCGCCTCGGCCTGGAACTCCAACGTCTCGACCCGGTCGCTCACACCGACTCCCTTCACCGTGGCGGTCCTACCGCGGAAAAGGATACGAGGCGTGACCGCGACGGTACCCACCGGCCGGGCCGGCCCCGCAAATCAAACTGGTCCAACCAGTTGACGAGTTGATGTGTCCGGGGCCACACTGCTGGCCATGGCCTTCACCCCCGCGCCGCGCGCCTCCGTCTCCGACCACGTCTTCGGCCAGCTCCGCGACGCGATCGTGGCCGGCCGGCACCGCCCGGACGAGACGCTGCCCGGCGAGCGGGAGCTGGCCGCCGCGTTCGCGGTGAACCGGCACGCGGTCCGGGAGGCGCTACGCCGGCTGCAACAGCTCGGCCTGGTCCGGGTCAGCCAGGGCGGCGCGACCCGGGTGCTCGACTGGCGGGTGCACGCCGGGCTCGACCTGGCGCTGTCGCTGGCCCGCTCCGGCGACGTACTCCCGGTGGAGACGCTGGTCCGCGACATGCTGGAGATGCGGGCGTGCGTCGGCGTCGACGCGGCCCGGCTCTGCGCCGAACGCGGCGACGAGGCGGTGGTCGCCGCGCTGGTCCGGGCCGCCGAGGAGTACGGCGCGCTCGCGCCGGACCTGGACCGGATGGCCGAGGCGAACATCCGCATCTGGCGACTCGTCGTGCGGGGCAGCGGCAACACCGCCTACCAGCTCGCCTTCAACAGCCTGGTGGCCGGCACGTTCGCGGTCGGCGACGTCCCCCCGGACGCCCGCGCCGCCGAACTGCTCGACGTGGCCGGTCACCGCCGGCTCGCCGCCGCCGTGGCGTCCGGTCAGGGCGCGGCGGCGGCCCGGCACGCCCGGGCACTGCTGACCGCCCCGGTCACCACCCCCACCACCCCCACCACCACCGGAAGGGAAGCGCGCGCATGATCCCCGCCGTGCTGTACGCCGTCCCGGCGTTCCTGCTGCTGATCGTGATCGAGGCGGTCTCCTACCGATTCCTGCCCGACGACGACGAGCGCGGCTACGAGCTGCGCGACACCACCACCAGCCTGTCGATGGGACTGGGCAGCCAGCTCATCGGCTTCCCGTGGAAGCTGCTCACCGTCGGCCTCTACGCGGCCCTGTGGACGGTCGCGCCGATGCACCTCTCCCCCGGCGACTGGTGGACCTGGGCGATCCTCTTCTTCGCCGACGACCTGGCCTACTACTGGTTCCACCGGTCCCACCACGAGGTGCGGGTGCTCTGGGCCAGCCACGTGGTCCACCACTCCAGCGTCCACTACAACCTCTCCACCGCGCTGCGGCAGAGCTGGACGCCGATGACCTCGCTGCCGTTCTGGCTGCCGCTGGCGCTGCTCGGCATCCCGCCCTGGATGATCTTCCTGCAGCAGTCGATCAGCCTGCTCTACCAGTTCTTCCTGCACACCGAGCGGGTCGGCAAGCTGCCCCGGCCGATCGAGTGGGTCTTCAACACCCCGTCGCACCACCGGGTGCACCACGGCTCCAACACCGAGTACCTGGACCGCAACTACGGCGGCATCCTGATCGTCTGGGACCGACTGTTCGGCAGCTTCGAGCCGGAGCGGGCCGCGGTGCGCTACGGGCTGACGACGAACATCGGCACCTACAACCCGCTGCGGGTGGCGACGCACGAGTTCGCGGCGATCTGGTCCGACGTACGCCGGGCCTCCTGCTGGCGGCACCGGCTCGGCTACCTGCTGGGCCGTCCCGGCTGGCAGCCGGCCCGGTGAGGCGTTCCTGGCTGCCCCTGTTCGGGCTCGTCGCCGCCGTCGAGCTGGTCGGGGTGGCGCTCGACTCGACGGTGCTCCAGTGGCTGGCCAAGCCGCTGCTGGCGCCGGTGCTGCTGGCGTACCTCCTTCAGCGCCGACGCCGGTGGGACGCGGTGGCGACCGGGCTGGTCGCCGCCACCGCCGGGGACGTGGCGCTGCTCGTGCCCGGACCGGCCGCGTTCCTGGTCGGCATGGGGTGCTTCCTGGTCGCGCAGCTCGCGTTCCTCACCGGTTTCCTGCGTCGCGGTCGGCCGCCGGTGCTGGCCTGGGCCGGCTACCTGGCCGCCTGGGCGGCCGGGAACGCGCTGCTGTGGGGCGCCTTGGGACCGCTGCGGCTGCCGGTGCTCGGCTACAGCCTGGCGCTCTGCCTGATGGCCGCCGCCGCGACCGGGGTGTCCGCGCGGGTCGCGGTCGGCGGCGCGTTCTTCCTCGTCTCCGACCTGCTCATCGGCGTGGGCGCGGCCGGCACCGAGCTGCCCGGCGCGGGCCTGCTGGTGATGGGCACCTACTGCGCCGCGCTGCTGCTGATCACCACCGGCTGGGTGGCCGCCCGCGTCGAGGCCGCCCGTGAGCCGGAGGTGGCGCCCGTCTGACCGGGGTGGGTGGCGGTGCGCGGGAGTCGCCCACCGCCACCCGCGCCTCAGCGGACCCGGACCGGCACGGAGAGCAGTTCGTTGTCCGCCGGGAGCGCGTCGCGGTGCCGGCCAGGTTGTCGCTGTAGGGCCGGGCCAAGAGAAGCTCTGGTTCCGGTTGAGGATCAGCGGTTCGCGCCCCCGCCGAGCGCGCGGGTCACCACGGTCAGGTCGTCGCCGCCGAGGCCGAGCTCCGCCGCGTGCCGCCACTCGGCGGCCAGCGCCTCGGCGGCCGGGAAGCTGCCCGGCGGCGCTTCGCCCAGCGCCAGCTCGACGTCCTTGAGCGCCAGCGCGAGCGAGTACTGGGCGCCGTGCTCGTCGCGGACGACCCGCGCCAGCTTCTCCGCCGCCCAGGGCGAGACCAGCGGGCTGCCGTCCAGCGCCTGCCGGACCGTGTCGCGGTCCAGGCCGAGCGTGTCGCCGAGCGCCACCGCGGCGGCGACCCCCTCGTTGACGAACGCCAGCAGCAGGTTGTTGACGAGTTTGAGTCGCGAGCCGGCGCCGGTCGGGCCCAGCCAGAGCGTCCGCTGCCCGATCGCGTCGAACACCGGGGCGACCCGCTCGCGGGCCTGTTCCGGGCCGGAGGCGAGCACGGTGAGGCGGCCCTGCTCGGCGGGACCGCGGCTGCCGGCCACCGGCGCGTCCACCAGGCTGACGTCGGGCCGTTCGGCGGCGACCAGGTCGGCGAGGCGTTCGGTCGCGGCCACGCCGATGGTGCTCATCTGCGCCCACACCGCACCCGCCGGCAGGGCGGCGAGCATGCCCTGGTCGACCGCGATCGCGTGCACCGCGTCCGCGTCGGTCACCATGGTCACCGCCACGTCGGCCCGGCGGACCGCCCCGGCCGGGTCGGCGGCCACCTCGGCGCCCCGCCCGGCGAGGGCGTGGGCCGGCTCGGGGTGCCGATTCCAGACCACCGTGTCCAGCCCGGCGCCGATCAGGTTCGCCGCCATCGGCGTACCCATGCCGCCGAGCCCGAGCACCGCCACGCGTGTCATCCGCCGCTCCCCTCGTCGCCGTCCGGGCCAGCCTAGGTGCCGGCCCGGGCGGGGGCACTCCGAACGCCGACCGCGGCCGGACGGCCGGCACGCGGGGACGCTCGTGGCCCGCTCCGACGGGTATCCTGCCGGCGTGGCCAGGGAGAACGGGCGCAAGGCGATCGCCTCGAACAAGAAGGCGCGGCACGACTACGACATCCTCAAGACCTACGAGGCGGGCATCGTGCTGGCCGGCACCGAGGTGAAGTCGCTGCGCGAGGGGCGGGTGTCGCTCGTCGACGCGTTCGCCCAGGAGCGCGACGGCGAACTCTGGCTCTACGGGCTGCACATCGCCGAGTACGGCTTCGGCACCTGGACGAACCACGCGCCCCGGCGCACCCGCAAGTTGCTGCTGCACCGGGTGGAGATCGCCCGGATCCTGGAGAAGCTGCGCGACGACGGGGTCACGCTGGTGCCGCTGTCGATGTATTTCGCGGACGGCTGGGCCAAGGTCGAGCTGGGCCTGGCCCGGGGACGCCGGTCGTACGACAAGCGTCAGGCGCTCGCCGAGCGGGACGCCAAGCGGGAGATCGCCCGGGAGATGGGGCGCCGGCTCAAGGGCCGGGCGGCGACGCGCCGGACGTGACGCTCCCGCGGGTCGCGGTCAGTTCCTGACCGCTACGTCGGGAAGGCTGGCCGGGACCCGAGGAAGAGGAGAGCCGCAATGGGCCTCGACGTGCAATTCACCTTCGACTGCGCCGACCCGGCCGCACTGGCCGCGTTCTGGGCCGAGGCGCTCGATTACCGGGTGCAGGGGCCGCCGGACGGCTTCGACTCGTGGGAGCAGGCGCTGACCGCGTTCGGCGTGCCGCCGGAGCGGCACGGCGACGCCTCGGCCGTGGTCGACCCCGAGGGCACCGGACCACGGCTGTTCTTCCAGCGGGTGCCGGAGCCGAAACGGGGCAAGAACCGGGTGCACCTCGACGTCCGGGCCGCACCCGGGCTGACCGGCGCGGCCCGGATGGCGGCGCTGGAGGCGGCGGCCGACCGGCTGGTGGGGCTCGGGGCGACCCGGGTGGCCCGGCACGAGCCCGCTCCGCCGCTCGGCGCCGGGCACCTGGTGCTGGCCGATCCGGAGGGCAACGAGTTCTGCCTCGACTAATACAAGACATCTTGTACTTCATCTCTTGTCGGTCTAGCGTGGCGGCATGGCGGACCGGCCGAACCACGTGCACCTGACCGACCCACGGGCCATGCGGGCGCTGGCCCACCCCACGCGGCTGCGGCTGCTGGGCGAGCTGCGCCTGCGCGGCCCGCAGACCGTGGGCATGTTGAGCGAGCGCACCGGCGAGGCGGTCGGCTCGGTCAGCTACCACGTCGGCAAGCTGGCCGAGCACGGCTTCGTGACCGAGGCTCCCGACCTGGCCCGCGACCGCCGCGAACGGTGGTGGCGGGCGGCGCACGCCACCACCGACTGGGACCCGGTCGAGCTGCTCGACGACCCGGAACGCCGGCTCGCCGGCGACCTGCTGCGCCGCGCCGCCATGGAGCGGTACGTGGCCCGCTACCAGGCCTACCTGGAGTCGGAGGCGAGCCTCGATCTGGCCTGGGTGCGCGGCACCACCAGCAGCGACACGGTGCTGCACCTGACCCCCGACGAGCTGGGCGAGCTGCGCGACGAGCTGTCCGAGCTGGGCCGACGCTGGCAGGCGCGCGGCGCGTCCGGCCGGCCGGGCGCGGAGATGGTCACGCTGATCTGGCAGGCCTACCGGGGGCCACAGTGACCCGGGACCGCCGGCCGCTGGCCGGGCTGCTGATCGGGCATGCCGTCTCGCTGACCGGCAACGTGCTGACGCTCATCGCGCTGCCGCTCTACGTGCTCGCCGAGACCGGCTCACCGGCGGCCACCGGGCTGGCCGGCGCGTTCGCCACCGCGCCGGTGGTGCTCGGCGGCGCGTTCGGCGGCGTGCTGGTCGACCGGATCGGTTACCGCCGGTCCAGCGTGCTGGCCGACGTGGTCTCCGGCGTGACGGTCGCCGCCGTGCCGCTGCTGCACGCCACCGTCGGCCTGCCGTTCCCGGCGCTGCTGGCGCTGGTCTTCGTCAGCGGGCTGCTGGACACGCCGGGCCAGACCGCCCGCACCGCGTTGCTGCCGGAGGCGGCGAGCGCGGCCGGAGTGCCGATCGAGCGGGCGATCGGCTGGCACGAGGCGACGTCGCGGGGCGCGCGCATGATCGGCGCCCCGGTGGCCGGTCTGCTGGTCGGCGTGCTGGGCGCGCTGCCGGTGCTGGCCGTGGACGCGGCCACGTTCGCCGTCTCGGCGCTGGTCGTGACGCTGCTGGTGCCGCGCGGCCTGCGTCCGTCCACCGAGGAGGCCGAGCCGGAGACCGGCGGCTACTGGCGACAGTTCGCCGCCGGGCTGCGCTTCCTGGCCCGGGAGCCGCTGCTGCGCGCCATGGTGCTGCTGGTGCTGGTCACGAACCTGTTCGACGCGGCCAAGAGCAACGTGCTGCTGCCGGTGGTGGCCGACCGCGAGCTGGGCGGGCCGGCCGCGTTCGGCCTGCTGGTCGGCGTCATGGGCGGCGGCGCGCTGGTCGGCTCGTTGGTGTTCAGCGCGATCGGGCACCGGCTGCCCCGCCGGGCCACGTTCGTCACCGCGTACGCGATCTGCGGCGCACCGCCGCTGTGGGCGCTCGCCGCCGCGCCGCCGTTGCCGGTGGTGGTCGCGGTCGTCGCGGTGGCCGGGCTGGCCGCCGGCGCGCTCAATCCGCTGATGGGCGCGGTGGAGCTGGAGCGGGTGCCGGCGGCCATGCGGGCCCGGGTGTACGGGGTGATCGGCGCCGGCGCCTGGGCGGCGATGCCGTTGGGCGCGTTGGGCGCCGGGCTGGCCGCCGACCGGTTCGGCACCACGCCCACGCTGCTCACCATCGGCGCCTGCTACCTGCTGGTGGTGCTGACCCCGCTGCTCGGCGGCCCGTGGCGCGGGATGCGCCGACCGGTGCCGGCGCCACGGCGCGCCGTGCCGGAGGAAGCGCTCTCTTGACAACGGGTGACTTCGTTCATACCTTCATCGAAGGTTATCTTTATAGTTTGTTTACCGTTCTGCGGGGCCGGCCGCCCGGACGGTAGGCGGACCCACCACCGCAGGAGGCACCCCGTGCGCAGTATCCGTACCGTCGCCGCCCTGGCGATGGCGGCGGTCGGCCTCACGGCCGCCCTCACCACCGTCCCGAGCACCCCGGCGATGGCCGCCCCCGGCGCGGTCACCTGGTCCGACGACTTCACCGGCCCGGCCGGCGCCGCCCCCGACGCGAGCAAGTGGCGTTACGACATCGGCGGCGGCGGTTGGGGCAACAACGAGTTGCAGTACTACACCAACAGCACCCGCAACGCCGCGCTCGACGGCAACGGCAACCTGGTCATCACCGCCCGCAAGGAGAACCCGGCCGGCTACGGCTGCTGGTACGGAAGCTGCCAGTACACCTCGGCCCGGCTGCTCACCAACGGCACGTTCGCCCAGGCGTACGGCCGGTTCGAGGCACGCATCAAGATCCCGCGCGGGCAGGGGCTGTGGCCGGCGTTCTGGATGCTCGGCAACGACATCGGCAGCAACCCGTGGCCCAACAGCGGCGAGATCGACATCATGGAGAACGTCGGCTACGCCCCCTCCACGGTGTGGGGCACGCTGCACGGCCCGGGCTACTCCGGGGCCAACGGCATCGGCGCGTCCACCTCGCTGCCGAACGGCCAGGCGCTCGCCGACGCGTTCCACACCTTCGCCGTCGACTGGGCCCCCGACTCGATCACCTGGTATCTCGACGGCGTAGCCTACTCGCGCAAGACGCCGGCCGACGCGGGCGGCAACCGCTGGGTCTTCGACCACCCGTTCTTCATGATCATGAACGTGGCGGTCGGCGGCAACTGGCCCGGCTCACCGGACGGCTCCACCACGTTCCCGCAGACCATGACCGTCGACTACGTCCGCGTGCAGGCCTGGGACACCGGCGGCGGGGGCACCGGCGGGCCGATCGTCGGGTTCGGCAACAAGTGCGTCGACGTGGCGAGCGCGAACACCGCCAACGGCACCGCCGTGCAGCTCTGGACCTGCAACGGCACCGCCGCCCAGCGCTGGACCTGGAACGCCGACGGCTCGGTGCGCGCGCTCGGCAAGTGCCTCGACGTGGCCTCCGGTTCGACCGCCAGCGGCGCCAAGGTGCAGCTCTACGACTGCAACGGCTCCGGCGCGCAGAAGTGGGTGTTCAGCGCGGCCGGCGACATCGTGAACCCGCAGGCCAACAAGTGCCTGGACGCCACCGGCAACAGCTCGGCCGACGGCACCAGGTTGCAGATCTGGGACTGCACCGGCGGCGCCAACCAGAAGTGGCGGCGCTGACCGGCCGGTGAGCCGGGGCGGGCGGCGCCCACCGCCCGCCCCGCCGGTACGATGACGCGGCGCCATCCCCACCCCTCTCCCGAGACGGCGACGCCATGAGCGGGTTCACCACCGGAGTCGTCCCCACCGACCGGCTGCTCCTGCTGCCGCTGGCCGTCGCGCACGCCGAGGAGATGTCCGCCGTGCTCGCCGACCCGGCGCTGCACACCTTCATCGGCGGCAGCCCCGCCGACCCGGCGGGGCTGCGCGCCCGCTACGAGCGGCTGGTCGCCGGCTCCCCCGACCCGGCGGAGTCGTGGTGCAACTGGGTCATCCAGCTCCGCGACGACGGCCCGCTGGCCGGGTTCGTCCAGGCCACCGTCACCGCGCCCGTGGGCCCGCCCCGGCACCCGGCCACGGCGGGCGCCCGGGCGGTCGGGCACCGGCACCGCGACGACACGGAGCCGGTCGGCGGCGGGCCGGTCGCGGAGATCGCCTGGGTGGTGGGCACGCCCTGGCAGGGACGCGGGATCGCCACCGAGGCCGCCCGGGGAATGACCGGCTGGCTCGGGCGGCGCGGTGTGCGTACCCTCGTGGCCCACATCCATCCCGACCACCGCGCGTCGGCGGCGGTGGCCACCGCCTGCGGTCTGGCCCGGACGGACGTGTGGCACGACGGCGAGGTCCGCTGGACGGGCCCGGCGGGGGCGGTCAGAAGGGGGCGTCGACGGCCAGACGGCGGACCTGGGTGAGGTAGGGGTCCAGTTCGCCGACCTCGAAGCGGCAGGTGCCGATGACGTGCCAGAACTGGCCGCCCGGGTCGCCGTCCAGCTTGTAGCGGCCGTCCGGGCTGACCGCCGCCCAGCCGTCCGGCAGACCGATCAGCGTGGTCCGCAACTGGGCGTGCTCCGGGTCGGCCACGTCCCACAGCCGGACCGTGCCGTCGTCGCCGGCGCTGGCCAGCAGGCTGCTGTCCGGGCTGAAGTGCACCGACCAGACCCGCCGGGTGTGCGCGGCGAGGGTGCCGTGCAGCCGCCCGGTGCCCGGGTCCCAGAGCCGGATCACCAGGTCGTCGCCGGCGGTGGCGAGCAGGTTGCCGTCCGGGCTGAACGCGCACGACCAGAGCCGGCCGGTGTGCTCGGTGAGCACCGTGCGCGCCTCCCCGGTGGCCACGTCCCACACCACCGCGGTGCCGTCGTTGCCGGCGCTGGCCAGCAGCGTTCCCTCGCTGTTGAAGCCGATCGAGTAGACCCGTTCGGTGTGGTGCTCCAGGGTCAGCCGGCAGGTGGCGGTGGCCGCGTCCCACAGCCGGACCATCTGGTCGTCGCAGCCGGTGGCGATGGTCTCGCCGTCCGGGCTGAACGCCACCGTGCGGACCCGACCCCGGTGCGGGGTGAGCGTGGCGAAGTGCCGGCCGGTGCGGCGGTACCAGAGGCGGACCGTGTCGTCGTCGTTCGCGGTGGCCAGGGCGTCGCCGTCGGGGCTGAACGCGACCGCCCAGACGTGGTCGGTGTCCACGTTGAGTTCCCGCTCGTCCGCGCCGGTGTCGGTGTTCCACAGGTGCACGGCGCCGTCGCCGCTGGGCGTGGCGACCAGCGCCTCGTCCGGGCAGAAGACCACCGAGAGCAGGCGGTCGGCGGGGGTGGCGAGCTGCCGCAGCAGGCGACCGGTGCGCGGCTCCCAGAGCCGGACCACGCCGTCGTTGCCGCAGGCGGCCAGCACCTCCCCGTCGTCGCGGAAGGAGAGCGCGGTGACCCGCCGGCCGTGCCCGCGCAGCGTGTGCTGGAGCTGCCCGCTGCGCACGTCCCACAGCCGGGTGGTGCCGTCGTTGCTACTGGTCGCCACCTGGTTCTGGTCCGGCCGCCAGACCACCGGCCAGACCGAGCCGCGGTGCCGGGTCAACTCGTGCCGCACCTGGCCGTCGGCGGTGTCCCAGAGCTGGATCGCGCCGTCGCTGGCGGCGGTGGCGAGCAGGCTGCCGTCGCCGTTGAACCGGACGCTGTAGATCGCGCCGCGCTGCCGGCCGAGCACCCGGACCGGCCGGCCGGTCTCGGTCTCCCACAGCCGCAGCGCGCCGTGCGTGTCGCCGGTGGCCATCAGCGTGCCGTCGGGGCTGATGTCCAGCGCGTACACGTCGGCCTCGTGGCCGCGCGGCTGCCGCAGCAACTCGCCGTCGGAGGCCCGGCGGACCCAGACCCGGCCGTGCTGCCCGACGGCGGCCAGCAGCCGGCCGTCCGGCGAGTGCACCACCCGGTAGACCACCTCCGGCTCCCGCACCTCGAACGCGAGCCGGCCGGTGTGGATGTCCCAGCCGCGGACCGCGCCGGCGCTGTCCACCACCACCACCCGCCGGCCGTCCGGACTGAACGAGGTGCCCCAGATCGGCGCGTCGTGCCCCGGCCACTCGTGGCGCAGCCGCGCGGTGCGGGTGTCGAAGAGCCGGACCACGCCGGCCGCGTCGCCGACCACCAGCCGGCCCCGGCGCTCGTCGGTGAGCAGCGGCCACACCCAGCCCGCGAAGACGTCCTCGATGACGTGCCGCACGTCGCCGTGGTCGGCGTCCCACAGCCGTACGGTCAGGTCGGCCGCGCCGGTGACGAGCTGGTGCGAGGCGGCGTCGTAGCGGACCGCGTAGACCCGGGAGCGGTGCCCCTGGAGCGTGCGCACCGGCAGTCCGGTGGCCGTGTCGCAGAGCAGCACGCCGCCGTCGTCGCTGCCCACCGCCAGCACTGCGCCGTCCGGGCTGTACGCCACCGGCACCGGCAGCCGGCCCACCTCGAAGCCGTACCCGACGCCCACCGCGGGCGGCGCCAGCCCGGGCGCGACCGGCCGGCCCGGCGCGACGACCGCGCCGCGCAGCTCCGGCGCGCGCAGCAACGCCGGGTCGGCGCTCACGTCGATCAGCGCGGTGCGGTGCCAGCTGCTGCCGGCGATCCGCGCGCCGCGCAGGTCGGCCCGGAACAGCCGGGCGCCGGCCAGCTCCGCGCCGCGCAGGTCCGCCCCGGCGAGCCGCGCCTGGTCCAGGCGCGCGCCGCGCAGCCGGGCGTGTTCCAGCCGCGCCTCGGTCAGGTTGGTCGCCACCAGCCGGGTGTCGGTGAGGTCCGCGCCGGTCAGGTCCGCGCCGGCCAGTTCCCGGTGCGACAGGTCCTCGCCGCGCAGCACCGCGCCGCGCAGGTCGGCCCGGTCGGGCAGGCGCAGCCGGGCGGACAGCCGCAGGGCGTTCGCGCGCAGCGTCTCGCCGGCCGACTCGTCGCCGAGCACCCGGGCCGTCCACGCGGTGCAGCGGGCCGGGTCGGCGAGGTCGCCGAGGAACTCCACGGCCAGCGCGGACAGCGACCGGACCGCCAGCGCGGTCGGCTCCTCGCCCCGGTTGAGCTGCTCGGCGACGCCGTCGGCGACCAGCCACTCCATCACCGAGGTGTGGATGAAGCCGAACAGCCCGTCGTCGGTGCGGACCAGCAGGCTGCCCGCGCCGACCGCGTGCGCGGCCTGCGGCCCGGACAGCCTCGACTCGGCCCGCCCGGCGAGCTGGCCGGTGGACTCGGTCAGCTCGGCGAGCCGCAGGTAGGACTCGCCGCTCTCCCAGAGCTGGAACGCCAGCCGGCTCACCGCCTGCCACAGCTCCGGCCGGCGCAGGCTGACCGGGGCCCCCGGGATGCCCTGGGTGCGCCGTTCCTCGAAGTCCAGCCAGGACTCCAGGATCTCCCGGTAGAGCGCGGCGGCGCTGAACGTGCCGCCGGCGCCGGCCACCGCGGCCAGCCGGCCCTCGTCCAGGTTGGCGATGAACCCGAGCATGCGCGGGTTACGGGACAGGCCGAGCAGATCCTTGACGCCGGCCAGCAGACTCATCCGCTCGCGGGCGGCGGCCTCGTCGCCGTCGTAGCGGTGCCGCAGGAACGCCTCGATCTGGCCGGGGGTGAAGTCCTCCACCGCCAGCACCCGGCGGTGCGGCAGAAGGCCGACCCGCTCGCCCAACGCGGTCAGCACCTGCGAGTTGGTCTTGAAGTGCTGGGTCCGGCTGCTCACCACGATCTTCGCCGCGCCCTCGGCGGCCTGGAGCAGCGTCTCCAGGTGGTCGGCCGCCCGGTCGTAGGTCACCCGGGCCACCAGCTCGTCGAACCCGTCGAAGAGCAGCACGATCCGGCCCTGCCGCAGCATGTACCGGAACGCCTTGAGGTCGATCACCTGCTCACCGTGGTTGGCCAGGTGCGCGGCGACCAGGCCGTCCACCGAGTGCGCCTTGTCCAGCGCGCGCAGCTCGACCAGGATCGGGATCAGGTCCGGTGCGGCGGTGGGCAGCCGGCGGGCCACCTCCCGCAGCGCGAACGTCTTGCCCCGGCCGAAGTCACCGAGCACCAGCACGAACCGGCCGTCCGGGGCGGAGACGGTCTCCAGCAGTTCGTCCACCACGTCCTCGCGGACCCGCTGGTCCGCGCCGACCAGGTGGCGGTAGCGCTGGGGGACGTACTGCCCGGGCGGGTAGAGCCGGTCGGCCTGGAGCCGGGCGGTCTGCGCGGCCACGTAGTCGCGCAGGTCCAGCAGGCCCTGGAACTCGGTCAGGTGCAGCACGCGCACGCCGCGCCGCTGCGCCTCCTCGGCCAGCCCGCGCGGCACGCGGTCGCCGTCGTAGACCAGCTCGGACCCGATGTCCGGGTCGGTGGCGTGCACCCGACGGGCGAACCGGTCCACGTCGTCCGGCCCCGGCGTGCCCACGTGCGCGCCGACCCGCTGCTGCCGGACCACCCCGTCGGAGCGGTAGCTGACGTACAGGTGCGGCGGGTCGCCGTCGACACGCCGCACCACCACCCGGTCGTAGCGGGCCTCGCACACCTCGGCGAGCCGGTCCAGCAGCCGCTCCACCGGCGCCGCCGGCGTCGCCGCCGCGGCCGGCGCCCCGCCCTGGGTGGCGCCCTCCACCAGGGCCGGTCGCCTGGGGTCGGGCACCTGGGCCGGGCCGGCCGCGCCGAACGTGGCCCCGGCGCGCGGCCAGCTCACCGCCGTCGACTCGCCGACGTCCAGGCGGTCGTCGCGGCCCAGCACCCAGCGGGTCATCCCGTCCGCGCCGAGCCGCAGCACCTGCGCCCGGCCGTCGCGCGGCGCGGCGGCCAGCGGCACCACCGGGTCGACCCGGCCGGCCGGCGCCGCGTCGGAGATCAGCAGGTTGAGCATCGGGCCGACCAGCCGGTTGACCGAGCCACGGTCGCGCAGCGACACCCGGTCCGGCGGGGCCTCGTCGGCGTACGGGCTGCGCGGGCCGGGGGCGTGCGCCATCGCGCCCAGCCGCAGCCAGCCGGACTGCTGGTAGTGGCGCAGCCGCTGGGCGAACCAGCTCGACTGGGCCTCGCCGAGGAAACCGTAGCGGTCCTCCTCACGATGGGTGATGGCGATGGTGGAGTTCAGCCCGGCCACCACCACCCGCAGGTCGGGGATTCCGAACAGCGTCCAGGGCTGTTCGCTGTCGAAGAGCCGGTCGTCGAGCCCCTGGTAGAGGTCGTCGAAGAGCCGCGCGTAGTGCCGCCACTTGGGCCAGTAGGGCGGCTGCGGGTCGACGTCGTCGGCCTCGCAGGTGGCGAAGTACGCCCGGCAGGCGGCCATCGTCACGTCCCGCGGGCCGGGCACCACCACGAGGCGGTGCGGTTCCAGGCCGAGCAGCACCCGCAGCCCGGTGAGGAAGCTCAACGCGTCGGAGAACTCGCGCGGACTGCCGGACTCGGTCAGGTTGCCGGCCACCACCAGCAGGTCGGGTCGGGGCACCCCGTCGTTCATCAGCAGCGTCAGGTCACCCATCAGGTGCTCCTGCACCTCGCCGGGGGTGACCGGGGCGCCCGGGTCGAGCACGCCGCGGCCGAACCGGGGCCCGGCCACCTGGAGCACCGTGACGGTGTCGCGCGCCGTGGGCGGCGCCACCGCGGCCGGCGGAAACGGCGGCGGGTTGATCGGGGTACGCCGGGGGCGACGCTGCGCGGGCGTACCGGCGGCGGGCGCGGCGAGCAGGCCGGCCGGATCGTCCGGGTGGTGCGGGAACGCCGGTTGCCGCATCGGCTTGGCCCGACCGTCGAGCGCCTCCCGGATCCGGTCCAGCACCCGGGCGCGCGCCTGCGCCGGGTCGTCCACGCCGACCAGGTCGACGTAGGTGATGGTGGCGAGCAGACCGTCGATCGGGCAGTCCTCGACCCGCACGGTGACCAGCTTGTTGCCGGTGCCGTCCGGGTCGGCGCGCAACGCCGCCTGCCACTCCAGCTTGCCGTACGTGGAGTGCAGGTAGCGTTCGGACAGCACCGCCACCACCACCTCGGCCTCACGGACCCCGCGGTCCATGAAGTCGATGAAGTTGGTGCCGGCCACGAAGTCCCACGCCTGGATCATCGTGCGGTAGCCGGCGGTCTCGAACTCCCACGCCAGCCACGTCGCCCAGCGTTCGTCGGCCGGCGAATAGCTGATGAAGAAGTCGATGGGGCGGTCGGACCGGGTGGGGTGCGCGCCTACAGCCACGTGGTCATTATGACCACCGACGGTCAACAGATCGACACCCTCGGCAGCTCGGCATGCCGTCCCACGTCGGTCCGGACCGGTCGGGGCGGATGTGCGAGGATCGTCGTTCGTGGAGACCGTCGGCGATCCGCCGTCCGCCGCGCCGGACCGATCCCGTCGGAGCCGGCTGCACGTGCTCGACTGGATCGCGATCGGGCTGGCCGTGGTCGGCGTGTTCTGCGTGCTCACCGGGCTGCTCCCCCGCGCCGACGCCGAGGCCACCGTACGCCGGATCGTGCCCATTCTGATCTTTCTCGGCACGGTGGTGGTGCTGGCCGAGCTGACCGCGGTGGCCGGTGTGTTCGACGCGCTCGCCGCCCGGGTGGCGATCACCGCGCGGGGCAGCTTCCGGGCGCTGTTCTGGCTCTGCGTCGGTTTCGCCTCGGTCACCACCATCGCGCTCAACCTGGACACCACCGCGGTGCTGCTGACGCCGGTGATGATCGCGCTGGCCCGGACGCTGAACGTGCCGCCGACGCCGCTGGCCATGACCACGGTCTGGCTGGCCAACACGGCGAGCCTGCTGCTGCCGGTGTCCAACCTGACAAACATCCTGGCCAGCGACCGGATCGGCCTGGACCCGGTGCCGTGGGCGGCCCGGATGTGGTGGCCGCAGCTCGTCGCCATCGCGATCACCATGCTGCTGCTGTGGTGGTGGTACTGGCGACCGGCCCGCGCCGGGGCCGACCCGTTCGTCCCGCCGCCGCCGTACGTGGCGCCGGACCGGTTGCTCTACCGCACCGCGCTGGCCGCCTGCCTGCTCTTCGTCGGCGGCGTCCTGGCCGGGGTGGAGATCGGCGTCGCCTCCGGGGTGGCCGCCGCGATCGTGGTGGCCGGCTTCGCGGCACGCGCCCGGCACCGGCTGCGGCCGGCGCTGGTGCCGTGGCGGCTGCTGGTGTTCGTCACCGGCCTGTTCCTGGTGGTGCAAACCATCGGCCGGCACGGCCTGGACGGCGTGATGGGCGCGCTGATCGGCGCCGATCCGGGTGCGGAGGGGGCGCTGCGGGCGGGCGCGGTCGGCGCGCTGTTCAGCAACGTGGTCAACAACCTGCCGGCGTACGTGGCCGGCGAGGCGGTGATCGCCGCCGACCGGCACACCCAACTGCTGGCGCTGCTGATCGGCACGAACGTGGGTCCGCTGGCCACACCATGGGCGTCCCTGGCCACGCTGATCTGGTACGAGCGTTGCCGGGCCGCCGGCGTGGCGGTGCCGCTGGGCCGGTTCGTGGCGACCAGCGCCGCACTGGCCGCCCTCGCCACGGCGGGTACGGTGGCCGCGCTGCTGATCGGCCCCGGCGCCTGACCCGTCCCGCGCGTCGGGAGGTCAACGCTCGCGGTGGCGAAACCGGCGGACCGTGTAAAGCAGCGCGCTTCCGGCGAACAGCACGGCGCTCACCGCCAGCCAGCGTCGCAGCAGTGGTTCGGGCGTCAGCCCGGTGGCCGCCGAGTACGTGCCGTCACCGAGCCCGAGCACGCCGGGCAGATAGACAAGCAGCAGAAGCCCCGAGCCGAGCGCCGGGACCCGCACGTGGTTGCGCACCGCCGGGCCGACGCGCCGCAGCAGCCGGTCGAGGGTCGCGTACGCGGGGAAGAGCACCAGGTCGTGGGCGACCACCGCGCCGACGAACCAGAGCAGCATCCGCCCCGCGGTCGGCTCGCCGGCCAGCCGCAGCGCGATCCAGCCGGTCACCGTGAAGCAACCGACCAGGAGCGCCAGGTGCCACCACGCCGCGCCGTACGCCCGCCGGAGCTCAGCCATCGAACTCGATCTCCTCGACCCACTTGGTGCAGTGCACGCCGGGCAGCGCCGGCACGATGATCCGGGCCGGGAAGCCGTGGTCGGGGCTCAGGTCGACGCCGTTGACCCGCAACGCGAGCAGCGCGTCCGGGTCGCTGACCTGGCCGCCGTGCAGGGTGGCCCGGCTGAACAGCCCGCCGCGTTCCAGCGAACGGACCCGTGCCGTGGCCGGCTCCGCGGCGCCGACCAGCGCGGCGAGGTCCCGCAGGCGTACCCCGGTCCAGGTCTGCGACGTCGACCAGCCCTCCACGCAGGCGATCGGCAGCGTGGCGGTGTGCTGCGGCAGCGCGAGCAGCCGGTCGCGGTCGAGCGTCTCGGCCCGGTCGCCGGCGCGCACCGTCAGCGACCAGCCCGGCCCGGTCCGGTCCGGCGTGACGCCGGCCGCGGCGGCGGTGCGGTTGACCGGGAAACCGGTCGGCCCGTCGCCGATCCGCCGGCCGCGCGGCAGCAGCAGCGCGGTGCCGCGTAGCGCGTCCACGCCCTGCCCCACGGTCAGCGCGGCCAGCAGCAACGCGCCGCCGCCGGCCAGCGCCAGCACGCCGCGCCGGCTCATCGTCGCCGGGCCGGGGCGACGGGCCACCAGGCCGTCCGGGTCCGCCGGCTCCGGTCGGGTCCGGGCCAGCGGGGTACGCGCGAAGCCCGGCCCGCGCAGCGCGGTCACCAGCCGGGGCAGCTTGACCGCCACGTGCACCACCAGCGCCACCGTGAAGATCCAGGCGCCGTACCAGTGCGCGGTGTAGAAGTCGAAGCCGAACAGGTACGCGTACTGCACGTTGAGCAGGCCGGTGGCGCTCTGGAACAGGATGCCGCCGACCAGCAGCAGCAACGACAGCCGCTCCAGCACCTGCGCGACGGAACGGGCGGGTGGCCAGGCGAACAGCTTCGGCACCACCGACCAGAGCTTGGCCAGCACCACCGGCACCAGCACGATCCCGAGCGTCACGTGCAGCCCCTGGGTGACCCGGAACAGCCACGCCGGTCGGGTCGGCCAGTCGAACACCGGCGGGTGCAGCCACCCCACGTCCCGGGGGAACGCCTGGTCGAAGCGGGGGCCGTAGGCGATCCAGTCGAGCAGCCCGGTGACGATCACCAGCGGCAGGGTGGCCAGCAGCACGGCGCCCAGCACGGAGGTCAGCCACGGTCCGCGTACCGGGCTGCGCCAGGCGCGGTCGACCGCGTCGACGCCCGGGGGAGGGTGGCGGTCCAGGGCACGCCAGAGCCGGGCCGGCGCGGCGTACCGCGGCTCGGTCGCGGCGGGCGCGGGGGCGTCCGGTGGTGGGACGTCGGTGGGCACGGGCACCTCCTCCGGCGACGGGGCCGACCGACCGGCCGGCCGGTGCTTCCGGGATGGGACGCTAGACGCCGCCGGTCGCCCGCGACGGCGTTTGCCGCATTACCGAAGCCTTACCGCCGTCGTCCCTTACGGACCGCTGACGTCGGACGTGAACCGGCCGCCGACCCGACCCGGGTGCTTTAGCGTGGGCCGGTATGCGGGTACTGCTCACCGGCGCGGCCGGCTTCATCGGATCGCAGATCGCCGACCTGCTGGCGGCCGAGGGCCACGAGCCGGTCTGCCTGGACGCCCTGCTGCCGCAGGCGCACGGCGGCGCGCTGCCGGAATGGTCCCGGCGGCACGACCCGACCGTCGGCGACGTCCGCGACGCCGGGCTGCTGGACCGGCTGCTGGCCGGCGTGGACGCGGTCTGCCACCAGGCGGCCATGGTCGGGCACGGGCTCGACCCGTCCGACGCGCCGGACTACGCCGGGCACAACGATCTCGGCACGGCGGTGCTGCTGGCCGCCATGCACCGCGCCGGGGTACGCCGGCTGGTGCTGGCCAGCTCGATGGTGGTCTACGGCGAGGGGCGCTACACCTGCGCCCGGCACGGCGTGGTGCGGCCCGCCGCGCGTCGCGCCGCCGACCTGGCCGCCGGTCGCTACGACCCGACCTGCCCCGGCTGCGGCGACCCGCTCACCCCGGCGCTGGTGCCCGAGGACGCGCCGCTGGAGCCCCGCAGCACGTACGCGGCCAGCAAACTCGCCCAGGAGCACTACGCCGCGGCGTGGGCCCGGCAGACCGGCGGCGGCGTGTGGGCGCTGCGTTACCACAACGTCTACGGTCCCCGGATGCCCCGGGACACCCCGTACGCCGGGGTGGCCTCGCTGTTCCGCTCGGCGCTGGCCGCCGGTCGCGCCCCGGTCGTGCTGGAGGACGGCCGGCAGCGGCGGGACTTCGTGCACGTCACGGACGTGGCGCGGGCGAACCTGCTGGCGTTGACCGCGCCGCCGCCGGACGGCCTGGTGCCGGTGAACGTCTGCTCCGGCGAACCGCACACGGTGGGCGACCTGGCCACCGCGCTGGCCGAGGCCATGGGCGGTCCGGCGCCGGAGATCGCCGGCGGCGCGCGGGCGGCCGACGTCCGGCACGTGGTGGCCGACCCGACCCGCGCCCGCGACCTGCTCGGCTACACCGCGCGGGTCACGTTCACCATGGGCGTCAAAGCCTTCGCCACCGACCCCCTCCGCTCCCCCGCCACCCTCTCCCCCCAACCCGCCTGACCCTCCGCCCCTCCGCGGGCCGCGATTTCCCGGAAAGAGTGGCCGTTCCGCCCGCGACAGCCACTCTTTCGGGGAAACTGTGCGGCCTTGCCGGTAGGGGCGAGGGCGGGTTCAGGAGACGGTGCGGAGGAGGTGGTTGACGAGGAGGGCGGTCACAGCCTGGGCGGCGAGCCAGCGGCGGTGTGTCGACGGAGGCAGGTGCGCGGCGGCGACGAGCAGCCAGACCACGAACGGCAGCCAGATCCGCTCCACCTCGGCCCTGCTCATCCCGGACAGGTCGGCGGCGGCCACCACCAGCGCGGCGGCGGCCGGCAGCAGCACCGTCGGCCCGAGCCCGACCAACCGTCCGGTCCACCCGGTCCAGCCGGTCCACCCGGAGCGGCGAGTGCCGACCGGGCGGGCAGCCGACCAGGCGGCGCGCGCCGCGACGGCGGTACGGCGCAGCGCCGGCCCGAGCACCGGCCCGGCGGAGAGCAGCAGCGCGGCCAGGTTCGCCCACACCCAGTACGTGTACGGGCGGTCGGCCGCCCAGCCCTGGTAGTAGCGCTCGACGACCCGGTCGTACCCCTCCCACCACCGGAAACCGGAGAGCACGAACAGCGCCGTGACGGCCGAGACACCGGCGGTGGCGGCGACCAGGGTGGCCCGGCGGCGGTCGGGCCGCAACGCCGACACGGTCACCGCCAGCGCGCCGACCAGCACGAACCCGTACGACAGGTGCAGCGCGAAGCCGAGCAACAGGCCGCCGGCCAGCGCGGCGAGCGGTCCGCGTACCGCCAGCAGCGCGAGCCCGGCGGCGACCACGCCGGTGAACACCGCGTCGCCGGAGGCGCCCAGCCACACCGCGCCGGGCAGCAGCACCAGGAACGGCAGCACCGCCCGGGCCGCGTCGGCGGCGCCCAGCGCGCGCAGCGTGACCGGCACGGAGACCACCACGGTCGCGCCGACCAGCACGCAGCACAGCGCGGCGGCGGCGCCCCCGCCCAGCCCGACCCGGTCCAGCCAGACGAAGACCAGCAGCGCGCCCGGCGGGTGCCCGGCGGTGTGGGTGGACCAGGAGTCGGGCTGGAAGTCCAGGATGCGGTCGGTGAAGCCGGCCAGCATGCGGGGAATGTCGGTCACCCCGGGCACCTCGTGCAGGTACTCCGCCTGCGGCGTCAACCGTCGCGTCAACCCGGCCGTCCAGCCGTCCACCAGGGCCAGCGCCAGCGTCCACGCCACCGCGGCCAGCCAGCCGACGGCCAGCAGCGGGCCCCATCGGGCGGTCCGGGCCCAGCGCAGTCCCGGGCCGAGCACGGCGAGCGCGACGAGCGCCGCGAGCGGCGTACCCCAACCGGCGTGCGGACGCCAGGTGGCGTAGAGCGGCGCCGCGTCGGCGTGCAGGCCCACGCCACGCCGGTTGAGCACCAGGCCGACCACGACGGCGGCGGCGAGCAGCGCCGCCTCGACCGCGACCACGACCAGGTCGCCCCGGTGCGGGGAGCCGGTCCGGTCCGCGGCGGGGGCGCGACGCAGGGTGGGTGCGGATCTCATGACGACCGCACGGTACGGGGGGCCGGCGCGGGACGGGGCCGCAACCGCCGGCCCGTCACGGGATGGTAAGAAATGCCTGCTCGTAACGGTTCCGTAAGCACGATCGAGGGCTCGGTCGGGTGGCGGTCGGCCTAGCGTCGGCGGCATGCGGACACAGATCGACGTGGTGCTGCCGTGCCTGGACGAGGCCGCCGCCCTGCCCGGCGTGCTGAACGCGTTACCGCCGGGTTACCGGGCGATCGTGGTGGACAACGGCTCCCGGGACGGCTCGCCCGAGGTGGCGGCCCGGCACGGCGCCCGGGTGGTACGCGAACCACGTCGCGGTTACGGCGCGGCCGTGCACACCGGGCTGGAGGCCGCCGGGACGGAGCTGGTCTGCGTACTGGACGCGGACGGCTCGTTCGACCCGGCGGAGCTGCCGGCGCTCGTCGCCCCGGTCGCGGCCGGCACGGCCGACCTGGCGGTGGGGCGCCGTCGACCGGTGTCGGCCGGCGCCTGGCCGTGGCACGCGCGGGCCGGCACCGCGCTGGTCGCCGCGTTGCTCCGGCAGCGTGGGGTGCCGCTGCGTGACCTCAGCCCGATCCGGGTGGCCCGCCGCGAGGCGTTGCTGGCGCTCGGCGTCACCGACCGGGCGTTCGGCTATCCGTTGGAGTTGATGATCCGGGCGGCGGCGGCCGGTTGGCGGATCCACGAGCACGACGTCCGCTACGCCCCGCGCGCCGCCGGCACGAAGTCAAAGGTGTCCGGCTCGGTACGCGGCACGGTCCGGGCCACCCGGGACTTCCTCACCGTGCTGCGCAGTGTGGACGGCCGGCGGTGACCGTCCTGCTGGTGGTGGCGAAGGCCCCGGTGCCGGGGGCGGTGAAGACGCGGCTGTGCCCGCCGGCCACCCCGGCGCAGGCGGCCCGGATCGCCGCCGCCGCGCTGCGCGACACGCTGGACGCGGTCACCGCCACCGGCGGTGTGACGCCGGTGCTGGCGCTGGCCGGGCGTCTGGCCGACGCCGAGGACGGCGCGGACCTCGCCGCCACGGTCGCCGGCTGGCCGGTGCTGCCGCAGTGGGGCGACGGCCTCGCCGAGCGGCTGGCCCACGCGCACGCCGACGTGGCGCACGCGTACCCGGGGCGGCCGGTGCTCCAGATCGGCATGGACACCCCGCAGGTGACGCCGGCGCTGCTCGCCGACGGCGTACGCCGGTTGGCCGCACCCGGCGTCGACGCGGTGCTCGGCCCGGCGGCGGACGGCGGCTGGTGGGCACTGGGGTTACGCGACCCGCGCCGCGCGGCGGCGTTGCGCGCGGTGCCGATGTCCACCGCCGAGACCGGGCGGCTCACCTACGCGGCGTTGTTCGACGCGGGACTGCGGGTGGGTGCCCTGCCCACGCTGCGCGACGTGGACGACTGGGCCGACGCCCGCGCGGTGGCCCGGGGTGTGCCCGGCGGCCGGTTCGCCCGCGAGGTCGCCGCGCTGCGACCCGCCCTGGTGGCGATATCGCCCGATCGTCGACCGAAGGCGGTTCGATGAGCGCCGGCCCCGCGAACGCGACCAGCGAGCCGGGCCTGCGGGCCCGCCAGTCGCCGACCCGGACCGGCCCGGCGGGCGCGACCGGTGTGCCGGCCGGTGTGGACGCCTTCGACATCGCGCTGCGCGAGCGCACCGGCAGTCACTGGCTGGTGCAGGCCGACGGGGTTCGCCGGCGGCTGCCGGTGGAACGGTGGCACGGCCCGGCGGAGGCGGCGACCGCCACGGTGGTGGCCCGCTGCCACGGCCCGGCGTTGGACCTGGGGTGCGGGCCGGGCCGGCTCACCGCGGCGCTCACCCGGGCCGGCCTGGCCGCGCTCGGCGTCGACGTCTGCCCGCGGGCGGTGGCGTCGACCCGGGCGCGCGGCGCGGTCGCGGTGCGCGCCGACCTGTTCGACCCGCTGCCGGCCGAGGGCCGGTGGCGGCACGTGGTGCTGTTGGACGGCAACATCGGCATCGGCGGGGACCCGGCGCGGCTGCTGCGGCGGTGCCGGGAGCTGCTGCACCCGGACGGCACCGTGCTGGTCGAGCTGGACACACCCGGCAGCGGCGCCTGGCAGGGCCGGGCGCACGTGGTCTCCGGCCGGCGGCGGGGGCCCAGCTTCGGCTGGGCGCGGCTGGACACCCGGGCGGTGCACGGTCCGGCCACGGCCGCCGGGCTGTCCGTGCGGGACCTGCGTTCGGCGGGCGGCCGGTGGTTCGCGGAGCTGGCCGTGGCCTGACCGCCAACTCCACGGATCGTGCCCGGGCGGCTGCGGACCGGCGCCGGTCAGACCTGAGCGGCCGGCGGCTGGAACAGCGGATGTCTCACCAGCCGACCGTGCCGAGGCTGATCGGGGTGAGCTGGCGGACCTGCGGCTCGATCCACTGCGCCGCGGTGACCAGTTTGACCAGCCGGTCGATCGTCTCCGGTGGGCCGGCGACGAAACTGCGTCGGTCGGCCGGGCAACCGTAGCGGTCGTCGAACGGGCCACCGTCGAGCGCGCGTACCACCATGCCGGCCTCGGCGGCCAGCAGCAGCCCGGCCGGCAGGTCGACCGCCTCCGGGCGGTAGCCGACGATGCCGTCGATGTCGCCCCGGGCCAGCATCACCCAGGACAGCAGCGGCGCCCACAGTTGCAGCACCCGGCGGGCGGTGGTGTCGAGCACGACCTTCAGCGCCCGGGCGGTGCTGTCGTCGCGGCGTACGCCGTGGCCCTGGGTCCAGGCCAGCACCGGCGCGGCCGGCACCGGCCGGTGTGCGGTGCGCAGCGGCCGGCCGGCCGGGTCCGCACCGTGCACGAACGCGCCGTGGCCGCGCAGGGCGGACCAGGTCCGGCCGGCGACCGGGTCGTGCACCACGCCGAGCACCGGTGAGCCGCGTTCACACAACGCGATGCCCACCACGTACGCCGGCAGGCCGATCGCCACGTTGTTGGTGCCGTCGAGCGGGTCGACCAGCCAGGCCCAGGTGGTGTCCGGGGCGTACTCGCCGCCCTCCTCGGCGATCACCCCGTGCTCCGGCCAGCGGGCCCGGATCCGGTCGACGATCAACCGCTCGGCGGCCAGGTCGAGGTCGGTGACCAGGTCACCGGAGTCGTCCTTGGCCCGGGCGTGCACCTCGCCCCGGATGCCCCGGCGCAGCAGTCGGCCGGCCGCCCGGGCGGCGCCCACCGCGAACCGGTGCGCGTCGCGCAGGTCGGGCCTGCCCCTGTTCGGCTCCACGTCCATGGCTCCTCCAGCCAGTCAGCCCCGTGCCACCAGTCGCGCGATCTCCCGCGCCATCCGCGCGGTCTCCGCCGCGTCGCAGCGGTCCCGGCGGACCCGGTGGCTGCGCCCGTCCACCGCGCCGAGGCTCAGGTCGCACGCGCCGGGTGTGGTCCGGCCGAGCGCCACGGTCACCGCGGGCGTGCCGGCGGCGACCTCCGAGGTGTGGAAGCCACCGGCGCGCAGCGCGTACGAGTCGCCGGCGGTGTGCGTCTCCACGGTGGCGGTCATCGCGGTGACCAGACGGTCGGTGGCGGCCACCTCGTCGACCTCGCCGAGGCTGTGCACCTCGTAGATCCGCCAGGAGGGGTCGGCGGGGGCGTCGGTGACGTCGATCAGCTCGTTGCGGACGGTACCGTACAGCACGTGGCTGAGCAGGTCCCAGCTGTGCGAGTGCATGGCCGAGGTGGTGGGGCGCACCGGCGGCGGGTCGGCCGGCCAGGCGTGCACGCAGATCCCGTCGGGGCCGTCACGCTCCACCGGCAGGCAGGTGAAGCCGAGCGGGTGCCGGACCGCCCGCAGTGGTCGCCGCCCGTCGGCGACGTCGGCGAGCACGTGCAGCACCCAGTCGCGCAGCAGCTCCGGCCGGGTGCCCCGGTCGATCTCGCGGGCCAGGTCGGCGTAGCTGGTCATGCGTACGGGTTCCTCGCCTGGAGGGCCTTGCGCACGATCTCGCCGACCTCCCGGTCGCCGAAGGACCGGGGCAGCGTCAGCCCGAGCGCGGCGAACAGCCGACGGACCTGTTCGACGGACGGCTCGTCGTCGAGGCGGACCTGGCCGGCGGACTCGATCGGCACCCGGCGGCTCTGCCGGCGGCTGTAGTCGAGTTCGATGTTGAACCGGTTGTAGTAGACCTCGCCGCGGTCGATGCGCAGCGCCGGCGTCTGCGGGTTCTCCTGGGTGATGACCACACAGGAGGAGGAGAGGTCGTAGCGGAACGTGGTCATCTGCGCGGAGAGCCGGATGTCGACGGTGAGCAGGCCGGAGCGTTGCATGTGCCAGCAGGCGGCGAGCACCGTCGCGTACGACTCCTTGCGGGTGCGGTCGACCGTCCACGGTTCCTTCGGTTCGGTCGGCTCGTCGGCTTCCAGGCTGCGCCGGAACCACGCGTACCGCTCGCAGACCTCCTCGTCGGTCGGGTCGATGATCTCGATGGCGAGGCTGAGCGTGGCGTTGCGGCGGCGGGCGTGTTTCAGGCACTCGGGCAGCGTGACGGCGCGCAGGTAGGTGCCGGTGCCGCCCTTGAAGTGCCACTGGTCGGTGTGCTGCCGCGCCTCGTCGAGCGCCTGGCCGACCTCGCTGCCGTGCAGCACCCGGACCATGGAGGCGCTCTGGATCGCCTCCCGGGAGCGGGTCAGCGCGCCCTCCGGGCCG
Organism: Micromonospora sp. NPDC049240; assembly: GCF_040647835.1. Classification (NCBI taxonomy): domain Bacteria; kingdom Bacillati; phylum Actinomycetota; class Actinomycetes; order Micromonosporales; family Micromonosporaceae; genus Micromonospora; species Micromonospora sp. NPDC049240. Next base: position 26,791 of record NZ_JBEZCX010000003.1, read on the forward strand.
GTGAGCGCGGCCATCGGCGGGACCAGGTCGGTGAGCCGCGCGCGGACGTCCACCATGACCTGCCGGACCTCCTGCTCGGCGGTCCGGCGGCGCAGCCGGTCGCGCAGCACCGCCTGAGCGAGCAGGCCGAGGACCAGCAGGATGGCGCTGTTGACCACGTCCTGGCTGACGGTGTTGGTCAGGCCGAGGACGGCGACCGTGACGGCCAGCAGCAGACCGATGAACGCGTCGAGATTGCTGACGACCCAGCCGAGCAGGCGCGCCATGACATCCCCCGGTCGACGACGGAGCCTCCATGATAGCCCTTTGTCAATGCGCGATCACGCCCCGTTTCGCCGGTGGCGGCGGTGTGCCGCGTCGCCGGGCGGCGCAGATCAGCGACCCGCCGAGACCCGGCGCGGCCCGGGCCAGCCACCGCGAGGTGACCCAGCGACCGCCCGGCAGCCGCCATCCGACCTCGTTGGAGCGCATCGCCAGCGGGAGGAACCCGGCGCGGCGCAGCGTGCGCCGCAGCAGCGACGCGGTGAACGGGCGGATGTGCAGCCAGAGGTAGGGGTGCAGCGGGTCGACCTGGCGCGGCGCCCGGCCGGCGAGGAAGGCCAGCCGGTCCTGCACCGGGGCCAGGTTGGGGGTGGTGAGCACCAGCAGGCCGTCCGGGGCCAGCACGCGGTGGCACTCCCGCAGCAGCGCCAGCGGATCGTAGACGTGTTCGATCAGCTCGCCGGCGAGCAGCCCGGCGAAGCTGCCCGCCCGGAACGGCAGGCCCCGGGTGGCGTCCAGGCAGACCGGCAGCGCCGGCCCGCCGGCGGCCCGCCGGGCGGTGCCCAGCGCGGTCTCGGCCATGTCGGCCAGCACGAGCGGGCCGGGCAGCGCGGCCGGGTCGAGCATGCCGCGCGACCCGCAGCCCAACTCCAGCACCGGTCCGTCGCCGGTCACCCCGTCGGCCATCAGCCGGGCCGCGACGGCGCGGCGCACCCGGTGGTACGGGTCGTCGACGTACCCGTCGACCTGCGCGCCGTCGTGGTAGCTGTGGTGGTTGGCGTGCCGGCCGTGCGCCTGCGCGCGGTGCGCCGAAGTCCCGGTCGGCGGCTCGGCCATCGCACCCTCCACAGCGGTCGCCGGCCCCGTCGGCGGCGTCCACCCAAGCCTCGCACCGCGCGCGCCCGGTTGCGGGGATCTCCACCCCGGATACGCCGACGCGGCGGCCGTGGTCCGGCCGCCGCGTCGTCCGGGTGGGTCAGATGGCCCGCGCCCAGTCCAGCCGGGAGGAGTCGTCGTACTCGTCGCCGGGGATCCACCACGGCTCACCGAAGCCGCTGGTGGAGACGATGATGTTGCCGCCGTCGGGCTCGGTGTTCTCCGGCGGGATGGACAGCGCCGCGCAGTACCGGCCGTCCGGGGAGAACACCGGCGACAGGTAGAACCGCGGTTGGTCGGTGAGCTTCTTCAACCCGGTGCCGCCGAGCCGCACCGACGCCAGGGACTGGTTGTACGTGTCCCGGTCGGGATACCAGCGGGTGGTGCAGAACACCACGCGCTCGGAGTCGGGCGTGAACACCGGCCCGCTGACCCGTTCTCCCGCCTGCGGCGCGTAGAGCCGCCGGACGGTGCCGGTCGCCAGCTCCAGCACCCGCAACTGCCAGCCCTCGGAGCGGCTGAGCCAGTGCAGGACGATCATGGAGCCGTCCCGGGACCAGTCCGGGTCCCGCATGACGTGCCCCTGGGCCAGCACCCGGGTGGCGCCGGTCGCCACGTCGACCGCGATCAGCGTGTCGTCCTGCGCGCCGGTGACCAGGGCGATCTCCCGGCCGTCCGGCGACCAGGTCGGGGCGCCGTAGTGGACACCGGGCGGGTCGGCGAGGAGCGTGCGCTTCTGGCCGGTGACCCGGTCGTGGACCGCCACGTACGGCAGCAGCGTGCCGTCGCCCGACCAGGCGGTGTTCTCCCAGGCCACGTACCGGCCGTCGGGTGAGGTCTTGGCGTTGTCGCCGTCCTCCAGCAGCCAGCGCGGGGTGGTGCGGCCGGGGTCGACCTGGCGCACGCCCCAGCCGACGCTGACCAGCCACGGCCCGTTGACGGTCTCGGCGGCGGCGGCCGGTGTCGCGGCGGCCGTCCCGCCGGCCAGTCCGGTCGTGGCGGCCACACCGGTCAAGGCGGCGGCGCGCAGCAGATGACGACGGTTCAACTCGATCATGCGAAATCCCCCGTGGTAGACATCGCTCCACCCTCCTGACAGGACGGAGACGCCGGGATCGGGCGAGCGGACCGTTCACCGTCGGCCACTCGGCCAGGACGCGGGGTGAGCGGCGTCGACGCCCGGTACCCTCGCCCCGGTGACCTCCGACGCGTTGCGCCGCGCCCTGACCGAACCGGGTGACCCGCCGCTGCTCCCGCTGCCCGGGGTGGCGGTCGAACTGCTGGCCGCCCTGTCCGCGCCGCCTCGGCTCGGCGCGCACCTGCGGCTGGTGCACGACGTCGCCTGGCACCTCACCGCCGCGTTCGCCGAGCGTTTCGCCGCGGTGCCGTTCGACCGGCAGGCGGTGCTCTTCGGCGCCGCGGTGCACGACCTCGGCAAGGTCGAGCACCCGGCCGAGCTGACCGGTCCCGGCTCCGCGCACGAGGAGGCGGGCTACCAGTTGCTGCTGCGCTTCGGCGTGCCCGAGGAGCGGGCCCGCTTCGCGGTCACCCACGCCGCCTGGCACTCCCCCGGCGTGCAGTTGGAGGATCTGCTGGTCAGCCTCGCCGACAAGGTGTGGAAGGGCCGCCGGGTCACCGACCTGGAGCAGCTCGTGGTGGACCGGCTCGCCGACATCACCGGGCAGGAGCCCTGGCAGACGTTCCTGGACCTCGACGACGTGCTCGCCGACCTGGCCGCCGGCGCGGACCACCGGCTCGCCTTCCAGGCCGAGCATCCGGTGCACGACTGATTCTGAACCGATTGACTTTCGATAGCTTCCGAGTGATAGTCGATGCATGGTGACTACCGAGCGTGCGGTGACCGCACTGCATGCCTTCCTCGTCCTACTGTTCGGCATTCTGCTGCTGTTCCAGACCATGTCGTTGCCGGGCCAGTTCGCGCACCTGGCCCGGGAGGACCCGGAGATGGCGTACCTGCGCTGGCCGGCCACCGCCGTGACCGTGTTCTGGGTGCTCTGCGTGCAGGTGGTGATCGTGTGCACCTGGCAGTTGCTCACCCTGGTCCGCACCGACCGCATCTTCACCGAGGCGTCCCTGGCCTGGGTCGACGGGATCGTCTGGGCCGTCGCCGCCGCCTGGGCGAGCCTGGTCGCCGTCTTCCTCTACGTCGGGTTCCACGCGAACGACCCGGGACTGCCGCTGCTGCTGTTCCTGCTCACCACCGGCGTCAGCGTGCTCGGGCTGCTGATGGTGGTGATGCGTGCGCTGCTGCGGCAGGCCACCACGCTGCGCACCGACATGGAAGCGGTGATCTGATGCCCATCGTCGTCCGCATCGACGTCGAGCTGGCCAAACGCAAGATGAGCGTCGGCGAGTTCGCCGAGCGGGTCGGGCTCACCCCGGCCAACGTCGCGGTGCTCAAGAACGGTCGCGCCAAGGCCGTCCGCTTCAGCACCCTGGAGGCCATGTGCCGGGTCCTCGACTGCCAACCCGGCGACCTGCTCGAATGGGTCGCCGGCGGGGAGGAGGCATGAGATACGCGCTCACCGCCCTGGCCGCCCTCGCCGTCGCGCTCGGCGTCGCCGGCTTCGGGTACGGGGAGATCGACGACTCCCCCGGCCTCCAGCTCCTGTCCGCGCTGCTCGTCATCGGCGCGGTCGCCGTCGCCGTGCGCGTCGCCCGGCGTACCCGGTAGGGCCGGCGCCCCCTCGACGCCGGCCCCGCCGGTCAACCCTTCACGCAGACGACCTGCTTGAGGTGGGCGACCACCTCGACCAGGTCCTCCTGCTGGGCCATCACCTCGGTGATGTCCTTGTAGGCGGCCGGGATCTCGTCGACCACCCCGGCGTCCTTGCGGCACTCCACGCCGGCGGTCTGCGCGGCCAGGTCGGCCGTGCTGAACGTCCGCTTCGCCTGCCCCCGCGACATCCGCCGCCCCGCGCCGTGCGACGCCGAGCAGTACGCGTCGAGGTTGCCCTTGCCGCGCACGACGTACGAGCCGGTGCCCATCGAGCCGGGGATGATGCCCAGGTCGCCGTCGCCGGCCCGGATCGCCCCCTTCCGCGTCACCAGCACCTCCACGCCGTCGTACCGCTCCTCCGCCACGTAGTTGTGGTGGCAGGAGATCGGCTCGTCGTAGCCGACCCGCGGGAACGCGTCCCGGACCACCTGGCAGAGCAGCGCCAGCATGACCGCCCGGTTGCGCCGCGCGTACTCCTGCGCCCACCACAGGTCCCGGCGGTAGGCGTCCATCTCCGGCGTGCCGGACAGGAACACCGCCAGGTCACGGTCGGGCAGGTCGGTGTTGTGCGGCAGCCCGCGCGCCACCGCCATGTGCCGCTCGGCCAACTCCTTGCCGATGTTGCGGGAACCGGAGTGCAGCATCAGCCAGACCCGACCGTCGTCCGGGCCGCCCTGCTCCAGGCAGACCTCGATGAAGTGGTTGCCGCCGCCGAGCGTGCCGAGCTGCCGCTGCGCCCGCGTCTCGAGCTGCGCCACCTTCCGGTCGAGCGTGCCGAACCGACGCCAGAAGTCGACCCAGCCGGCCTGCTCCAGACCCCGGACCCGACGCGGGTCGACCGCGTCGTCGCGCATCGCGAACCCGACCGGGATCGCCGCCTCGATCGCCGACCGCAGCGGCCCGAGGTCGTCGGGCAGGTCGGCGGCGGTGAGCGAGGTGCGCACCGCGGACATGCCGCAGCCGATGTCCACGCCGACCGCGGCCGGCGAGACGGCCTGCCGCATGGCGATGACCGAGCCGACCGTCGCGCCCTTGCCGAAGTGCACGTCCGGCATCACCGCGACGCCCTGCACCCAGGGCAGCGCGCCGATGTTGCGCAGTTGCCGGGCCGCCTGCGCCTCGATCGCGTACGGGTCGGTCCAGACCCGGACCGGCGCCCGGGTACCGGCCAGCGGGGTGAAACCCATGATCGTCTCCTTGCTCGTGGGATGTAGGCCGTACGGGACTCGAACCCGTAGCCTCCCGGGCGAGAACCGGGTGAGCTGCCCATTTGCTCCAACGGCCCGTGCCGGGACGGACGTCCCGGGAATTCGCCCCGGACACGGAGAACCGCCCGGCTCCGGTCTGGGGCGGGCGGTTCGCGCGGATCGTCGCGTCGGCGCTAGACGCGCCACCACCCCGGTTGCCGCCGCTGTTCCCGGCGGCCACCGCGGCCCGGTTCGGGCAGCAGGGCACCGGCGCGCGGCACGGGCCGCTCGGCTCGGGTGCGATTCTGCTGCGACACGGTGTGCTCCTGAGGACTGGAACCGGTTGACGTTGCCCGTTCACGGTACGACCACGGAGTCCGGCCCGGCAACGCGATATTGACGAGAGCCCCGGTGCGGGCCACCTGTGGAGGCGGCCCGCACCCGGTCGGTCTCAGGTCGCGGAGCAGGACGGCGTCGGTACGCCGTTCGTGCCGTTCCACGAGCCGAGGAAGCCGAAGGTGGCGCTCGCCCCGGCGCCCAGGCTGCCGTTGTAGCCGACGTTACGCGCGGTCACGGCGGCCCCGCTGCTGCCGACCGTCGCGTTCCACGCCTGGGTGACGGCCTGACCGTTGGCGAACGTCCAGGTGACGGTCCAGCCACTGATCGCGGCGCCACCGGCCTTGACCTGGACCTCGGCCTGGAAGCCGCCCTGCCACTGACCGGCGACCCGGTAGGTGGCCGTGCAGCTCCGGCCGCCGGTCGGCGGCGGGGTCGGGGTCGCGGTCGGGGTCGGGGTCGGGCCGGGAGTGGCGGTGCCGGTGGGCGACGGAGTCGAGGTGGGGCCCCCACCTCCGAAGACGGTGGCTTCCTTCGCGGTGGCCTTGATGCCGTTGACGCCGTTGAAGATCCGTTGACCCCAGGTGGTGAGCCGGGCGGGGTCGAAGTCGGTCGCCATGTCGAGGATCGGATCGCTGTTGCCGCTCCACGACCAGGCCAGGTAGCCCAGGCCCCGGGCCTGTGCCTGGGCGAGGATCGTCTCGTGGTCCACCTCGCCGGGTGCGAACTGCCAGCCGAACTCGCCGATCACCAGCGGCCAGCCGCGGGACTCGAAGAGGTCGAGGTAGTCGGTGATGGCGGCGGCGTTGTTGAAGACCGAGTACATGTGGATCGACAACACCGTGTTGTGCCGGCTGTCCGCGTCCAGGATCGTCTGGGCGTTGTCGCGCATGACGTGTTGCCAGTCCTGGCCCCAGTTCGGTCCGTCCACCATGAGCAGGTGCTCGAACCCGTTCGCGCGCATCTTGCGCACCGCCGCGGCGGTGGCGTCGGTCCACTGGGCGGCGTTGACGTTGCCGATCGGCTCGTTGCCGATGTTGATGACGACGTACCTCTCCTGCCCGACCAGCGCGCTCTTCTGACCGATCCAGTAGTCGACCGCCTCGTCCAGTGAGGCGGCGGCCCCCTCCTCGCCGTAGCCGGTGGTGTCGTGCACCTCCAGGACGCAGATGAGCCGGTTCTGTTTGCACAGCGCGATCACCTCGGGGACGTCGCTGGACGGTCCCCACCGCTTCCCACTGCCCAGCACCACCCGCACGGTGTTGGCGCCGAGCGCCTTGACGTCGGCGAACGCTCTCGTCCGGCCGGTGTACCAGACGTGCGGGTGGTTCACCCCGCGCATCACGAACGGCGCTCCGTTGGCCTCGACGATGGCACGGCCACTGACGTGCAGTCCGACCGCGGCGTCCGCGGGCCGAACGAACATCAGGACCGACGCGGCGACGGCGAGCAGGGCAGCGCCGACCGCGATGAGTCTTCTCTTCATGATCTACCTCGCGTTGAGCCCGGCAGGTGCCGGGGTGTGACGCGCCTGCCCTGACGTACCGCTCGACGGCCGTACGCGACGCGATTGTGACGTTTGTAAGAGGATGCTGCGACGAGGCCGGCTCGGGCGCTCGGACGGTTTCCCCACCCTATCCGTCCGCATCCGACAGGGCAATAGGTGTCCGTCTATATCTGACGGGCGGTCAGCGGTCGCCAGCCGCCTCCGTGCCAGGCGGCCCGGTCGAGGAACGAACCACCAGCGACGGTTGGAACAGCGTCTCCCGGTGGGTGTGGCCCGGTCGGGACTCGTCCAGCAACAACTCCGCGGCGGCCCGGCCGAGCCGGTACGGCGGCTGGTGGACGGTGGTCAGCGCGGGCGCCAGCCGCCGCGCGAACGGCAGGTCGTCGTAGCCGACCACGGAGATGTCCTGCGGAACGCGTAGTCCCAACGCGTGCAGTCCGTCCAGCAGGCCGAGCGCGGCGGTGTCGTTCACACACACCACCGCCGTCGGTGGCGCCGCCCGATCCACCAGTCGCCTCGCCGCCTGCGCGGCGGCGTCCAGCAGCGGAGGCGGGTGCAACCGCAGACGGACGTCCACGAACGACACCGCCGGGTCCAGGCCGGCCGCCGCCACCGCCTGCCGCACGCCCTCCCGTCGCGCCAGCACCGGACCAGGATCGACGGTGGCGCCGAGAAAGGCGATGCGGCGATGGCCGAGCGCGATCAGGTGCTCCCCCGCCAACCGCCCGCCCAGTAGGTCGTCCACGGTCACCGCACACAGGTCCAGCCGGCCGCGCGGGTGGTCGACCAGGACGACGGGTATCCCGTCGCGGCTCAGCCGCAGCAGCGGCTCCGGGTCGTCGTCGATCGGCGAGATGATGATGCCCCGCACCGCCTGGGCGTGCAGCAGCGTGAGCAGTCGCCGCTCACGTGTGCGCCGAAGGTCCGTGCTGCAGGCGAGAATGACGCAGCCCGCCTCGGCCAACCCGTCCTCGATACCCCGGTTCAACTCCGCGTAGAAGGGGTTGGCCAGATCCAGCGTGACGCTCCCGACGACCGGGCTCGGCAAGCCACGTAGCTGCCGAGCCGGCCCGTGCGGCACGTAGCCCACCGCCTCGATCGCGGCCTGCACCCGGGCCAGGGTCTCGGCGGCCACGATCGACGGCCGGCTCAACACGTTCGCGACGGTGGAGACCGAGACACCCGCGACCCGGGCCACCTCCCGCATGCCGCCCCGACCCTCAGAAGCGCGGCCCGGCACGGCGGCCCGCTCCATTCCGGGACCCGGAAACGTCGAGGACGACCACCTGACGAATCTACCGCCACCATCGCGTTGCCCGAACAACGCATCAGATGCCGTCTCCAGCGCTCGGTAGGCGTCGGGGCACTCCGTGCTTCCTATTCAGGTGTACCGTCCGAAGTGACAGCCAACCGTAGTTGACCTGGGGCGACCGCTCATTGCGACATCGGGAGATGGCATGGCTGATCCCACCGTCGGGGACCGTCTCGCCGCGATTCGTCGTGAATCGCGGCTGACGCAGGAGCAGCTCGCCGAACAGTCCGGGGTCAGCGTCGAGGTGATCCGGAAGCTGGAGCAGGGCAGCCGGGGTGCGGCTCGCCTCGACACGCTGCACGCGCTCGCTCGCGCCCTGCGTGTGTCGACGTCCGCGTTGCTCGGTGACGCGTCGCAGGCAGCCGCGCGCAGCGAGCCGGAGCACCGGCCGCTGTCACTGGCGGAGATCCGCCGGGTCATCGCCCCGCTTCGAGGGATCGACGGTACTCCGTTCGTGGTGCCGCAGAGTGAGCCACCCGGCCTTCACACGTTGCGCGGGAACCTGTACGCCGCCGATCGGGTCTACAACGCCGGCGACTACGCCGTGGCGCTACGGGTGGTGCCGCCGTTGCTGGTCAACGTGCGCGCTGCGGTCGGCCTCACCAGCGATGAGCGGCAGGCCGAGGCTTGCGACCTGCTGGCTCGCACGTATCACCTGGCCGGCGGCCTGCTGATCCAACTTCGGGCCGACGACCTGGCGCAGACCGCGCTCTCGGGTGCCCTCGACGCCGCCCAGCGGTCCGGAGACCAGGTGGTGGCGGCCACCGTCATCCGGACGATGTGCTGGCTGCTGATGCGCCAGGGTCGGATCAGCGAGGCGGCCGAGCTGGCGGTGGTCACCGCGGACGAGGTGGAGCCGCGGCTATCGCGGGCAACGCCGGCCGACCTGGCCGCATGGGGGTGGTTGCTGCTGAGCGCCGCAGCCGCACGAGCCCGGGACAACCGGCCGGACGAGGTGGCCGACCTGATCGGCGTCGCCGCTGCCGCTGCGGTACGGATCGGTGAGCGGATGCCGGCAGCGGAGCAGTTGATGCTGGTGGGTGGCTTCGACACCGCCAAGGTGCAGATGCAGCGGGCGGAGGCGGCGGCCGTGGCCGGGGACGCGGGCCGGGTGTTGGAACTGTCCGCGTCGGTGCCGCCGGTGCCCACCATCAGCACATCGGCGTGGCGACGGCATCGGCTGGACCTGGCGTGGGCGTACGCGGATCTGCGGCGTTACGGGAAGGCGACAGCGGTGCTGACGCAGTTGCGCGACACGGCACCAACCTGGCTGCGGCAGCAGCGGTACGCGCGGGACATCGTGGACACCATCACCACCGGACGCCGCCGAGCGATGACGGACGAGCTGGCCGCGTTGGCCGAGCTGATGGGCTGTGCGCGGTGACTGGTGCACCGCGTCCGAGTCGATGATTCACGATCATCGGATCGCACCATCCGCACCTTTCTGTTCACCCTGAGTCACCTCAGCCTGTGATGGTGAGGCGCGCCGACGCGTCTCCGCCGATGGAGGTGGCGATGCCGAAGCGTGAGGACAAGCCGGCAGTGGACCGGGGCGAGCAGATTCAGGCCGCCGAGCGGGAGGCGGCGCGGCAGCGGCTGCTCGCGCAGGCCGAGGCGGACCGGATACCGGTGGAGGAGACCACGCGGGCGGTGCCGGACCGGCGGCATGACCGGCGGTGAGGTGCCGGTCGGCCGCCGCGTCGCGCAGTGGCGCGTCCGGCGTCGGATGACCCAGCAGATGCTGGCCGACCGGTTGGGCAAGTCCAAGAGCTGGGTCGACAAGGTGGAACGCGGCGTGCGCGCCCTGGACCGGTTCTCCGTCATCCAGGATGTCGCCCGGGTGCTGCGGGTGGAACCGGCGGCGTTGCTCGGCGGGGAGAAGCCACCGCCGGCCCGCGCCGACGAGGGGGTGGACGGGGTACGCACGGCGCTGGCCCGCTACGACCTGTGCCCGGCCGGCCCGGACCGCCGGTCGTCGACGGCCACGGACGAGCTGGGCCGACGGGTGGATCATGCCTGCTCGGCGTACCGGCACGCGCGCTATCCGCAGGTGCTGCACCTGGTGCCCGAGCTGCTCGACGCGACCCGTCACGCGTACGCCGCCGGTGGCCGGGACGGTACGGACGGGCTGCTGGTGCGGGCGTACCGGATCACGGCGTCGGTGCTGGTGAAGCTCGGTGAACCGGACCTGGCGTGGCTGGCGGCCGACCGGGCGGTGACGGTGGCCGCCGATTGTCCCAGGTGGACGGCGGTCGCGGCGGTGCCGCTCGGTCAGGCGCTGCGCGCCGCCGGACGCGGGCGGCTGGCGACGACGGTGACCGTCGCCGCCGCGCACCGGATCGGGGTGGCGGCGCGCCCCGGACCGCCCGTCGAACCGGCGCTGTCCGGGACGCTGTGGGTCGAGGCGGCGCTCGCGGCGGCGTCCTGCGGCGACGCGCGCAGCGCGGCGGAGTGGCTGGGGGTGGCCGCCGGGATCGCCGGGCGGGCCGACCCCCGGCTCGACCCCCACCTCGACGGATTCGGGCCGGCGGCCGTGCAGGTGGCACACGTGGCGGTGGCTGTCGAACTCGGCGACGGCGGCGAGGCGGTCAGCCGGCACGAGACGGCCATCCGGTCGGAGGGCTGGCGGTGGTTGCCCGTCGAGCACCGCGCCGCGCACCTGGTCGACGCCGCGCGGGCGTACCTCCAGATCGGTGACCTGCTGCGGGCGGGCCGGGCCCTGACCGAGGCCGACCGGCTCGCGCCGGCCGAGGTCCGGATGCGGCCGGCGGCGCGTACCGTGCTCGCCGAGGTGGCGCGCGGCGGACCCGCGCCGGCCGGCGTGACGCACCTGGCGACGGCGGTCGGCCTCACCCGCTGACGCGGACCGGACCGCCGGCCCTAGCCGGCCTGGGCCACCGGGTGGCGCTTCATCTCCTCCATGAAGGGGAAACGGGCGGTGAGGTCGGCGAGCGTGGTGCCGGACCGCCAGGCGGCGGCCACCTGGGCGACCTGGAGCAGGTCGGTGGCGTCCCCCCGGGCCTGCACCTCGCCGTCGACCCGCAGGTCGATCATGAAGTAGCGGGCCTGGGCGCCGAGGCTGACGCAGACCACGCCCCGGTCGGAGGTCAGCTCGGCGCAGGTGAACCGGCTGCGGCCCTGCTCGGGAGCGCTGACCCGCCCGACGTCGAGCTGGTGGGCGGTCGCGGTCTGCGTGAGCGCGGGAGCCAGACCGCCGGGCTCGACCAGATCCGGGTAGAGGCGCACACCCAGTGCCGCCGAGACGTCGCTCATGACTGACTCCCACTTCCTCGTGACAGAGACCAGCAACGCGCAGGTTACGAACACGTTTCCGGCACGCATGCCCATCCTGTCCCGCGCGGAGGCCCGCGGCAATAGGAACGGTCAATCCGCCCCCATCGGGCCACCGGTACGCTGCCGGCTCATGGCGCGGATACGGTGTGACTTCTTCTCCGAGACGCTCGGCGTGGGCACCTCGATGACGGTGCTGCTGCCCGACCGGGGCGCGGCCGGGATCGGCCTGGCCGGCGCGGCCGGCGACGGTGATCCGCCGGTGCTGTACCTGCTGCACGGCCTGAGCGACGACGACACGGCGTGGACCCGGCGGTCGTCGATCGAACGGTACGCCGCACCGCTGGGGCTGGCCGTGGTGATGCCGCAGGCGCAGCGCAGCTTCTACTGCGACGAGGCGCACGGCAACCGGTACTGGTCGTTCCTCAGCGAGGAACTGCCCGAGGTGTGCCGCTCGTTCTTCCGGCTCTCCACCCGCCGCGAGGACACGTTCGTGGCCGGCCTGTCGATGGGCGGCTACGGCGCGGTGAAGTGGGCGCTGCGCCACCCGGACCGGTTCGCGGCGGCGGCCAGCCTCTCCGGCGCGCTCGACGTGGTGCACCGGCGGCACCACCCGACCAGCCCACTCGACCCGGCGGTGTGGCACACCGTCTGGGGCGACGGCCCGGCGCCGGACGAGGACGACACGGTGGCGCTGCTGGAGCGGGCCGGCGACGACCTGCCCGCGCTCTACGTCGCCTGCGGCACCGAGGACTTCCTGTACGAGGACAACGTCCGGTTCGTCGACACCGCCCGGCGGCGCGGCCTGCCGCTCACCGTCGACTTCGCCCCCGGCGACCACGACTGGCCCTACTGGGACGCCCAGATCGCCAACGTGCTCACCTGGCTGCCGTTGCGCGGTCGCTGACCGGCACACTCACACGCCGACGGTGCCGTCGACGGCCTCCCGGAGCAGGTCGGCGTGGCCGTTGTGCCGGGCGTACTCGTGGATCATGTGCAGCATCACCAGGCGCAGCGAGACGTCCTCGCCCCAACGGGCCTGGTGGCCGGTCACGTCGAGCGACTCGGCCGCGAGCTCGATCCGGCGGGCGTGCGCGACCTCCCGCTGCCACGCCTCGAACGCCTCCGCGCGGTCGGCGTCGCGCGCGTCGTACGCCGCCTGGTAGTCGTCGGTCTCCGACCAGACCAGCGGCACGTCCTCGGCGGCGATGACGCGACGGAACCAGGCGCGTTCCACCTCGGCCATGTGCCGGACCAGGCCGAGCAGGGACAGCGTGGACGGCGGCGAGGACTGCCGGCGCAGCTGCTCGTCGGTCAGCCCCTCGCACTTGCGGGCCAGGGTGGCACGGTGGAAGTCGAGGAAGGCGCGCAGCGTCTCCCGCTCGCCGGCCCGCAGCGGCGGGCCGATCCGTTCGATGGTCACCGGGGACGTCCTTCCGGGGCGGGGTCGGTCCCCCGGAGCCTAACCGTCGTGGATCATGAGGCAACCGGGTTACCGCAGCGAGGAGCGGGCCACCGGAAAGTCGAACCAGGTGTCCGGGTACGGCTCGTCCACGTACCGGTAGTGCCACCACTCACGTGGATAGTTCTCGAAGCCCTGCGCCGTCATCAACTCCTTGAGCAACGCCCGGTTCCGGCGGGCGGTGTCGGTGAGCCCCGGGGCGGCGGTGTGGGCGCGCGGGTCGAAGCAGTCGAACCCGGTGCCCATGTCGACCGAGTCGTCGGCGAAGCGCCGGCCGGCGGGCGCGGTGCAGGGCAGCAGCGGTTGGCCCGGCGCGTAGCCGGGCTGCGTGGGGGTGGGCACCGGGACCAGGGTCAGGTCGAGCGTGCTGCCCCGGCTGTGCGCGGTGGGCGCGCCGAGGTAGCCGTCGGCGAAGAGCCGGTCCTTCGGCACGTCGGGGTAGAACTCCGCCTTCGTCTGTTGCTCCTGCGGGCGCTTCGCCCAGGCGACGAACTCGTTCACGGCCCGCTGCGGGCGGTAGCAGTCGTACACCTTCAGGCTTCGGCCGCGGCCGAGCGCGGCGGCCTGCACCCGGCTCAGCGCCTCCGCGGCCCGGCGGGTGAGCAGGCAGAGCGGCTCGGCATAGCCGTCGATCGGCCGGCCGACGAAGTTGTGCGCGCCCGCGTACCGGATGTCGGTGCGCACGCCCGCGTCGACGGTGGCCAGGTCGACGATGTCGGCCGGGGCACGGGGGCCGGTCGGGGTGGCCGACGGCGTCGGGCGCGGCGCGGGTCGCTGGCAGCCGGCGGCGAGGGCCGTGACCACCACGACCAGGACCATTGCCGTACGTCTGCGCACGCTGCCGTGTCTACCACGGTGTAAGGAGCGGCCCCTTGTTAACAGACGTCTGTTAACAAGGGGCCCCTCCTTACACCAGCGTCGCGTGGAGGAAGTCGACCGCGGCGGCGTCGTCGTCGATGCCGCCCGCCTCGTGGCCGTTGAAGCGCCAGACCGTCAGCTCCTTCTCGCCCCGGTAGTCGTGGTACGCGGCGTAGACCGTCGACGGCGGGACGATCTCGTCCATCAGCGCGACGGAGAAGCGGGCCGGCACCTCGGCGCGCCTGGCGAACGCGACCCCGTCGACGTAGCCGAGCGTGTGGAACACCTGTTCCGCCCGGTCCCGGTGCACGGCCAGGTAGTCCCGGATCTCGCGGAACGGCGCCGAGTCGGTGAGCCCCACGGCGCGGGGGATGTCGCAGAGGAACGGCACGTGCGCCACCGCCGCGCGCACCCCCGGGGCCAGCGCGGCGGCGGCCAGCGCGGCGGCCCCGCCCTGGCTGTGGCCCAGCACGGCGATCCGGGTCGGGTCGACGCCCGGCAGCTCGCGGGCCGCGTCGACGGCCCGGACCGCGTCGGTGAGGAAGCGCCGGTAGTAGTAGCGGCGGGGCTCCTCCACGCCCCGGGTGGCCATGCCGGGCGCCTGCGGCCCGGCCGCCGCGACGTCCGGGGTGTCGCCGCGGCTCCACCCCGAGCCCTGGCCGCGGGTGTCCATCTGGAGGTGGGCGAAGCCGGCGGCGGACCAGAGCAGGTTCTCCAGCGGGTGACCGCGGCCGCCGCCGTAGCCGACGTACTGCACCACGGTCGGCAGCGGCGTGGGCGCGCCGCGGGGCACCCGCAGCCAGGCCCGGACCGGCTGCCCGGCGAACCCGGGAAAGGTCACGTCGAAGACGTCCACGGCCGCCAGCGGGGTCGGCACCGGGGTCGCGGTCACCGGGTCGCCGCAGGAGCGGGCCTCGGCCAGCGTCTCGGCCCAGAAGGCGTCGAAGTCGGAGGGTTCGCGCAGGTCGCTGCGGTGCTGGCGGAGCTCGGCCTCGGTCAGGTCGGTGAACACGCCTGGGCTTCCTCGTCGGGTCGGCATGGGCACGTCGCGGCACGGTCGCCGACGCGTTTCCGGAAGGTTTCCGCAAGTTGTCCGAACGCTAGGGCCGGGTCGATCTGTCGTCAAGCCCTCGGCGTACGGCAAGATGTCCGTGGGGCGGAACGGTTTTCCGGTCGGTCCGGCAGCCGGCGAAGGGAACACGGGTGAGCGCGGACGACGAGCGCAGGGTGACCATCACCGCGATCGCACGGGAGGCCGGTGTCTCCGTGCCCACCGTGTCGCGGGTGCTCAACGGGCGTTCCGACGTCGCGCCGGACACCCGGGAGCGGGTCGAGGAGCTGCTGCGCCACCACGGTTACCGCCGCCGCAACAGCCGCACGGTACGCCGGGCGGACCTGGTCGACCTGGTCTTCAACGACCTGGACAGCCCCTGGGCCGTGGAGATCATCCGCGGGGTGGAGGACGTCGGCCACGCCGCCGGGGTGGGCATCGTCGTCTCGGCCGTGCACCGCGAGTCCAGCTCCACCCGGCAGTGGCTGCACAACCTGCGAGCCCGCGCCTCCGACGGGGTGATCGTGGTGACCTCGCACCTGAGCCCGGCGGTGCACGCGCAACTGCGCCGGCTCAACGTGCCGGTGGTGGTGGTCG
Source organism: Micromonospora sp. NPDC049240 (assembly GCF_040647835.1). NCBI lineage: Bacteria > Bacillati > Actinomycetota > Actinomycetes > Micromonosporales > Micromonosporaceae > Micromonospora > Micromonospora sp. NPDC049240. Next base: position 42,269 of record NZ_JBEZCX010000003.1, read on the forward strand.
ACCCGGACGCCGGCGTGGCCGGGACCGACGTGCCGGCGATCGGCGCCACCAACTGGACCGGCGGCCTGTCCGCCACCGAGCACCTGTTGAGCCTGGGCCACCAGCGGATCGGGTTCGTCGCCGGCCCGCCGCACCTGCTGTGCAGCCGGGCCCGGCTGGACGGCTACCGGGCCGCGCTGGCCGCCGCCGGCGTGCCGGCCGACGACCGGCTGGTGCACCCGGGCGACTTCTACCACGCCGCCGGCTACACGGCCGGCGGCGCGCTGCTCGACCTCGACGACCCGCCCACCGCGATCTTCGCGGCCAGCGACCAGATGGCCTTCGGCGTCTACGAGGCGGTGCGCCGCCGCGGCCTGCGGGTCGCCGACGACGTCTCCGTGGTCGGCTTCGACGACCTGCCCGAGGCGCGGTGGGCCTCACCGCCGCTGACCACCGTGCGCCAGCCGCTGGTGGAGATGGGCCGCCTCGCGGCCCGCACCGTGCTGCGCCTGGCCCAGGGTGAGGAGATCGAGTCGCCCCGGATCGAACTGGCCACCGAACTGGTGGTGCGGGACAGCACCGCGGCCCCCGCCGGCCGCTGACCAGTCGGACTTCTCAGTCGCCTTCCGGAATTTCCGGCTTCCGCAGCCCGGGCGCGGCCGACAGTGCCACCGCCGCGGCGTGCCGACGGCGACGGGCCAGCAGCACCGCTCCCCCGGCCACCACCACCGCGCCCACCGTCAGCGGCACGCCGACGCCCGACCCGGTGCCGGGCCGCGCCGCGCCGCCGCCCAGGTCGGCGTGCCCGGCCAGCGCCGACGCGGCCCCGGTGGCGGGCGTCGGCGAGCGGTCCAGCTCGCCCGGCTCCACCAGGCGGCCGACCGCCGCGTCCCGGGGCAGCCCGAATCCCCAGTCCAGCAGCGCCGCGCCCTGCTGCCAGCCGCGCTGGGTGGGGATCTCCGCGCCGAGCAGCGTCACCACCAGGCGGCGCCCGCCACGCTCGGCCGCGCCGACGTACGTGTGCCGGGCCAGATCGGTGAAGCCGGTCTTGCCACCGAGCGCGCCCGGATAGTGGTCCAGCAGCATGTTGTCGTTCTGGATCTGGAACGCCTTCTCGGGCAGCGCCGGCTGGGCGGGCACCTGCGCGGTGCGGGTGGCGGTGTAGCGCCGGAAGGCCGGCTCGCGGAAGCACGCCCGGGCGATCAACGCCAGGTCGTACGCGCTGGTGAACTGCCCCGGGCCGTCCAGCCCGGACGGCGTGACCGCGTGCGTCTGCCGGGCGCCGAGCCGATGCGCCTCGTCGTTCATCGCGCGGACGCCGCCGGCCAGCCCGTCCGGGCCGCCGCCGAGCCGGGCCAGCGCGTTGGCCGCCTCGTTGCCCGACTTCAGCAGCAGGCCCAGCCAGATCGTCTCGATCCGGTAGCGCCCGCCCTCGGCCAGCCCCACCGCCGAGCTGCCCGGCTCGATCGCCAGGTCACCGGCGGTCATGGTGACCTCCCGGTCCGGGTCCAGCCGGGGCAGCATGGTGGCGGCCAGCAGCAGCTTCTGCACGCTGGCCGGGACGCCGTACTCGTGCGGGCCGCAGCCGCCGAGTACCGCGCCGGTGTCCAGGTCGGCGACCAGCCACGAGGTCGCGGTCACCGGCGGCGGCGTCGCGGTCGCCGCGGGCGGCACGACGAGTCCGGCGGTGTCCAGCGCCGCGCCGCCGACGGACCGCGCGGCCGGGTCGGGCGGCGGCGGGGCCTGCGGCGGACGGGTCGCCGGGGCCGGCACGTTCGGGCAGGGCGGCGCCCCACCGGGCAGCCGGCGGGCCGGCCCGCCGGTCCGGGTCGCCGCCACGGCGGGTGTCACCGGCGTCGACAGCGGCAGGAGCAGGACGGCGGCCAGCGCCACGGACGGTCGCCAGGTCCCCATGCCCCGGACGCTAGCCACGCCGACCCGAACGGGTCGCCGGCTCCGGGATTCGCGCCCCGGCGGCGTTGTGGTGGCGTAGGGTCCCGGCTCTGCGGTCAGCGCGCCGCGAGCCCGTGGCCGCCGAGCGGGCCGACCTTCCACCCCCGGTGACGGCACTCCGCGAGCAGTCCGGGCAGCGCGGCGAGCCCGGCCCGCCAGGCGCCCGGCGCGGCGGCGCAGGAGGAGTCGTGCAGCAGGACCGTGCCGCCGCCGCGCAACCCGGCCAGGACGCGGCGGCGGACACCGTCCCCGGTCGCCGACGTGGTCCAGTCCCGCCCCCAGCAGCTCCACAGCACCGGCCGCAGACGCAGTCGCCGGGCGGCGACCAGGGCCGCGCCGGTGAGCACCCCGTACGGCGGGCGCAGGAACGCCGGCGGCCGGCCGGTCACGTCCACCACCAGGTCGTACGCCCGGGTCAGGTCGCGGACGGTGCCGGCCGGCCCGCGCAGCAACAGGTTGTCGTGTGCCCAGCCGTGCAGCGCCACCTCGTGCCCGGCCGCCACCAGCCGGCGGCCCAGGTCCGGTCGGCGCCGCAGCATCACGCCGAGCACGAAGAACGTGGCCCGGACCCGGTGCGCGGCCAGCACGTCCAGGAAGTGGGGCGTCGACTCCGGGTCCGGGCCGTCGTCGAAGGTCAGCGCGACCCGGTCGGGTGCCCCGAGGCCGTGCAGGCCGGGCAGCAGGCGCTGCCGGAGGGCCGGGAGCGTGGTGACCGCCGGCGCCGCGTGGGCCAGCGGCAGCGCCACCGCCGCGGCCAGGGCGGCCGTCCTCACCGCAGTCCGCCGGTGGACTGGAGCAGCGCGGCGACGACGGCCACCGCGTCACCGACCGGATCCAGCAGCGGCCGACGCCCCGGGTCGGCCGGACCGGCCGGGGCAGCCCGGCGCGCGGCCTCGGCGACCAGTCCGACCGGGTCCTCCGACACCGGGCCGGCGCGCGCCCCGGCCGGGTCCTCGGGCCCGGGATCGGGGCGCGGCACGGCGGTCCCCGGCGGCGGGGCGCGGTGCGGCGGCGGGGCCGGCGGGCCGGCGTCGAGCACCGCCGCGAGCACCGGGCCGAGCTGTTCCGGGGTGCCCGCCCACCGGGTGAGGCCGGACCGGGCCAGGACGTCGGCGTTCGCCCGCCCGTGCCCCGGCAGGGGACGGTAGGTGACCACCGGCACCCCGGCCGCGAGCGCCTCCTGACAGGTCAGCCCGCCGGCGTTCTCCACCACCACGTCCACGGCCCGCATCAGCGTCGGCATGTCGTCCACCCAGCCCAGCACGTGCCGGCCGGGACCGCTCAGTCGCCGGCGCAGCGCGCGGTTGCGTCCGCACACCACCACCGGTCGGGCCCCGGTCGCGCCGACCTCCGCCACCGTGGCCGCCACCTCGCCGACGCCCCAGGACCCGGCCACCACGAGAGCGAGCACGCCGTCGTGCGGCAGGCCGAACCGCTCCCGGGCCCACTGCCGGTCGAGGCCGGCGCCGCCGGCGAACGCCCGGGAGACCAGCGGCTCGACCACCGCGACGTCGGCGTCGGCGTCCCGTTGCAGCTCGGCGTGCCGCATCGTGCAGTAGACGTCCACGCCCGGCGCGAGCCAGGTGGGGTGCACCACGAAATCGGTCACGTAGGTGAAAATCGGAACACGGAGCCGGCCGCCGCGCCGCAGCGGGCCGAGAAGCTGGTTGGCGAACGGGTAGGTGGTCACCACCGCCCTCGTGTCCGGTGGAATGCGGCGGCGGATCCGGGCCCGGAACGGGCGCAGCAGCGCACGGATGGCGCGAACGGACACCCGCGACCGGCTGGTCAGCCGGAACAGCAGGTGGTAGCCCCGGGGCAGCCGGTGCAACACCCCCCGGTACGTCTCCCGCACCGCCCGGTGCACCGGTCCCGGCAGCAGGTGGAGGAGGTTCAACCGGTCCACCTGGAAACCCCGACCGCGCAGGCGCTCCGCCAACTCGTCGGCGGCCCGGTCGTGTCCGGCGCCGATGTCCGCGGAGACCACCACGATCCGTCCCGGGTGCGCCATGGGCGGCGCATACCCACCCGGACGGCGTCCACGCGGCGCGACCGGGACCGGGACCGGTCAGGCCCGGCCGGGCGGTCCGAGCGGGCACCGAGCCCGGTCAACGCGGCCCGGCGGCGGGGTCCGAGCGGGGTCGGCGCGGCGGTCAGGCGCGGCGGCGAGCGGGCCGCCGGAGCCGGCCCCGCCGGGCGACGAGCACCGCCACGGTCCCGCCGACGGCGAGCGCCAGTAGGCCGGCGGCCGGCACGATGAGCGTCCAGTCACCGTCGGCCATCCGGTGCAGCGCGGTGCCGGCCGGCCCTCGCCACGGCCGCGGCGTCGGCGTCGCCGGCGCGTCGGCCGCGGGTTCCCGGGTCGCCGCCGGCGCGGCCGGCTGGTCCAGCTCACCCGGGTCGACCAGCCGGCCGACCGACGCGTCCCGGGGCAGCGCGAAGCCCCAGTCGAGCAGTTGCGCGCCCTGCTGCCAGCCGCGTACCGGGCGGGCCTCGGCGCCGAGCAGCGTCACCACCAGCCGGCGCCCGCCGCGCTGGGCGGCGCCGACATAGCTGTGCCGGGCCAGCTCGGTGAAGCCGGTCTTGCCGCCCAGCGCCCCGGGATAGCGGTAGATGAGCTGGTTCTCGTTCTGGATCTGGAACCCGCCCTTCTTCAGCGCGGGCTGGGCCGGGATCTGGGCCCGCTCGGTCACCGCGTACCGGCCGAAGCGGGGGTCGGCGAAGCAGGCGCGGGCGATCAGCGCCAGGTCGTACGCGCTGGTGAACTGCCCGGGGCCGTCCAGGCCGGACGGCGTGACGGCGTGGGTCTGGAGCGCGCCGAGCCGGCGTGCCTCGGCGTTCATCTGGTCGACCCCGGCCCGGGCACTGCCGGCGCCCAGCCGGGCCAGCATGTTCGCCGCGTCGTTGCCCGACTGGAGCAGCAGGCCCAGCCACAGTGTCTCCACCGGGTAGCGCCCGCCGACCAGCAGGCCCACCGCCGAGCTGCCCGGCTCGATGTCCAGGTCGGCGGCGGTGGCGACGGCCACCTGCTTCGGGTCGAGGCGGTTGAGCATGGTGGCGGCCAGCAGCAGCTTCTGGGTGCTGGCGGGGGTGCCGTACGCGTGCGGTCCGCAGGCGCCCAGCACGGCGCCGCTGTCCAGGTCGGCGACCAGCCAGGTGGTGGCGGTGACCGCCGGCGGCGCGGGACTGCCGGGCGGTGTGACGAGGCCCGGACCGGCCAGCGTCTCGCCGCCCACCACCTGCTGTTCGGGCACCGACGCCGGCGGGACGGGACGCGGCGGCCGGGACACCTTCGGCGCGGGCAGCCGTGGGCAGGGCGCCACGGCGCCGGGAGCGGGAGCCGGCGCGGGAGCGCCCCGCGCCGGGGCGGGCGCACCGGCCGCGAGCAGGGTGACGGCGGTGACGGCGGCCAGGACCCGGGCTCTCATGAAGAGGCACCTTACCCAGCGCGGCTCCGCCGGCGGCGCGGCTCACCGGGCCGGTGACGGTGCGCCGATCGTCCGGCCCCGCGCCGTGGTCGAGTCGCGGAGCCGGGCTGTCCCGAGCGGCCCGCCGGGACCGGCGGGTCGGTCAGTGGACGCCGCGCAGCCACCGTCGCTGCCACGGCGTCTCCACCGCACGCGGATGGTAGTGCGCGCGCACCCAGGCGACCGCCCGCCCGGGGTCCAGCCCGTCCAGCACCGCCAGGGCGGCGAGCGCGGTGCCGGTGCGGCCCACGCCGCCGTGGCAGGCGACCTCGACCCGTTGACCGGCGTACGCGCGTCGCCGCGCCTCGCGCAGTGCGTCCAGGGCGTCGGCGCGGTCCAGCGGGAGCCAGAAGTCGGGCCAGCGGATCCGCCGGACCGGCCAGGCCGGTTCCGGCCCGCGCGCCAGCAACAGGGCGAAGTCGGCCGGGGAGGCCGGGGCGGCGACCCGGCGTCCCCGTACGGTGGCGCCGCCGGGCAGCGTGAGAAGACCGGCGGGATCCGTCCACGGTGGCGTCGGGTGCACCGGCCCATTGTGCGGCGTACCCCGGACACGCGGGTGCCCGCCGGAGCTTCTCCGGCGGGCACTCGCGATCGGCCCGGGGTCTCCCCCGGCGCGCCTGGCGTCAGCCGAGGCGACGGCGGCGCCAGGCCAGGGACGCCAGCAGCAGCACCGCGCCGGCAGCGGCCAGGCCACCGCCGAGCTTCAGCGGCGTGCCGATGCTGCCACCCGTGACGGGCAGGTGCCCGCCGTGGTGTGGCGGACGCGTCGGCCGCACCGGGAGTACCGTGCCAGTCGTGCTGGCGGTCCGGCCGGTCGTCTGACCGGTGGCGGTGAACGTGTAGCGACCGACGCGGGTCGGACGGTAGTTGACGGTGAAGTTGCCGCTCCCGTCGGCGCGCACGGTGAAGTGCGTCGGCGGCGACTGCGGCGCGGCGAGGTTCGACGTGTGTGCCACCGACGCCATCGCCACCGTGCTGCCGTCGCTGCGCCGCGCCGTTCCCTCGGCTGGCGCGGCGAACGGAAGGTCGGAGATGGTGACGTCGATGTCCACCAGCTCGTTCGAACCGAAGCCCTGGCCCTGAAGGGTGAAGGTCTCACCGAGGGTGATGGTGGATGGGGTCACGGTCAGGGTCGCCGGTGGTTGTCCGGGCGGGTAGACCGGTGGCTGCGGCTGCGCCGCTCCGGCCGCGGTCGGCGCGGCCACGACGGCCAGGCCCACCGAGAGCGCCATGATGATGCGGGATAGCCGCATGATGGTTTCCCTCCTACTGTTCACATCTGGGTGCGGTGGTTATCTGGGTGGTCCACGGGGTGACGGTGGGAGTGAGCACCAGATCGGCCGTGCCGGCGCCGTTCTGGCCGGTGAGCAGCGTGACGTCGAGCGTCCGGGTCTGCCCGGGGCCGACCTCCACGTTCGCCACCGCGACCTGACGCCGACGGTCGAGCCCGCTGCCCATCGCGGTGTCGCGGCCGTCCAGCCGGCCGGCGAGGACCGCGCCGCCGCTGGGGGTGTGCACCGAGACGAACGTGCGGGCGGTGTACTTGTCGCCGGACAGGGCCATGCCCGTGACCGACTCCGTCAGACCCGACCGCGGGGCGGTGGAGTGCACCGTGACCCGCAGCCGCAGTTCGCGGCGTCCGTCCGGCTGGCACGCGCCGACCGTCAGGGTGGCCGAGAACCTGAGGTAGTAGCCGAGCTTCGCGCCGCTGCCGTCGTTGAGGAACACGCCGACCGTCGGCACGGTGTCCCGCTCCGGGAGCTGCCCGGCCAGCCGGGTCCCGGCCACCGCGCGTTGCTCGTCAGAACGGACACTCCAGAACAATATCCGACGTTCCTGTATCGAGCGGCTAATAACGGTTAAAAGCGCTCGCGGGTCAACCGTCCTGGTGAACAGCGCGTCGAACACCCCCGACGCGGCCCGCGCGTAGAACGCGTCCTGCGCCTTCACGTCCAGGTCCCGGTACGAGTCGCTGAGCAGCGTCCGCACGGCGGTGCCGCCGGCCAGCGCCGGACCGTCCGGCACCTTCACCGGGCCGATGACGTTGAGCAGGTACGACAGCATCACCGGGTCGACCGCCAGCACACCGTCCACCGTGATCCCGGTGCGCCGGCGCACCATCTCGCGGTAGAGCGCGGCGGCGGTCGGGAAGCTCGGGCTCAGATTGACGTCCGCCGGATACATCCCCGGCAGCTCGGACCAGAGCCGGCGCATCTCCGGGTCCACCTTGAGCGGTGGATCGAAGTACTGCAGATCCGTGGCGTTGCCCTGCCCCGCCAACCGGATCCGGCCGGAGTCCGCGCGCAGCACGGCGTACGCGCCGAACATGCCGCCGGTGGCCCGCAGCTCGGCCGGGTTCTGCGAGACGAGCAGGTAGCTGCGCGGGCCGTCCGCGCCGAGCAGTGGCGGCAACAGGCGGACGCCGCGGTCGGCGGCGGAGGTGAGCCCGCCCAACCGGTCCAACTCCTCCCGCAACGCGGTGACCGCGTCACGTACCTGGGCCACCAGGCCGCGGGTCGGCACCGCGCGTAGCCGGTCCGCCGTCCGGCGGACCGCCTGGTCGGCGGCCGACACCTCGGCCGCGACCGCGCGCAGCCGGCCCACGTCGAGCCGGCCCTGTTTCGGCACCAGCGAGGCGAGGTCGACCCGGAGCAGGGTGGGGAAGGCGAGCCGGGCCAGGTCGTCCACCGCCACCGAGATCTGCCGTACCGCCGTCAGGTTGTCCCCGGCGTACGGGACGCCCTGGCCGAGCCACCAGACCGGGTCGCCGGTCGCGCCGCGCGCGGCGCCGGCCTGTTCCTGGAGCGCGGCCAGGGTCCGCTGGGCCCGGGCCACGTCACCGTCGAGCACCTGGACGCTGAGGTCCTTGGCCAAACCGGCGGCGTTCACCAGGTGGGCCCGGGCCTGCCAGCCCCGGAACGTGACCCAACCGCCGGCGGTGGCCAGCACCGAGACGACGACCAGCCCGACCAGCAGGACACGACGGACGCGGGCCCGGCGGCGTCGCCGTGAGCGTCGGCGTCGGCGGTGCGACGCCGCGTGTTCCGTCACGCCACTCTCCTCGGGGTCGACCGGCCTGCGATCACCATTCGGTGCTCGTGTCGGATAAGAGTATGTATCGGATGAACTATGCCTCTAGTCGGTTTTTGTGTTTTTCATGCGAACCGTGGCCACGTCGCGCAGCAGCGCCTCGATCCGGTCGACGCCGGCCCGCAGCGACATCTGCCGCAGGTAGGCGTCCCGCCCCCGGCGGCCCATGTCGGCCCGGGCGGCCGCGGGAATCGCCGCGGCCAGCCAGAACCGGTCGGCCAGGGCCGCCCAGTCCTCGGGCGGGCAGGACAGCCCGGCACGGGCCCGCTCCACCAGCTCCGCGGTGTCGCCGCCGGCCGAGGCGACCACCGGCGCGGCGCAGGAGAGCGCGGCCGGCAGGGTGCCGGGCACGGTGCCGCGCAGCTCCGGCCGGTCGCGCAGCATGACGAGCTGGTAGTCGGCGGCCGCGTAGAGCTGGGGCATGTCCGCCGGCGAGCGCCGCTCGACGAACCGGACGTTGTCCGCGCGGAGTTCGGCGGCGAGGTCCCGCACCCGCCGCTCCTCCGCGCCCGAGCCGACCAGGACCAGGTCCATCCGGTCCCGCAGCGCCGCCGCCGCCCGGACCGCGGTCTCCAGACCCTGCCGTACGCCGATCGTGCCGGCGTGCATCACCACGCAGCGGTCGTCCCGGCGGATCAGCCGACGTGCGGCGGGACCGGGCCGCGCCGGGCGGAACAGTCGCTCGTCGGTCCAGTTGAGCACCGTGCGCACCCGATCCGGTTCGGCCCCGCCGGCGAGCACCAGCTCGCGCATGGACGGTGCGCTGACCGCGATCGCGTCCGCCTCCCGGTACAGCCGGCGCAGGCCGGCGTCCAGCCGCCCCGACCAGCCACCTGCCGCCCCCGGCCGGGCCGGCTCCTCCTCCGCCCAGACGTCCTGCACGTGCAGCACCGTCGGCACCCCGCCCAGCATCCGCAGCAGGCCGGCCGCGGCGAAGGTCACCGCGGGGAGCTGGAGGACGTACAGCGCGTCGAGGCCCCGCAGGTAGCGCCGGCCGGCGAGCGTCGCGCTGCCGGCGAAGGAGAGCCAGCCGGCCGCCCGCGCGCGGGCGGAGCCCGCCCCGCCGGCGTACCGGGGCACCCGGCGGACGGTCAGCCGCTCGCTGCGCGTCTGGTGCCCCCACCGTTGCCGCCAGCCCGGATAGAGCTGGCCACCCGGGTGGTCCGGGAACCCGGTGAGCACGCGTACCTCGTGGCCCCGGGCGGCCAGCTCCTCGGCCAGGCTGCCCGGGATGAACGCCGGTTCCGGCGGGAAGTGGTACGACAGGATGCCGATCCTCATGGCCGCGCTCCCGGCGCGGCCTGCCGGACCCCGGTCCACCGTGGCGCGTACGATGCCGGCATCCCCTCGCCGTCCGGCCGCGACCGCCGGCAGCCCACCGTCGCGGCGCCGCCCCGCGCGACCGCGCCGACCAGAGGGGTCCAGATGCCCGACGGGGTGCTCTTCGTCTGCCACGCGAACATGTGCCGGTCACCGATGGCCGAGTTCATCGCCCGCCGGTTGCTGGCCGGGCTCCCGGTGACGGTGGCCAGCGCCGGCACCGACGCGATCGACGGGGCGGGCATGCACCCGTACGCCGTCGAGGTGGCCGCCGGGGACGGCGCGGACGTGACCGCCTTCCGCACCCGCCGGCTGCGCCCGGAGCACCTCACCTCGGCGGCGCTGGTGCTGACCGCGACCCGTCGCCAGCGTTCGGCCTGCGCGGCGCTGGCCCCGGCCGCGTTGGGCCGGATGTTCACGCTGCACCAGTTCGCCCGCCTGGCCGCCGCGGCCCGGCCGGACGGCGCGCCCGGGACCACCCCGCTGCGGGCGGCCGTGGTGGCGGCCGTCCGTGCCCGGGGGCGGCTGCAACCCGCCCCCGGCGGCACGGACGACCTGCGGGACCCGATCGGCGGCTCCCCGGCCGACTTCCGCCGGTGCGCCGAGGAGATCGAGCGGTCGATCCGGCCCCTGCGCGCGCTCATCGCGACAGCCGGGTGAGTTCCTGAGTCCGGTCACCCACGGCGTTCTGCGCACCCCGCTGGGTCGCCCCGACCCGGCCGGTGGGCACGGTCGGCGCGGCCGGCGGCACGACCACCTTGTACGTCTCGTACTGGTAGGCGTCCGCCTTGCCGACCTTGGCCATGTTGAGCACGCAGCCGAGCAGCCGCACCGACACCGAGCTGAGCGCCCGCGCCGCGGCGGCCACCTGGCCGCGCGAGGTCCGCCCCTGCTGGGTGACCAGGAGCGCGCCGTCGGCCTGCACGGCCACCACCACGCCGTCGGTGACCGCCAGCAGCGGCGCGGTGTCGATGATCACGATGTCCGCCGACTCGCGCAGCGCCACCAGCAGGTCCGCCATCGCCTTGGAGCCGAGCAGCTCGCTCGGGTTCGGCGGGGTGGCGCCGCTGGGCAGGACCAGCAGCGACTTCTCGCCCCACCGCTGCACCACGTCACCGACCTGCACGTCGCCGACGAGCACGTCGGTGAGCCCGACCCCGCCGTCGAGACCGAGGTAGTCGGCGGCCTTGGGGCGGCGCAGGTCGGCGTCGATGAGCAGCACCCGCCAGCCCGCCTCGGCCAGCGCGATGGCGATGTTGCAGGCCATGGTGGTCTTCCCCTCGCCCTGCAGGGCGCTGGTGACCGCGATGACCCGGGCCGGCTCGTGCACGTCCACGAAGCGCAGGTTGGTGCGCAGCTTGCGGACCGCCTCGGCGCGGACCGAGGTGGCCGCGTCACCGACGATCAGCGGGGCGGCCTTCGCGCCGGCCTCGAACGGGATCTCGCCCAGCAGCGGGCTGCCGGTCACCCGCTGCAACGCCACGGCGTCGCGCATCCGTACGTCGGCCATGCCGCGCAGCACGGCCAGCGCGGCGCCGGCCAGCAGGCCGAGCAGCCCGCCCAGGGCCAGGTTGCGCGCCGGTCGCGGCGAGACCGGGCTGGAGGTGACCCGCGGGCCGCTCACCACCTCGATCTTGATCGGTGGGGCCTTGCCGTCCGCCGGGGTCTCCACCTTCCGCACCAGCTCGGTGAACTCGGTCGCCAGGGTCTCGGTGAGCTTCAGCGCCCGGGTCTGGTTGGTGTCGGTGACCGAGGCCTTGAGCAGCACCTTGTCGGGCAGCACGTCCGTGGAGATCTTGCCGCGCACCTGGTCGGCGGTGAGTCCGAGCGGCGCGTCGGCGACCACGCTCTGCGCCAGCCGGTCGCTGGTGAGCAGGTCAGCGTAGGACTTCACCCGCTGTTGCAGGAACAGGCTGCCCTGGTAGGCGTCCATCACACCCGGACTGGCCGTGGTGACGAAGAACGTCACGGAGGCCTGGTACCGAGGCACGGAGCGGACCGTCACCAGGGCGGCCACACCCAGCGTGAGCATGACCGTGACCAGCACGATCCACCAGTGGCGTCGGACCAGGCGCAGGTAGCCGAGGATGCTCATCCCGCTCCTCCTCGCGACACGCCGACCTGCCGAAGAAGTTGCACAAAAGCCCCCTAAAAGCCCCAGTAGCCGTGCCAGGATCGAATCGCCTATTCACCCCGTTAGGTGACCAGACGAATGTAAACGACCGGAAAGCACGGACGACGTAAATCCGCTCATTCCGGATGAACACGTAGAGGGCAACCATGGATCGTGAAGCCACCGCCGCAGACGAGGCGCTGCGGACACGCAGTCACACCACCCACCGCGCCGCCACTCTCTCCCTGTTAACGCTGGACACGGCCGCGTGGTGCGGAGGATTTCTCGGCGCCGCCTGGACCCGCTACGAGTTCGACCTGACCGCCGCCGCGACCGGCCGCGTGCTCACCGTCGCGCTCGCCTGCGCCGCGCTCTACGCGCTGCTCACGCTGCTGCGCTCCCGGCTCTACGGCCGCTATCCGATCGGCAGCGCCGGGGACGCCCGCGGGCTGGCCGGCACCGCGGCGATCGCCGCCGCGATCACGCTCGCCGGCGTGCTGCCCTGGGCCGAACGACCGGTCCCCGCGACCACCCCGCTGGTCGGCGGCACCGTCGCGTTGGTGCTGATGGCGGCCGGCCGCGGACTGTGGCGGTTGCACGCCGACCGGCACCGCCCGGCGGCGCGACACGCCGAGCGGTGCCTGGTCTACGGCGTGGACGCGGCCAGCGAACGGCTGGTCCGCGTGCTGCTGCGCGACCCGGACAGCAGCTACCGTCCGGTGGGTCTGCTCGACGACGCCCCGGAGAGCCGCGGGCTCCGGCTGGAAGGGCTGCGCGTGCTCGGCGGGCGGGAGCAGGTCGGCGCCGTGGTCCGGGCCACCCAGGCGCGTACCGTCATCTTCTCGATGACCGGCGGCGACCCGCGGCTGCTGCGCGACGTGCGCACCCGCACGCTGGAGGCCGGGGCCACGTTCAAGGTCCTGCCCCCGGTCCGCGAGGTGCTCGACCGCCCGGTCCACGCCACCGACGTCCGCGACCTCCAGCTCACCGACCTGCTCGGCCGCGCCCACCGGGTGGCCGAGCTCGCCGTCGAACGCGGCGGGCTGGCCGGCCGGCGGGTGCTGGTCACCGGCGCCGGCGGCTCGATCGGCTCGGAGCTGTGCCGGCAGATCGCCCGCTGCGAGCCGGACGAGCTGATGATGCTCGACCGGGACGAGTCGGCGCTGCACGCGCTCCAGATGTCCCTGCACGGCCGGGCGCTGCTGGACGGCCCCGAACTGATCCTGGCCGACATCCGGGACGCCGACGGCATCGCCCGGGTGATCGCCGACCGGCAGCCCGACGTGGTGTTCCACGCGGCGGCGCTGAAGCACCTGACACTGCTCCAGCGGCACCCCGGCGAGGCGATCAAGACCAACATCTGGGGCACCCTGAACGTGCTGGAGGCGTGCCGGGACGTCGCCGAGTTCGTCAACATCTCCACCGACAAGGCGGCCAACCCGACGAGCGTCCTCGGCTACTCCAAGCGGATCACCGAACGGCTCACCGCCCACCGGGCCGCGCAGCTCGGCGGCACCTACCTCAGCGTCCGGTTCGGCAACGTGCTCAGCAGCCGGGGCTCGGTGCTGACCGCGTTCCAGGCGCAGATCCGGGCCGGCGTGCCGATCACCGTCACGCACCCGGACGTGACCCGCTACTTCATGACCGTGCAGGAAGCCGTGCACCTGGTGCTCCAGGCCGCGACCATCGGCCGCGGCGGCGAGGCGCTGGTCCTCGACATGGGCGAGCCGGTCCGGATCGCGGACGTGGCGCGGCGGCTGTCCGCCGAGGCGGACCACCCGGTGGACATCGTCTACACCGGGCTCCGGCCGGGCGAGAAGCTGCACGAGCACCTCTTCGGCGCGGACGAGGCGGACAGCCGGCCGCTGCACCCGTTGATCTCCCACGTCCCGGTGCCCCCGCTGGACCCGGACGAGGTGCGCGCGCTGGACCCGTACGCCGACCCGGAGGAGCTGGTGAAACGGATGGCGGCGTTCTGCGAGACGATCGGCGCGGTGCTGCCGGCGCTGCCCGGCCAGCGCTGACCGCCGCCGACGGCGGGTGCGGCGGCACCCGCCGCGGCTGCGCTCGCCGCCGGTCCGGCGGACCGGTAGGGTTGGCGGCGGTGTGCCGGGAAGCCTGGTCGGCGATGGATCCACCGACCCCTGCTCCCGGACGGACGCCGTATGCCCCATCACACCCCGCCCTCCCGCCTGCTGGCTCGGCGCTCCTGGCCGGAGGCCCGCTTCCTGGCGGACGTGCTGCGCACCGAGACGGTCGGCGGCGGCCTGCTGCTGCTCGGCGCGGTCCTCGCCCTGGTCTGGGCGAACTCGCCGTGGCGCGCCGCCTACGCCGCGCTGGGCGACTGGGTGCCCTGGCCCGGCGGCGCGGCGCTGCACCTCGACCTCGGGCTCGCCACCTGGGCCGCCGACGGGCTGCTGGCGATCTTCTTCTTCGTGGTCGGCCTGGAACTCAAGCGTGAGTTCGTCGCCGGGGACCTGCGGGACCCCCGGCGGGCCGCGTTGCCGGTGGTCGCCGCCGTCGGCGGCATGGCGGCGCCGGCGCTGATCTACCTGGCGGTGACCGCGAGCGCCGGCGGCGCGGGGCTGCGCGGCTGGGCGATCCCCACCGCCACCGACATCGCCTTCGCGCTCGCCGTGCTGGCCGTGATCGGCTCGCACCTGCCGCAGGGGCTGCGGGCCTTCCTGCTCACCCTCGCGGTGGTCGACGACCTGCTGGCCATCACCATCATCGCGGTGTTCTACACCGCCGACTTCCACCCGCTGCCGCTGCTCGGCGCGCTGCTGCCGATCGCCGTGTTCGGGCTGCTGGTGCAGCGGCGGCGCACCTGGTGGTGGGCGCTGATCCCGCTGGCGGTGACCGCCTGGGTGCTGGTGCACGCCTCCGGGGTGCACGCCACCGTGGCCGGCGTGCTGCTCGGCTTCACCGTGCCGGTGCTGACCGGGCGGGGCGGTGAGCCCGGGCTCGCCGAACGGCTGGAACACCGCTGGCGGCCGATCTCCGCCGGCCTCGCCGTGCCGGTCTTCGCGTTCTTCGCCGCCGGGGTCTCGCTCGTCGACGTGGACCTGGGCGCGGTCGTCCGGGACCCGGTCGTGCTCGGCGTGGCCGGCGGCCTGGTGCTGGGCAAGGTGATCGGCGTGTTCGGCTCCACGTTCCTGCTCGCCCGGTTCACCCGCGCCGAGCTGGACGAGGAGATCACCTGGGCGGACCTGGTCGGGCTGGCGTTGCTGGCCGGCATCGGCTTCACCGTCTCCCTGCTCATCGGGGAACTGGCGTTCGGCCCGGGCAGCCCCGAGGACGAGCGGGTGAAGGCCGCGGTGCTGGCCGGTTCGCTGATCTCCGCCGGCCTGGCCGCCGGGGTGCTGCTGCGGCGCAACCGGGTCCACCGCCGGATCAGCGAACGGGAGAGCCGGGACGACGACGGCGACGGCATCCCGGACGTCTACCAGGAACGGCCGGCCTGAGCCGGAACGCGCCGGCCGCCGCCCCCGGTCGGGGCGACGGCCGGCGCGGGACGGGGCTCAGCGGTGGCGCTCGGCGCGACGGTCGGCGCCCTCCTCGGTCTCCTCCAGCGCGTCGGCGAACGGTTCGGTGAGGTCGTCACCCGGCACCGCGACCCGCTCGGCGCGGTCCTGCTCGTCCGCGCGACCACCGGAAGGTGGTTCCGGCGCCGTGGCGCCCCCGGCGAAGCCGTACTCGTTGGGCTCATCGTGCCTGCTCATGCGCGGAACCTCCCGGTCGTCCGAATCCTGGCGGCGGTGCTGTGACACCACCGCCAGGACACTTACCCACCGCGCCGGTTCCTGATCATCCGAGCGCCGCTCAGGTCAGCTCCCGGACCGCCTCGAAGACGAGCCAGAGACCGCAGATGGCGAACAGCACGGCCGCGCCGTACCGGATGGTCCGTTCCGGCAGGTGCCGGCCGAGCATCCGGCCCACCAGGATCGCCAGCGCGTCCGCCGCGACCATGCCGAGCGTGGAGCCGAGCCAGGTGCCGAACCAGCCGTACTTGGTGGCCAGCGTGATGGTCGCGAGCATCGTCTTGTCGCCCAGCTCGGCCAGGAAGAACGCCACGCCGACCGCGATGATCGCCGACTTGGTGCTGCGTTCGGCCTTCCGCTTCTCCTCCTCGGTGAGCTTGTCGCCGCGCAGCGTCCAGGCGCCGAAGCCGAGGAACGCCAGACCGGCGATGAGTGAGATCCAGCCCGTGGGCAGCACGCTGTTGAGGCCGACGCCGATGGCCACCGAGGCCAGGTGGACGATCGCGGTGGCGATGGTGATGCCGATGAGCACCGGCAGCGGTCGGAAGCGCGTGGCGAACGTCAGCGCCATGAGCTGGGACTTGTCGCCCAGCTCGGCGACGAAGATGACGCCGAAGCTGACCACCAGCGCGACGAGGAAACCCTCCATGTGAACCTTCCCGATCAAGCCGGGAGGAGAGACAGGGACGCCCTCGACCCGGCTGCGACAGCCTGAGTCGAAGGTCTCGCCCGCCCCGGGGACCGGGGCCGCGTGGCCGGATGCGGAACGCACCAGTGTGTCGACCACGACATTGGGGGCTACTCCCCTTCGCGCCGACCAGCCTAGCCGATCACCGTCGACCCCGGTCGTCGGGTGTGACCGGGGTCGCGCCGGCCGTCACTCGGCCCGGGCCAGGCTCACCCCGAACAACCCGTCCGGGTCGGTCCAGAACGCCTGCCGCGCGAACCCGGCGCGGTCCAGCTCGGCGGCGACGCCCGCCGGCCGGAACTTGGCCGAGACCTCGGTGCGCAGCTCCTCCCCGGCGGCGAACGTGAGGTCGAGATCCAGCACCCGCACCCGGGTCGGACGCTCGGCGCGCAGCCGCATCTCGATCCACTCCCGGTCCGGGTCCCAGACCGCCACGTGGCGGAACGCGGCGACGTCGAAGTCCGCGCCCAACTCCCGGTTGATCACCCGCAGCACGTTGCGGTTGAACTCGGCGGTCACGCCGGCGGCGTCGTCGTAGGCCGGGACGATGACGCCCGGGTCCTTGACCAGGTCGGTGCCGATCAGCAGCCAGTCCCCGACCTCCAGCGCGGCGCGCATGGCGGTGAGGAACCCGGCCCGCTCCCCCGGCAGCAGGTTGCCGATCGTGCCGCCGAGGAACGCGACCAGGCGTCGGCCTCCGGTGGGCAGCCGGTCCAGGTGCCGGGTGAAGTCGCCGACGATGCCCCGCACCCGCAGCCCCGGGTACGCGGCGGCGATCTGCTCGGTGGACCCGCGCAACGCGCTGACCGAGACGTCCAGCGGCACGAACGTGCCCAGGTCGCCGTGCCGGGTGAACGCGTCCAGCAGCAGCCGGGTCTTCTCCGACGAGCCGGAACCCAGCTCGATCAGCGTCTTCGCGCCGGTCAGCGCCGCGACGTCGGCCGCGTGCGCGGCCAGCACCGCCCGCTCGGCCCGGGTCGGGTAGTACTCCGGCAGGCGGGTGATCTCCTCGAACAGCTCGCTGCCCCGGGCGTCGTAGAACCACTTCGGCGGCAGCCACTTCGGCGACGCGGTCAACCCGACCCGGACGTCCTCCCGCAGCGCCCGGTCGAGGTCCTGCTCCTCCAGGTGGATCTCCAGTGGCTCCGCGCCCATCAGGTGTCCTCTCTGCCATCGGTGGATGAGCCGGCCCCGGGCGGGGCCAGCTCGCGGATGTCCAGCCCGGCCGCGGTGGCCAGCACCAGCCGCCCGTCCGGCACCGCCTGCCAGCCGGGATCGTCGTCGAACGGTTCGGAGGCCAGCAGCACCGAACCCGGGCCGCGCCGCACCGACAGCGCGTGCCCGGCCACCGTCGCCGCGACCGTGACGCCGTCGGTGAGCAACAGGTTCAGCCGCGAGCCGGGCGCCGCGGCGGCCACCGCGGCGACGGTGTCGGCCACCGCGTCGCCGAGCGCCGCGCCGGCCCGCAGCCGATGCCGGACCAGCGCCCAGAGCACCGCCGAGTCAGTCGGCACGTCCAGCGTGAGCAGGTCCCGCACCGGCAGCCCGGCGGCGAGCGGGACGAGACTGTCCGGCCAGCCCCGGACCACGCCGTTGTGGCTGAACAGCCAGCGCCCCTCGACGAACGGCGCGGCGGCGGTCTCGTGCAGCGGCATGCCGACCGTGGCCGAGCGGACGGCGGCCAGCACCGCCCCGGCGGACGTCACGGCCGCCAGCTCCGGCAGCGTCGTGTCACTCCACATCGGCTGGGCCCGCCGGTAGCGGACCGGATCGGCGCCGTCCGGGTACCAGCCGACGCCGAAGCCGTCGGCGTTGATGGTGCCGCCGCCGCGCATGTCACGCGGCGCCCAGGACTGCCGCAGCAGCCCGTACGGCGGGTCGAACAGCAGGCTCCGCAGGGTGACCGGTGGGCCGAGGTACGCGAGGTGACGGCACATCCGGCCGGTTCACTCCCCGTCGCCGGCGTCGCGGGCGCAGCGGAACCCGCTGAAGATCTGCCGCCGGATCGGGTAGTCCCAGTTGCGGAACGTGCCCCGGCACGCCGACCGGTCGGTGCCGAACGAGCCGCCGCGCAGCACCCGGTGGTCGTCGCCGAAGAAGACCTCCGAGTACTCCCGGTACGGGAACGCGGTGAAGCCGGGGTGCCCCCGGAACGTGCTGGCGGTCCACTCCCAGACGTCGCCGACGAGCTGGTGCACGCCCAGCGGCGACGCGCCGTCCGGGTAGGCGCCCACCGGCGCCGGCCACAGGTGCCGCTGGCCCAGGTTGGCGTGCGCGGTGCCCGGGTCCTCGTCGCCCCACGGGTAGCGGCGGGAACGGCCGGTCGCCGGGTCCCACCGGGCCGCCTTCTCCCACTCCGCCTCGGTGGGCAGCCGCTTGCCGGCCCACGCCGCGTACGCCTGCGCCTCGTACCAGCAGACGTGCACCACCGGCTCGTCGTCGCGCACCGCGGACCAGCGGCCGAACCGGCGGTACGCCCAGCCGTCGCCGTCGCGCCGCCAGTGCAGCGGCGCGCTCAGCCCGGCCTCGACCCGGTGTTGCCAGCCGGCCCCGCTCCACCAGCGCGGCTGGTCGTACCCGCCGTCGGCGATGAACGCGCGGTACTGCCCGTTGGTCACCGGCGTCGCGTCGATGCGGTACGCGGGCAGGTCGACGGTGTGCGCCGGACGCTCGTTGTCGAGCGCCCACGGGTCGGTGGAGGTGCCCATGGTGAACGGCCCGGCCGGCACCAGCACCTCGCCGCCGACGTCGACCCGGGGTTCCGGCGGCGGTGGCGCGTCCAGCACCGGGGCGCCGGCGCGCAGTTGGTGGGTGGCGAGCATCGTCTCGTCGTGCTGCTGCTCGTGTTGCACGATCATGCCGAACGCGAAGCCGTCCTCGACCAGCCGGCGGTCGGTGAACCGGATGCCGTCCAGCAGGTCGTACACCTTGTCCCGGACCGTCCGCACGTACGCGCGGGCCTCGGCCGGGGGCAGCAGCGGCAGCGCCGGCCGGTCCTTGCGGGGCTGCTTGAACGCGTCGTAGAGGTCGTCGATGTCGCGGCGCACCGGCTCGCGCCCGCCGACGTCGCGGACCAGCCACAACTCCTCCTGGTTGCCGACGTGCGCCAGGTCCCAGACCAGCGGCGACATCAGGGTGGAGTGCTGCCGGACCAGGTCGTCGTCGTCCACCGCGTCGGTCAGCAGCGCGGTGCGGGCCCGGGTGCGCTCCAGCTCGGCCGCGATCCGGTCGCGCAGCCGCTCGGCGTCCGTGCCCGGTCGCTCGGTCGTGGTCACCGCTGTCCCCTCTCCGCGGCGGCGCGCCGCCGCCGGATCGCTCGGTGCGTCTCGTCGTACAGGCCGGCCGGCAGGTCCAGCGCCGGCAGGGCGGCCAGGGCCAGGTCGAACAGGGCCGCCGCGGCGGTGGCCAGCGCGGGGTCGGCCAGCCCGTGCCGGGCCGCGTCGTGCCACCGGTCGGCGACCGGACCGGCCGCGGCGAGCGCGTCGCCCGTGGTCGTCCGGTCGGCGAACAGCGCCGCCAGCACCGCCAGCGGCACCGTCCAGGCCCGGCCCGGCTGGGCGTCCAGGTAGCGCAGTTCCAGGTAGCCGCGTGGGCGTACCGGCGGGAAGAGCGTGCTGACGTGGTATTCCAGGTCGTCGGTGGTGGGTGGGCGGGGCAGCGCGCCGGCCAGCCAGTCGGTGAAGGTCACGTCCGCCGGCGGGGTCCAGTCCGGTCCGTCGCCGCGGACGCACAGCAGCGGCGCGGCGAGCGCGTAGTCGGTCCAGGCCGCCACCGGGTCGCGGTCGGCATCGGCCGGCGACCAGACCGGACGGGTGCGCGCCGGATCGATCGCCAGCCAGGCGGCCATCCGCGCGGACGCCCAACCGGTGGGCCGGCCGGCGTGCCGGTCGGCGGTGGCGAACGCGGCCAGCAGCGGCGGCCCGACGGCGTGCGCGGCGGCCCAGCGCTGGGCGACCTGGTCGGGCTCACCGGCGTCCAGGCAGACCTGGAGCCCGGCCGTGCTGTACATCATCGCCCGCCCGGCCGGGCCACGCCTGTCGAAGACGTCCCGCATGGCGCGGTAGCGGGCGGTCTCCACGGCCGGTCGGGGCGGACGCCACGGGTCCATGCCGGTACGGCCCAGCACGAGGCCGGCGGCGTCCAGCCGGGTGCGTAGCTGCGTGATGTCGGCCTCGGTGGCCGAGACGAGCGCGGCGACCGACGGTCGCGGCGGGGTGGAGATCTCCACCTGCCCGCCGGGCTCCACGGTCACGGTGCCGCCGCGCCGGAGCTCGTCGGTCGGGCTGGTGGGGTCGAGGGTGACGGGGCTGTGCCGTCCCAACGCTGCGCGCAGTCGCTCACGGTCGACCGGTCGGGTCGGGTCCGCGGCGTCGTGCACGGTCCATTCCAGTTCGACGCCGGTGAGTGTGGGTGGGCCGGTCTTGAAGCAGATCCGGGCCAGGTGCCCGCGCGCCGCGGCCTCGTCCCCCAGGACGGTGGCACGATCCAGCTCCGGCGACATCACCATTGAGGCGGCTCCTCTCCCCGGGGACGGGCGACACACCGTCGCCCTGGGCCCGGCCGGTCCGGCACGGGGCCCGCGCCTTCCCCATCCTCTGTCTAGCAGACGGAATTCGCGCGCCCGGAGAGATGAATTTTTGTCCGGAATCTGATTGCGCCGGCCGGCTCAGTCCTCGTCGTCGTCCTGGCCGCCCGGCCCGGGCTTCCGCGCGTCGTCCGCCAGCTTCTTCGACGACGGATCGGCCGGCGTCTTCGGGGCCTTCGGGGACGACTTCCCCGCCGGCGTCTTCGGGGACGCCGCCGGCACCAGGGTCCGGCAGTAGCTCTCCACCCGGTCGGGCCCGCCGGCGGCGGCCACCAGGTCGGCGAAGCCCGGCGTGGTGAGGGCCCGGGCGCGCTGCGGCTCCGACTTGGCGAGGTAGGCGCGGCAGTGACCGACGAGCGCGCCGCCGACCGACGGCGGCACGGCGGGCCGGCTCCCGGACGGCGTCCCGGGCGACGAGGCCGCACCGGAGGCCGCACCGGACGGACCGGCGGGGGTCGACCGCGACGGACCGGCGGCGGTCGGGGCGGGGCCCGCCGTGGTCGGGGCCGGCGGAACCACCGGTTGCGGGCTCCGGTCCAGCCGCACGGCGGCGAACGCCACCCCGGCGACCGCGGTGGCGGCGAGCCCGGACAGCGCGGCGGCGACGCGGAGCCGACGACGCGGACGGGACGCCGGAACCGGCGCGGCGACCGCCGGCGCGGCCCGGGCGGCCCGGAAGGCGGCGAGCGCCCGTTCCTCGCCGTCGAGTTCCCCCGCGGTGGCCGGGGCCGCCGCGGCGGCGAGCAGCCGGGTCAGCGGGTCGGCGTCGGCCGGCGGCACGGCGTGCGCGGCGTCGAGCAGCCGGTCGGACTCCGCCCGATCGGCGGGCCCGTCGGACCGGTGAGGTCCCATGCCGTCTCCCCTCACGTCAGCCCTCCGCCGGCTCGGCCTCGGACGCGTGCGGCGCCTGGCTGTCGGTACGGGGCCGGACCGCGCCCGGCACGTCCTCCGGCGCGGCGCGCTCCAGCAGCGCGGCCAGCCGGCGCAGCCCGCGGTGCGCCGCCGTGCGCACCGCGCCGGCCCGCCGGCCCAGCACCCGCCCGGCGGTCTCCGCGTCGAGCCCGATGACAGCCCGCAGCATCACCGCCTCGGCCTCGGCCGGTGGCAGCGTGCGGATCAGCGCCAGCGCGCTCTCGGTGCCGAGGGCCTCGCCGGCCCGGTCGGCGGTGTCGGCGTCCCCGGCCAGGTCGTTGAGGGCCTGCACGGGCACCGGGACCACCGGCCGACGCCGTTGCCGCCGCAGGTGGTCCATGGCCCGGTTCCGGGCGATGGTGACCGACCAGGCGCGGAACTCGCCGCCGGTGAACGAGGGCAGGTCCCGGGAGATCTGCAGCCAGGTCTCCGAGGCGACGTCCTCGGCGTCGCCCCCCACCAGCGTGGTCAGGTACCGCAGCAGGGCCGGTTGCAGGCTGCGGTAGAGGAAGCGGAACGCCTCCTCGTCACCGGCCTGGGCCGCGGTGACCGCCTCGTTCAGCTCTCTGGTCACGGTCGCCGCCCGGACCCCGCGATCGCGGGTCGGGCGTCCGTCGACGCGGGAGACCACACCGCCATCCGCACCCCCGGCCCCCCGCTGAACTGATCGACGCCGGGCCGAGCCCGGGACGCACGCTTGACAACGCCGCCCGGCACGCCCGGCGGCGGGACATACCGTACCGGCGTCGCGGGGCGACCGGGAGCCGGGCCGACGTCGGGAGCGCGACCGGGCGGGTGGCATGGCCCGGACGGCTGAAAAACCGAGAGAAATGTCTACCGGCGAGTACGGCGTGTCGGTGTAACGAAGGCCACCGTCGAGTCGCTGCTCCCGCGCGGGAAGCGGACAGCCGCCGGGAGACCGGCATTTTCTGGCCGATCGTACCCGGCCGGTCACGGTCAGCCCACCGCCGTCGTGCCCTCGACCGTTCGGCCGACCGGGGCGCAGCCGCTCGCCGTCGGCAGCAGGAGAGATCGCCGGAAATACTCCGCGGCCGCTGTGGGTACGGTATGGGGATGCTCTCCTCCGACGTCGTACTCAGCGGTCGGTACCGCCTGGAAGACCGTGTCGCCACCGGCGGCATGGGCGACGTCTGGCGGGCCAAGGACCTGGTGCTCGGCCGCCAGGTGGCGGTCAAGGTGCTGCTTCCCGCCCTGGTCCGCGACCCGGACTTCATCGCCCGGTTCCGCTCCGAGGCGCGGATCATGGCGTCGCTGCGCCACCCCGGCGTGGTGCAGGTCTTCGACTGCGGCGAGGACGAGCTGCCCGACGGCAGCCGGGCCGACTACCTGGTCATGGAGTTCGTCGCCGGCGAGCCGCTGTCCCGGCGGATCGAGGATGCCGGCCACCTCGAGGTCGCCGAGACGATGTCGATCGTGGCCCAGACGGCGCAGGCGCTGCACGGGGCGCACGGGCGGGGCATCGTCCACCGCGACGTCAAGCCGAGCAACCTGCTCGTGCAGGACGACGGCACCGTGGTCCTGGTCGACTTCGGCGTGGCCCGGTCCACCAACGTCACCAGCATCACCAGCACCAACGCGGTGCCCGGCACCGCCCTCTACATGGCGCCCGAGCAGGCCGCCGGCCGGCCGGTCACCGGCGCCACGGACGTCTACGCGCTCGGCGCGGTGGCGTACTGCTGCCTGACCGGCAGCCCGCCGTTCACCGGCGACAACCCGCTCCAGGTCGCCGTGCGCCACCTCGACGACGAGCCGCCGGAGCTGCCGGCGGAGATCCCGGCACCGGTCCGCGAGCTGGTGGCCCGGGCCCTGGCGAAGGACCCCGCCGACCGCTACCCGAGCGCCGCGGCGATGGCCGACGCGGCCCGGGCGGCGCGTACCGACTCGCCCACCGCGACCGTGACGGCGCTGCGCGGCGCGGCCGGGCCCGGGCACACCCGCGACGAGCAGCCGGTGGCCCGGCCGGCGGCCGTGGTCGCGCCGCCGCGCCGCCCCGGCCGGCGCGGTGCGCTGGTCGGTGCGGCGGGCGCGGTGCTGGTGGCGGTGACCGCCCTCGGCGCGCTGCTGGCCGCCGCCCGGGAAGCGGACGCGCCGGCCACCCGGATCGACTCCACCCGCCCGGCGGTCGCGCCGAGCAACTCGGTCGCGGACACCGCGGTCACCGGGGGGCCCTCGGCGGACGACGAGGACTACACCTACCGCCCGGTCGGTCCGAACGAGCGGCCCTCGGCCTCGGCCTCGGCGACGCCGAGCGCCTCGCCCAGCGCGTCGGTCGAGCCGAGCCCGTCGCGCGTGCCGTCGACGGCGCCGACCGCGCCGAGCACCGCGCCGACCACCAGCGCACCCCCGGTCGAGACCACCCCGCCGACCGAGACCACCACCACCACGACCGCCCCGGCCGGCGGCGACGGCGGCGGTGACGCGGGCGGTCAGCCGGTCGCCGGCCGCTGAGCCACCACCGTTCCGGCGAGCCGGTCCCGCCGCTGACGGCCGACCGGCTCGCCGGGCGCCGGGTCAGTCCGCGCCGAGCGCCGCCACCACCGGCCGGGCCAGCGCGCGCCGGGCCGGCAGGACGGAGGCGAGCAGCGCGGCCAGCACCGCCACCGCCACGATCATTCCGAGCCGCCCCCACGGCAGCACCACGGTGAAGTCGCCACCGACGCGGGCCACCACCGCCATCGCGCCCGCCGCGACGGCGATGCCCAGCGCGACGCCGAGCACGGTGCCGACCAGCGCGGTGAGCACCGCCTCGACCGCGAGCGCCGCCCGCATCCCGGCGCGGCTCAGGCCGACCGCGCGCAGCACGGCGGTCTCCCGGGTCCGCTCCACCACCGACAGGCTCAGCGTGTTGGCGACCCCCACCAGCGAGATGACCACCGCCAGGCCGAGCAGCACCGTGACGAAGCCCAGCACCAGGTCGACGGTGCCGCTGAGCATCCGCTTGTAGGCGGCCTGGTCCAGCACGTTGACCGTCGGGTAGCGGGTGACCACCGACTCGACGGCGGACCGGGCGACGTCCGGGCTCACCCCGTCCGCCGGGTCGATCTCGGCGAGGTAGCCGCGTTCGGCGGGGAAGAGGCGGCCGAAGTCGGCGTCCACCAGCTCCACCGCGTACCCCGTCGGCACCCGGCCGCCGGCCGTCGCCGGCCGGTCGTCCGCCACCACGGCGGCGACCCGGAACGGCCGGCCGGCGACGGTGACCGTCGCGCCGACCGTCCAGCCCCGGGCGGCGGCCAGCTCGCGGTGCACCAGCACCGAACCCGGCCCGAACGCGCCCGGGTCGCCGGCGTCCACGGCGGACAGCGTCCGGCGGACCAGCGCCGGGTGCGCGGCCCGCACCTCGACGCCGTCGGTCACCCGGCTGCGCTGCTCGTGCACCACGCCCAGCTCCGGCCGGGCGGCCAGCTCGTCGACGAGCCGGGCCGGCAGCTCCCCACCGATGCCGGTGACCAGGAAGTCCACCCCGACCCGGGCGTCCACCGCGCGTTCGATGCCGGCCTTGACGCTGCCGGCGCCGACCACGAACGACGAGACCAGCCCGATCCCGATCACCATGGCCGTGGCGGTGGCCGCCACCCGGCGCGGGTTGCGCACCGCGTTCGCCACGGCCAGCGTCGCCGGGACGCCGAACAGCGCGCCCAGCGGCACGCCCAGCACCCGGACCAGCGCCGGCACCAGGACCGGACCGAACGCCACGATGCCGCCGAAGGCCAGCAGTCCACCGGCCGCCACCAGCGGCACCTGCCCGGTGGTCCCGGCGCCGAGCAGCGCCGCGACACCGGCGGCGAGAACCAGCGCCCCGACCGCGAGGCGGACCCGGCCGGCCGGGCGGGCCGGCCGGGTCGCCGCGTCGGTCAACGCGGCCACCGGCGCGACCCGGGTGCCCTGCCAGGCCGGCAGCGCCGCGGCCAGCACGGTGAGCAGCACGCCCGACCCGAGCGAGAGCAGCACCGTACGGGCCGTCACGGTGATCCCGTCGGCCACCGGCGCCCCGGTGCCGCCCAGCAACGCGCCCAACCCGGCGGACAGCGCCGTGCCGGCCAGCACGCCGAGCACGGAGGCGAACAGCCCGGTCAGCGCCGCCTCGGCCAGCGTGGCCCGATAGACCTGCCCCCGGGTCGCGCCGACCAGCCGGAGCAGCGCGGTCCGCCGGGAGCGTTGGGCGAGCACGATGGCGAAGGTGTTGGCGATCACGAAGCCGGCCACCACCACCGCCACCGCCGCGAACGTGCCCAGCAGCAGCTCGAACTGCCGCAGGTCGCGCACCGCGTCGGCGACCGCCGCGTCGAGCACGGCCGCGTGGTCCCGGACCGGCACGCCCGGCCCCACCACCGCCCGGACCCGGTCGGCGAGCGCCGCCGGGTCCACCCCGGGCCGGGCGGCCACCATGATCCGCCCGTATCCGCGCCCGCCGTCGACCGCGAGGGCGTCCGCGCCGGTCAGGCCGATGAACGGGCCGCCGACGTCGCGGTTGGTGCCGGCCACGTCGACGGCGCCGACGAGCGTGTACGGGCGGGCCGCGCCGCCCGCGCCGCCGACCGAGACCGGTGCGCCGAGCACGAACCGCTGCCGGGCGACGGTCCGCTCGTCGAGCACCAGCTCGCCCGCGCGCTGCGGCAACCGCCCGGCGACCACGTCGTACGACTGGAGGGCCGGTTCGGTGGGGATCGCGGCGAGGACCGCGTACCCGAGCACGGGCCGGCCGTCCGCGCCGACCACGCCGGCGGTGCCGGTCAGCTCCCCCGCGGCGGCGGCCACCCCGTCGACCGCGCGGACCCGGTCGACCAGGGCCGGTGACAGCGGCCGGGAGCCGGCGTACGCGGCCAGGTCGGTGTGCCTGTCGAACGCGCCGGCCCGCTCGTACGCGCCGGTCCGCATGCCGTCGGTGAGCATGAGCGTGCCGGCGACGAACGCGACGCCGAGCACGATGGCCAGCGAGGAGAGCAGCAGGCGCAGGCCCTCGGCGCGTACCTGGCGCAGGGTCAGGCGCAGCATCCCGCTCACCGCCCCACCGGGGTCACGGCCCGGTCTAGCCGGTTGAGCACGTCGCGGACCTGGCCGGTGGTCGGCCGGTGCAGTTCGTCGACGAGCCGGCCGTCGGCCAGGAAGACCACCCGGTCGGCGTACGCCGCGGCGGCCGGGTCGTGGGTGACCATGACGACGGTCCGGCCGAGCGTGTCCACCGCCTCGCGCAGCAGCCGCAGCACCTCGGCGCCGGCGCGCGAGTCGAGGTTCCCGGTCGGCTCGTCGGCGAAGATCACCCAGGGGCGGGTGATCAGCGCCCGGGCCACCGCGACCCGCTGCTGCTGGCCGCCGCTCAGCTCGGCCGGCCGGTGACCGAGGCGGTCGGCCAGTCCGACCGCGGCCACCACCTGCCGCAGCCAGGCCGGGTCGGGCCGCCGGCCGGCGATGGCCAGCGGCAGCACGACGTTCTCCCCGGCGGTCAGCGTGGGCAGCAGGTTGAACCGCTGGAAGACGAAGCCGATCCGGTCCCGGCGCAGCCGGGTGAGCCGACGGTCGTCGAGCCGGGACAGCTCCGCCTCGCCGATGCGGACCGTGCCGCTCGACGGCCGGTCCAGGCCGGCGAGGCAGTGCAGCAGCGTGGACTTGCCGGAGCCGGAGGGACCCATCACGGCGGTGAACCGGGCGGCGGCCAGGTCGAGGTCGACGCCGTCCAGCGCGACGACGCGAGACTGCCCGACGCCGTACTCCTTGCGCAGGTCACGGGCGGCGAGCGCGACGCCTGTGGTCGGGGTTGCGGGCAACGCGGTGCTCCTGTCGGACGCGGTCTGGTGACCCTTCCGACGCTATGGCCGGCACCCCGGCGGTGATCTCCACCGGCGCGCTCGACCCGCGTACGCCTCCGGTCGCGCCGCCCGGTCGCGCCGGTACGCCCCGAGGCGTACGCCGGGTCAACCGCCGGGCGTGACCAGCCCGCTCTCGTACGCCAGCACGACGGCCTGCACCCGGTCGCGGAGCTGGAGCTTGGCCAGGATGCGGCCCACATGGGTCTTCACGGTCGCCTCCGCGACGTGCACCCGGGCGGCGATCTCGGCGTTGGACAGCCCCTGCGCCACGAGCAGCAGCACCTCCCGTTCCCGCTCGGTGAGCTGGGCCAGCCGCGGGTCCTCGGCCGGGGCCGCGCCGAGCTGCCCGGCGAACCGGTCGAGCAGCCGCCGGGTGATCGACGGCGCCACCACCGAGTCGCCCTCGGCGACCACCCGGATCGCGGCCAGCAGCTCCTCCGGGGGCACGTTCTTGAGCAGGAAGCCGCTCGCCCCGGCGCGCAGCGCGGCGAACGCGTCCGCCTCGGTGTCGAACGTGGTGAGCGCCAGCACGCGCGGCCGGCGTGCGGCCGACCGGGCGCAGATCCGTCGGGTCGCCTCCACCCCGTCCATGGTGGGCATGCGCAGGTCCATCACCACCACGTCGACCTCGACCCGGTCCAGCACCCGCAGCGCGTCCGCGCCGTCGATGGCCTCGCCGACCACCGCCAGGTCCGGTTGCGAGTCGAGCACCATCCGGAAGCCGGCGCGCACCAGCGCCTGGTCGTCGACGATCATCACCCGCACGGTCATGCCGCCGCGCTCCCTTCCTCGGCGCCGGTCGCCGCGGGCAGCGGCAGCCGGACCTCCACCCGCCATCCGCCGGCCAGCGTGGGGCCGGCGGCGAGGCTGCCGTCGTACACCCCGACCCGTTCCCGCATGCCGACCAGGCCGTGCCCGCCGGACGGCGCCGGCCGGACCACCGGGCGACCGCGCCCGTCGTCGACGGCCCGGACCGCGACGGCGTCGGCGGCCCAGTCGAGCGTCAGCTCGACCGACGCGCCCACGCCGGCGTGCTTGAGCGCGTTGGTCAGGCTCTCCTGCACCACCCGGTAGACGGTCAGCTCCAGGCCGGGCGGCAACGCCACCGGCGTGCCGGCGCCGCCGCGGTCGATCCGCAGCCCGGCGGCGCGGAACCGGTCGAGCAACGCGGGCAGCTCGACGAGCGCGGGACGCCGGTGCGCCGGCTCGTCGGCCATCGCGGCCGGCTCCGGCCGGCTGGGTTCCCGGAGTACGCCGACCAGCCGCCGCATCTCCTCCAGCGCCTGCCGGCCGGTGTCCGCCACCACCTTGGCCGCCTCGCGCGCGGTCGCCGGGTCCCGGTCCAGCGTGAACCGCACGCCGTCCGCCTGCACGATCATGACGGCCATGCTGTGCGCGACCACGTCGTGCAGCTCGCGGGCGATCCGGGTGCGTTCCTCGGCCACCGCGGCCCGTGACTCGGCCTCCCGCTCGCGTTCGGCCGTCGCGGCGCGCTCCTCCAGGCTGAGCACGTAGAGCCGCCGGGTGCGGACGTTCAGCCCGACCAGCCAGACCGCGCCGGTGACCAGGCCGTAGTAGAGCGCGCCCGCCCACCAGGGCGACGGTCCGGGCCAGGAGAGCGCGGAGAGCAGCACGCCGATCGCGGCGCCGATCCCGGCCAGGATGCCGTCGGCGGACCGGTCGGCGTACTTGACCACGCTGTAGAGCGCGATCAGCACGCCGATGTCGTAGCCCAGCGGCCCCCAGCCGACGATCACCTGGGCCAGCGCGAGCGCGGCCACCACGACGGCGACCGCGGACGGGTGGGTGCGTCGGAAGAACAACGCCGCCGCCATCGCCACGCCGACCGCGAACGCCGGCAGGCCGCCCTGCTCGGCCAGGAGGCCGAGCACGGCGAACACGACGACCAGCCCGGAGACGGCGGCGTCGAACGCGACGCCGCGCACCGGGCGGCCGAGGATCAGGCGGTCCACGGTCACCCAGCGTACGGGGCGGGCCGGGCGTGCTGCCCGGGCCCGGTCAGCGGGTGAGGAGGGCCCGCATGCGGGTGATCTCGGCGGACTGCTCGACGGCCACCGCGTTGGCGAACTCCTGCATGGCCTGGTCCGCGCCGACCTTGAGCAGGTCGGTGGACATCACCACCGCGCCCTGGTGGTGGGCGGTCATCATCTGCACGAAGAGGCGGTCGAACGCCGCGCCCCGGGCGGCGGCGAGCTGCCGCACCGCCTCGGTGGACTGCATCCCGCGCATGGTGGCGTGATCGTGTCCGGCGACCTCGGCGGGCAGGTCGCGGGTGCTGAGCCAGGCCCGCAGCACACCGACCTCCGGCCCCTGGGCGGCCCGGATCCGGTCGGCGACGGCGCGGATCCGGGGGTCGGCGGCCCGGTCGGGGGCGAGCGTCGCCATCTCCAGCGCCTGCTCGTGGTGCGGGATCATCATCCGGACGTACCAGACGTCGAGGCTGTTGAAGCGCGGCGCCGCGTTGCGGACCTGCCCGCCGTCGCGGGTGGCGGCCGGCTCCCCCGGGCGTCCCGGCACCAGCACCGGCGGCGCCGAGCCGGTCGCGGCCGGCGTGGTCGGGGCGGTGGCGGCCGGGCTGAGCCGCGCCGCCGCCGGACGGCTGTCGCCGCGCCCGGCCAGCGCCAGGCCGCCGAGCACCAGGAGCGCCACCAGCGCTGTGACGGGAAGCCACACGCGTGCCTGCCGGCCGGTCATACGACTCTCCCTCCGGTCGAGGTGACAGCGATCCTATCCAGAGCGTAAAGTTCCTCGATGTGACCGGCGTCACATTGATGACGGTCGCCGATCGGTAAGGTGTGGCGAATCATCATCCCCCTTTCGAAGGGTGTTGCCGATGATCAACATCCGCATGTCCCGTACCCGGACCGTCAGCCTCGCCGCCGCCGGCCTGCTGCTCGCCGGCGTGGTCGCCGCGCCGCCGAGCAGCGCCCAGGAACTCCCCCGCGCCCAGGCGGCGCCGGCCACCGCGGACAACGCCGTCCCCGGGGTCGACGAGATCTCCAGCAGCCCCAACCTGCGCCAGGTGGCCAACCTGCCGAAGCAGGCCCCGTTCGACACCACGGCCGCCCTGGGCACCGACATCGCCTTCCAGGGCCGGTACGCGTTCGTCGGCAACTACGACGGCTTCGTCATCTACGACGTGTCGCGGCCGAGCCGGCCGTCGATCGTGGCGCAGGTGCTCTGCCCCGGCTCGCAGAACGACATCTCGGTCAGCGGCGACCTGCTGTTCCTGTCCACCGACTCGTCCCGCACCGACGACTCGTGCGCCAGCACCGCCCAGCCGGCCTCCGTCAAGGAGTCCTGGGAGGGCATCAAGATCTTCGACATCCGCGACAAGCGCAACCCGCGCTACATCAAGTCGGTGGAGACCGCGTGCGGCTCGCACACCCACACGCTGGTGCCGGGCAAGGACCGGCGCGACGTCTACCTGTACGTCTCGTCGTACAGCCCGCGCGCCGAGTTCCCCGACTGCCAGCCGCCGCACGACTCCATCTCCATCGTCAAGGTGCCGGTGAAGAACCCCACCTCGGCCTCGGTGGTGGCCACCCCGAACCTCTTCCCGGACGGCGGCTACCCGGGCATCCCGGGTGAGAAGTCCGCCACCACCGGATGCCACGACATCACCGCGTACCCGTCGAAGGACCTGGCCGCCGGCGCCTGCATGGGCGACGGCATCCTGCTGGACATCAAGGACCGGGAGGCGCCGCGGGTCATCGAGCGGGTCACCGACACCGAGAACTTCGCGTTCTGGCACTCGGCCACGTTCAACAACGCCGGCACCAAGGTCGTCTTCACCGACGAGCTGGGCGGCGGCGGCGCGGCCACCTGCAACGAGGTGGTCGGGCCGGACCGGGGCGCGGACGCCATCTACGACATCACCGGGCGCGGCGACGCCCGCAAGCTGGCGTTCCGCAGCTACTACAAGATCCCCCGGGTGAACGCGGACACCGAGAACTGCGTGGCGCACAACGGCTCGCTGATCCCGGTGCCCGGCCGCGACATCATGGTCCAGGCGTGGTACCAGGGCGGCATCTCGGTGTGGGACTTCACCGACTCCCGCACGCCCAAGGAGATCGCCTACTGGGAGCGCGGCCCGCTGGACGCCACCCAGCTGCGCACCGGCGGCTCCTGGTCGGCCTACTGGTACAACGGCCACATCTACTCCAGCGACATCCAGAAGGGACTGGACGTGCTGGAGCTGCGCGACCCGCGCACCTGGCTGGCGCAGTTCCTGCTGGTGCCCGAGTTGAACGCGCAGACCCAGGCGGGTTACCTGAGCTGGTGACCTGACGACGGCTGCACCGGGCCCGGCACCCCGAGGGGGGCCGGGCCCGGCCCATGCGAGGGGACCCCGGGAACATGACGATCGAGCAGCGGACCGCGATGCCGACGGACGCGCAGATCCGGGCGCTGCACGAGCGGCACGCGCCGACGGAGGCGGCGTTCCACCTCGTCTGGACGCACTGCCGGATCGTGTGCGAGGTGGCGGAGCAACTGCTGGAGCGACACGGCGCGGGCCTGGACGTCGCCCTGGTGCGGGCCGGCAGTCTGCTGCACGACATCGGCGTCTACCGCCTGCACGACGCCGCCGGCCGGTTCGACCGGGCGAACTACGTCCGGCACGGCGTGCTGGGCCACGCGCTGCTACTCCAGGCGGGCCTGCCCGAGACGCTCGGCCGGTTCTGCTCCCGGCACACCGGGGTGGGCCTCACCCGCGAGGACGTGCTCCGGCAGCGGCTCCCGCTCCCGGTCGCGGACTGGACCCCGGGCACCGACGAGGAGGTGCTGGTGATGTACGCGGACAAGTTCCACAGCAAGACGACGCCGCCGACGTTCGTCTCCGCCGCCTCGTACTCGGCGGCCGTGCGGCGCTTCGGCGCGGACAAGGTCGCCCGGTTCGCGGCGCTCGTCGAGCGGTTCGGCGAGCCGGACCTGGCGGTGCTCGCCCGCCGGCACGGGCACCCGGTCGGCTAACGCATCGGCAGCCGGTAGTCGCGGGCGCCGCCACCGGCGGTCACCAGCCGCACCTCGCCGCTGCGCAGCCCGTACGTCACCGACCAGCGGGTGTGCGACTGGCGGACCGCGTCGAGCAGGCGCAGCGCGCCGGCGGCGTCGACCGTCCCGCCGGACCGGTCCAGCTCCCGGGCCAGCACGCCGTACCGGTGGTCCTGGCGCAGCTCCCGGTCCGGCACGCCGACGGCGGGCACGTTGGTCAGCGCCTGCCAGGGGCCCCGACGCTTGTCGACGCGCAGTTTTCCGTCGACGAACTCGACCACGGCGGACGCCCCGGTGGCGTCCGCGAGCAGGTAGTGCAGCGGCGGGCCGCCGTCGAAGTCCAGGTTGTACCGCTCGAACACGGCGACCGCCTCGTCCACCGTGGCCGCCGCGTCGAGCACCAGGCGCAGGATGCGCACCGAGCCGACGGTGGGCCGCCCGGCCACCGGTTCGGCCCGCGCGCCGTCGTCGGCCGCGAGCCCCACGGCGAGCCCGCGCTCGTTCATTCCGTCGAAGGGCAGCAGCGGCGCGTCGAGCAGCCGTCGGTCACCGGCCGGGTCGGCGGGAACCCCCAGGTACGAGATGTCCACGAGCGAGATCGAGGCGTACCCGTCCGGCGGGTCGGTGCGCAACACCAGCGCCGGGTTCGGCTGCCAGTCGAAGTTGCGGGCGAACAGCGGCCGGTCCCGGTCGGCGAGCGCGGCGAACAGCGAGCAGCCGAACGGGCTCGGCGGCGTGCTGTCGGCCACCCCGGCCGTCGGGTCGTAGTCGCCGACGTAGGTCATCTCGTACAGCGGCAGGTCGTCGACCTTGCGCAGGCTGGCCAGCGTGCGCTCGGCCTGACCCGGGTCCTGCCGGGACGCGGTCGGCGTGCCGACGCCGGCCGGGCCGGCCGACGGGCGGCTCTCCCCGCAGCCGGTGCCGAGCAGCAGCAGTGCGAGACCGGTGGCGATGAGCGTCCTCCGCATGCCCGCGACGCTAGAAGAGACACGCCCGGATGTCCATCGCGGACGGCTCACCCCGGCAGGGACGCCTCGTCGCCGCCGCGGGTACGCCGCGGGTTGACCAGCCGGCGCACCATCGGCGCGGCGTTCCACCGGGCCGCCCCGACCAGGTCCCGGGCGTGTTCCAGCACGGTGTAGTCGGGCCGGGCCACGCCGTCGGCGATGGCCCGGTCGAGGTCGTTGCCGCACCGGGTGAGCACGCTGTCGAAGTCGCGCCGGACCGGCTCCAGCAGGTCGTAGCCGAAGGAGCGGTGCAGCCGGGCGAAGAGCGGCTTGTAGAGCCTGGCCCGCTCGTGCAGGCCGGACGAGTAGGACATCGGGTTCTTCGGCCGGCGCCGGACGTAGTCGGGCAGCACGTCGGCGAAGGCCCGGCGGACGATCCACTTCTCCTGCCCGTCGCGCAGCTTGAGGCCCAGCGGCAGCCGCATGGCCAGCTCGACGACGCTGAGGTCGAGGAACGGCACCCGCGCCTCCACGCCGTGCCCCATGCTGGCCCGGTCCACCCGCTGCAACTCGGTCCGGCACAGGTTGCGGATCTTGTGCAGAAACAGCCGGCGGGACCGCTCCGGCCCGACCTGGTGGTACATGGGATAGCCGCCGAACAGCTCGTCCGAACCGTCGCCGGTGAGCACCACCTTCACGCCCATCTCGCGCAGGCGCCGGAAGATCGGCACCGAGACCACCGCGTTGATGATGTCGCCGTACTCGGTCAGCTCCGAGATCCGGATGGCCTCGCGCACGTCGGCGCGGCGGATGTCGCGCGGACGCAGCTCGATCACCTCGTGCGGCACGCCGAGGTCGGCGGCGAGCCGCCGCGCGTACGCCACGTCGGGGCTGTCCGGGGCGCCGACGGTCACCGCCACGCAGTCCGGATGCAGCTCCCGGGCGTGCAGCAACGCCAGCGAGCTGTCCAGGCCGCCGGAGAGCACCACACCCACGGTGAGGTCGGTGTCCAACCGGATCCGCATGGCGTCGGTGAGCGCGGCGCGGACGAGCAGGGCGGCCTCGTCCGGGTCGTCGATCACCGGCAGTCCGGCGCCGAGCGTGAGCAGGTCCACGTGCGGGCGCAACCGGACCGGATCGTCGGGCCCGGCCCAGCCGTGGTGACCCGGCGGCACCTCGTTGATCGGCGCGCCGTGCCCGACCAGCGCCTTGACCTCGGAGGCGAGGTGCAGGCAACCCGGGCCGCGGGACCAGTAGAGCGGCTTCACCCCGAGCGGGTCCCGGGCCAGGTACGCCCGACCGCCGGCACGTTCGGCCACCACGAAGGCGTACTCGCCGCGCAGCCGGCGCACCGCGCCCTCGCCCCACTGGCGGAACGCGGCGAGCACCACCTCGGTGTCGCCGGTGGTGCGGAAGACGTGGCCGAGCCGGGTCAGCTCGGCGCGCAGCTCGTGGTGGTTGAAGACCTCGCCGTTGAAGCAGAGCAGGTGCCGCTCGTCGGGTGAGACCCAGGGCTGCACGGACCGGTCCCGGTCCACGATCCGCAACCGGCGTACGCCGGCCAGCAGGCCGTTCTCCTGCCGGGTCTCGGTCACCTCGCCGCGTGGGGCCAGCGCGGCCAGCATCCGCCGGAAGGTGGCCGGGTCGGCCTCCGGGCCGGTGCTCAGCGCGATCCCGCACATCGGTTCAGCACCCCATCTCGGCCTCGTACGCCCGCCGGTACCGGCGACGGGCCGAGGGCGCGAGGCAGAGGTGCCAGGCCTGTCCCTCGTCGACCACGTTGATCTCGCCGGCCTCCTGCCGGCAAAGCAGCAACCCGGCCAGGGCGGTGCGCGCGCCGAACCGCTCGTACCAGTCCAGCTCGACGTCGGCCGCCCAGCCCAGGCAGTGCCCGCTGGGCACCATGGCGGCGTACCCCAGCCGGCGCAGCCGGTACTGGTGCTCGGCGCTGCGGGCCAGGCTGGTCACCCAGAGCGGCGGCGTGCCGGCGCGGGTGACCGTGGCGAACTCCCGGGCCAGGTCGTTGAGGAGAGCGATCATCTCGCGACGGGCCCGGCGGAACAGCAGACCCGCCGTACGCGGGCTGGCACCCGGGCGGACCCGGCGCCGGACCGCGTGCAGCCCGCGTCCCAGCACCGTGGCGGGCTGCTCGCGGTAGCGGAACTCCAGCAGCCCGCGGCGGCGCAGCCACTCCAGGTCGACGAGTTCGGTGCTGGTGCGCACCTGGCCGTCGGTGCGGAAGGTCGGGCTGTCCCGCCACCACAGCACGTCGACGCGGGAGAGCAGGAAGATCCGGACCAGCGCGGTCAGGTCGTGCGCCGAGCTGCGCGCGTTGGGCTGGTAGCGCGCCATTTCCAGCAGCAGCGTCTCCCGCGCGCCGACCAGTCCCTGCGGGGTGGCGTCCAGGACCGCGGCGATGGCCGGCTCGCGCAGCCGCTGGTCGAGCAGCACCTGTCGGGCGGTGGTCGAGGGCGCGTCCGCCAACGCGCCCACCTCGACCAGCAGGTCCGCCACCGCCGCCCGGTAGGCGGCCAGGTCGGGCCCGGCGGCGGGCCGGTCGACGGCCGGCAGCCGGCGGGCGGGAGCGGTGGACGTGGCGGTGGGGCCGGGCTGGCGACCGGGGCTACGGCTGGGCACTCGCATGGTCTCCGTCCCCTCTCGTCGGGACACGGTGCAACTGGGTCTGCACCTCACGTAACCACCCGGGACGGGAGCGCCGGGGGCAATGCGCCCACTCTCCTTCGAACGGTTCTTTACAACGTTGTATCCAACGCTGTACAAACGTGTGCACCGCAGTGACCTCCGTCTACTCCGAGGCAGGCCCGATGCGACACCTCCACCGCGGCGGCGTGCTCGCCGCCGTACTCACCCTGACGCTCGCCGGGGCGGCGCCCGCGCCCGCCGCCGGGCCCGACCGCTACCGCAACCCGGTCTCCGCCGGGTTCGCCGACACCTTCGCCGACCCGGTCGTGGTCCGTGGCGACGACGGCGTCTGGTACGCCTTCGGCACCTCCGACCCGCTACGCGAGGGTGAGGGCCGGGCCCACCGGGTGCCCATCGCCCGCTCCACCGACCTGGTCGACTGGAGCTACGTGGGCGACGCGTTCAGCGCCGACCAGCGGCCCGCCTACGCCGCGCCCGGCTCCGCGTTCTGGGCGCCCGACGTGCGCCGGATCGGCGGGCGCTGGGTGATGTACCTGACCGTCACCGACACCACCGTCTCCGACGACACGTTCGACACCGCCGTCGGCGTGGCCACCGCGCCGAGCCCGGCCGGCCCCTGGACGTTCGTCGACACGCCGGTGGTCGCCCCGCGCCCCGGCGCCGGCGGCGGCTACCTGTGGACCATCGACCCGAGCCAGCTCACCGGCGCCGACGGCCGCTCCTACCTCTACTACGGCAGCTACTACGGCGGCATCTCGGTCACCGAGCTGACCCCCGACGGGCTGCGCGCGGTCGGCACGTCGACAGCGGTCGCGGTGGACAACAAGTTCGAGGGCGCCTACGCGCTGCGCCGCGACGGCTGGTACTACCTCTTCGCCTCCACCGCGAACTGCTGCGCCGGCCCGGCCACCGGCTACTCCGTCCAGGTCGGCCGCGCCCGTGACCCGCGCGGCCCGTTCGTCGACCGCGAGGGCCAGCGCCTCGACGTCTCCCGGGCCGGCGGCACGCCGGTGCTGACCCAGAACGGCAACCGGTGGATCGGCACCGGCCACAACGCGGTGCTCACCGACCTGTCCGGGCAGGACTGGATCGCCTACCACGCGATCGACCGGGCCGACCCCTACCTGGACGAGCCGTTCGGCGTCAACGAGCGGCCGATGCTGCTGGACCGCCTCGACTGGATCGACGGATGGCCCACCGTCAACGCCGGCGCCGGCCCCTCCGACGGCACCCGT
This sequence comes from Micromonospora sp. NPDC049240, assembly GCF_040647835.1. Lineage (NCBI taxonomy): Bacteria > Bacillati > Actinomycetota > Actinomycetes > Micromonosporales > Micromonosporaceae > Micromonospora > Micromonospora sp. NPDC049240. The sequence continues at coordinate 79,824 of NZ_JBEZCX010000003.1, forward strand.
CCCGCGCCGGTCACCAGCGGTCGCGTCGACGCCCGCTTCGACACCGCCGACCTGCGCGGCTGGCGGACCGGGTCCGGCTCGTGGCGGGCCGCCGGCGGCGTGCTGACCGGCACCGGGACGCTCACCTCGCGTACCGGCCTCGGCGGCGACCTGCGGGTCGAGACCGACCTGCGGCTGACCGGCGCGACCGCGGCCGGGCTGCGGCTCGGCACGGTGGACGTCCGGGTCGGCGGCGGCCGGCTGGCCGCCGGGACCGCCAGCGTGCCGCTGCCCGCCGGCGCCGACCCGCGCGACCGGCACAACCTCGCCGTGGAGGTCCGCGGCCGGCAGCTCGTCGCCACGCTCAGCCCGTCCCGCCTCGGCGACCCGGTCGCCCGGGTGTCGGTGCGGCTCCCCCGGCCGGCGAACGGCCCACTGGCGCTGCGCGCCGAGGGCGGACCGGCCGAGTTCGACAACGTCAGCGCCGCCCGCCTGTACCGCCCGGTGCGGCACGAGGTCGCCCCGCCCCGGGTCGGCCCGGTGCTACGCGACTACTCCGACGAGTTCTCGGGCGGCCTCGACCCGGCCTGGCGGTGGGTGCGCCAGGACCCGGCCGCGAGCGTGTCCGGCGGCGCGCTGCGCTGGCCGGTCCAGGACGCCGACCTCTCCGGCACCGGCAACACCGCCGGGGTGCTGCTGCGCGACGCGCCGGCCGGTGACTACGTCGCGGAGACCAAGGTGACGCTCGACCTGGGCGAGGAGACGGTCCGCAACTACCAGCAGGCCGGCCTCGTCGCGTACGTCGACGACGACCGGTTCGCCCGGCTGAGCCAGGTGGCCATCTGGAACACCCGGCAGGTCGAGTTCGGCTACGAGCTGCCCTTCGCCGGCCAGCCGGTCTACGGCGGCAGCATCGTCGGCACCCCGGGGACCACGACCTGGCTGCGGCTGGCCCACCACGTCGACCGGGTCACCGGCGAGCACGAGTTCCGCGCCGGCTCCAGCCGGGACGGGACGCACTGGACGTGGGGCGCGGTGTGGACCTTCCCGGCCGACACCACGCCGCGGATCGGCCTGGTCGCCCACGGCGGCGCGACGCCGGCGGTGACGGCGGAGTTCGACTACCTCCGCTTCCACCGCTGACCGCGTCCGGGGCCGCCCCACCGCCGGGGCGGCCCCGGCTCAGCCGCCGGGGCGCGGGCAGGTGGCGGTCAGCTCGGTGACGGTGCGGGTGTCGCCGTCGTAGCTGCGGGCGGCCACGAACTCCCCGCCCGAGCGGTCCGCGCCGGCGACCGCCCGGGCGCGGCGGCGGTCCGCCCCCCGGAAACGCAACGCCAGGCTCAGGTGCGGCACCCAGCGACCGGGCAGGTGCCACGGGTGCGGGCCGGACGCCTCGGCGAGCACGTCCCAGACCGCGCCGTGCAGCGCGACGAGCTGCGGCGTCGGACGGACCAGCCAGACCAGCGGCGCGCTGCCGTCGAGGACCGCCAGCCGGTCGAGCCGGACGGGCAGCGGCAACGCGGCGTCGCAGAGGTCGGCGAGGCGCTGCTCGACGCCGGGCGGGAAATCGTCGACCGACGCGAGCGTCAGGTGCGGCCGGTTGGTCGGGTGCGTGTTGCGGGCGAGGCTGGGCAGGCCGGCCGCGGCGAGCCGGCTCCAGGCTGCCCGCACCGTGGCGTCCAGCTCGGGTGAGCAGAGCAGTTCCACCGTCCGCACGGGATCAGGCTAGTCCCCGGCGGACAGCGGGGACGTCCGGTACCCGGTTGCGGACCACACGGGTCAGAGCCAACCGGCCTCGCGGGCCCGCCGGACCGCCTCGGCCCGGTCGGCGGCGCCGAGTTTCTGCACGCAGGCGGCGGCGCCGGGCCGGGGCGGCGAGCCAGGGCGTGACCGCCGCGTGCAGCACCGCCACCTGGGCCGCCGTGAAGCCGAGCAACCCCACCACGCCGAGTACCGCCCGCACCGGGTCCGGCTCGCGGAGCAGGCCGACCGCGGGCAGCAGCACCGTGGTCCACCCGTTCGTGCCCAGCGAGAGCAGGGTGATGCGCCGGGCCCGGCGCAGCCGGTGGTCCGCCGGATCGACAGTCATGCCCGCCGATCCTAGGGGTGGCACGCCGGCACCCGACCCGGCGATCGGCACCGCGGGCCCGTGCCAGCTCAGTGACGCGGAAAGGAAAATGCTAAGACAGTTTCCGGGTCAACTGTTGTGGCAGCAAAATCAATTCACCTTTCTCCAGGTGCATTTCCCGGGATCGGATGATACGAATGGAAGCGGGGAACGGAATTCGCGTTGCTCGGCCGCTCGGCACACCGCCGGCCCGGCGATCCACCACCGGGAAGCGGCTTGACCAGCGCTGATGCGAGCCGGGCGAACGCCGGACGCTTCCACCCCACCCTGCGCCCCGACGCAGGAACAATTGCCGGTGTTCCACCTCGCGTGGGACGAGAAAGAGGAAGAGGAAATGTCGCGAGTCACCCGCAACATGATTCGTTCGCTATTCGCCGCCGGATGCGCGGCCGGCCTGGTCGCGGTGGCCGCGCCGCCGGCCAGCGCCGCGACGTTCACCGGATACCTTCAGGGCACCTGCGCGCAGGCCTCGGGCAGCGCCTACCGGCTCCAGATGAAGATCCCGGTGAACGAGCTCAACGTGCCGGTCGTCTACGCCAACGGCAGCACCGGCACGGTCAGCGCCACCACCGCCTTCATGACCATGAACGTCGAGTGGTGCTCGAACGGCAGCGCGGTCACCTACGCCAAGATCGTGTCCAGCAACGCGGACCGGACCAGCGGTGGCGTCACCACCAACCTCGAGCGGAAGAGCTACACCAAGTCGGGCACGCCGCCCACCGCCGTCGGCGGGCCGTACACCCTCGGCACGGCGGCCACCTGGGGGCGCAACTTCTCCGGCACCGTCAGCGGACAGCCGTTCGGCGTCGGCGGATCGCTGACGTTCACACCGGCGAACTTCACCTCGACCATGACGGTCAAGGTGTACCCGACCGACGCCCGGGTCGAGTGCACCGGCACCGCGGTCGGCCACCCGGAGTTCTGCTCCCTCAACTACTGATCCGAACAGCCCGTACGGCGACGCTCCCTCCGCACCGGTCGGGAGCGTCGCCGCACGGCCGCGTCCATGCCTCAGGTCACGAGTGACCCGTGCGTTCCACACGGTTTTCCGATGACGGACGCGCCTGGCCCGGTGCGTCCCGCGCCGGCAGGGTCGGGGCATGACGGAGATGACGGTGGGCGTACCCCGGCGGTGGGCCGGCTGGGCGCGGACCCGGCACCTGGCCGGGATGGTCGCGGCGATGGTGGCCGGCATGGTGGTGCTCGGCCCGCTGTGGCGGATCGGCGGGGAACTGCTGGGCGGCGCGGGCGTGCTCGCCCGGCCGGACGTGGACGCGCTGCTGATGGCCACGAACATGGCAGCGGGCATGGTCGCCTGGATGTGGTACCGGGGCGACGGGTGGCCCGCCGCCGGGGAGATGAGCGCGGCCATGTACGTGCCGTTCCTGCTCCTCCTCCCGGCCTGGTGGGTGGGGTGGGTCGGGGACGACGTGCTGCTGCTCGGCGGTCACCTGCTGATGCTGCCGGCGATGGCGCTGGTGGCGCTGCGGCACCGGCACCCGGCGACCGCGCCGCCGGCACCCGGTGGTGGCGGCGTTGGCGCGTCGCTGGCCGGTCGGCCTGGCGCTGCTGATGACCGCCGACATGTGGTTCGCCCCGGGCGTGGTGTCGCCGTGGTCGCTGCTCGTGCTGCCGGCCAGCTACCTGGCCATCGGCGCGTGGCGACGGCACCTCGGCGACCGGTGGCAGCTCACGGTCCAACTCGTCGGGCTGGCCGTCTGGGGCGGCCTGGCGGCCGTGGCGCTGGCCGCGCCGGCCCACGTCTCCGGCGCGCTTGTCGGCCTGGGCTGGCTCGGACACGCCGGCTGGGACCTCTGGCACCACCGCGCCGAGCGGGTGGTGCCACGCGGGTACGCGGAGTGGTGCGGGGCGCTCGACGTGGTGGTGGGGGTGACCACCCTGCTGGCCGTCGCGTCGGGGTGAGCCGGCCGGAGCAGCGGCCCCGGACGGGGTCGCGCGTGGTGCGGCGAACGTTTGCGCCGGTCGCCGCGACCCGCGCCCGGCGGTGATGAAAGGCTTGCCGCATGAGCGCCGCACCGACCCCGACCGAGCCCACCACCCCCGCCGTCGCCGAGGACACCGCCGCCTTCGCGGATCTCGGGCTGCGCGCCGAACTGCTGGGCGCGCTGTCCGCCCTCGGCTACGAGGAGCCCACGCCGATCCAGAGCGAGGCCATCCCGCCGCTGCTGGCCGGCCGGGACCTGCTCGGGCAGGCGGCGACCGGCACCGGCAAGACCGCCGCGTTCGCGCTGCCGCTGCTGCAGCGGATGCCCACGCCGCGCCCGGACGGCGACCCGGTGTCGCTGGTGCTGGTGCCGACGCGGGAGCTGGCGGTGCAGGTCTCCGAGGCGTTCCACCGCTACGGCAAGGATCTGGGCGCCCGGGTGCTGCCGATCTACGGCGGCCAGCCGATCGGCCGGCAGCTCCGCGCGCTCGACCACGGGGTGGACGTGGTGGTCGCCACGCCCGGGCGCGCGCTCGACCACATCGCCCGCGGCACGCTGCGGCTCGGCTCGCTGACCACCGTGGTGCTCGACGAGGCGGACGAGATGCTCGACATGGGCTTCGCCGAGGACATCGAGGCGATCCTGGAGCACGCCCCCGAGGGCCGGCAGACGGTGCTCTTCTCGGCCACCATGCCGGCCCGCATCGACGGGCTGGCCCGGCAGCACCTGACCGACCCGGTGCGGATCCGGATCGAACGCGAACGCCAGGTGGCCGGCGAGGCGCCGCGGGTACGGCAGAGCGCCTACATCGTGGCGCGGGCGCACAAGCCGGCCGCGCTGGGCCGGGTGCTGGACGTCGAGTCGCCCACCGCGGCGATCGTGTTCTGCCGCAGCCGGGAGGAGGTGGACCGGCTCACCGAGACGATGAACGGTCGGGGCTACCGGGCCGAGGCGTTGCACGGCGGGATGAGCCAGGAGCAGCGGGACCGGGTGATGGGCCGGCTGCGCTCCGGCACCGCGGACCTGCTGGTCGCCACCGACGTGGCGGCCCGCGGGCTGGACGTCGAGCAGCTCACCCACGTGGTGAACTACGACGTCCCGTCCGCGCCGGAGTCGTACGTGCACCGGATCGGCCGGGTGGGCCGGGCCGGCCGGGAGGGCGTGGCGATCACGCTCGCCGAGCCGCGCGAGCACCGGATGCTGAAGACGATCGAGCGGGTGACCGGCCAGCGGATCACCGTGGACAAGATCCCGACGGTGGCCGACCTGCGGACCCGGCGGTTCGAGCTGACCCAGGCCGCGGTGCGCGAGTCGGTGCTCGAGGACGACCTGGAGCCGTTCCGGGCGGTCGTCGAGTCGCTGACCGACGAGTTCGACCTGATGGAGGTCGCGCTCGCCGCGGTGCGGTTGGCGCACGAGGCCACGCTGCCCGGCACCGCCGACGAGGAGGAGATCCCCCAGGTCTCGGTCCGCCCGAACCGGGAGGGCCGGCCCGGCTCCGAGGGTCGGGACCGGCGCGGTGGCGGCCGGTCCCGCGCCGCCGGCACGACCCAGGTCTTCATCGGGTTGGGCCGTCGGGCCGGGGTACGACCGCAGGACCTGGTCGGCGCGATCACCGGGGAGACCGGGGTGAGCGGGCGGGACATCGGCTCGATCGAGATCGCCGACCGGTTCTCCCTGGTGGAGGTGCCGCAGGGCATGGCCGACGAGGTGATCCAGGGCCTGCGGGGCAGCACCATCAAGGGTCGCAAGGCCACCGTCCGGCGGGACCGGGACCGGGACGGTGAGGGCGACGGTGGCGGTGAGCGTCGCTTCGACCCCCGGGACCGGCGCGACCGCCGGTAGCCGGCCCACCGCGCCGGCTCGGCCCGAAGATGGTCGGTCCGGCACGGTGGCGTGCCCCCCGTCTCGCGTTCCGGGCCACGAACCCCCGCCGCCCGGCGGGCGACGGGGGTTCGACGGGGCCGGTCAGGCCGCGGTGAGCGGCTGGCCGCCGAGGCTCTGGGCGTCCACCTCGGCCGGACGCAGCGCCAGCGCGAGCACGTCCGCCACGTCGGCGAGGGTGTGCACGGTCAGCGCCTCGCGCACCTCGACCGGTAGGTCGTCCAGGTCCGGCTCGTTGCGCTTCGGGATGATCACCTCGGTGAGGCCGGCCCGGTGCGCGGCGAGCAGCTTCTGCTTCACGCCACCGATGGGCAGCACCCGGCCGGAGAGCGTCACCTCGCCGGTCATCCCGAACTCGGGCCGCACCGGCCGGCCGGTGACCAGGGACGCCAGCGCGGTGACCATGGTGATGCCGGCGCTGGGACCGTCCTTCGGCACCGCGCCCGCCGGGAAGTGCACGTGGATCCGCCGCCCGGCGAGGGCGTTCGGGTCGATGCCGAGGCGTCGTCCGTTGGAGCGCAGGTAGGACAGCGCGATGTGCGCCGACTCCTTCATCACGTCCCCGAGCTGACCGGTGAGGGTCAGGCCCGGCTCGCCCTCCATGCTGGTCGCCTCGATGAAGAGCACGTCCCCGCCGGCGCCGGTGACGGCCAGGCCGGTGGCCACGCCGGGCACCGCCGTACGTTCGGCGGACTCCGGGGTGAACTTGGGCCGCCCCAGGTAGCGGGCCAGGTTGGCGGTGTCGACGCGGACCGGCGCCGGGTCGGACGCCAACGCCACGGTCACCTTGCGCAGGATCTTCGCCAGGGCCCGTTCGAGCTGCCGGACGCCGGCCTCCCGGGTGTACTCCCCGGCGATCAGCGCCAGCGCCTCGTCGGCGACGGTCACCTCGTCGGCGGTCAGCCCGGCCCGCTCCTGCTGCCGGGGCAGCAGGTGGTCCCGGGCGATGGCCACCTTCTCGTCCTCGGTGTAGCCGTCCAGCGTGACCAGCTCCATCCGGTCCAGCAGCGGGCCGGGGATGTTCTCCACCACGTTGGCGGTGGCCAGGAAGAGCACGTCGGACAGGTCGAGGTCGACCTCGAGGTAGTGGTCACGGAAGGTGTGGTTCTGCGCCGGGTCGAGCACCTCCAGCAGGGCTGCCGCCGGGTCGCCGGAGTAGCCGACGGCCAGCTTGTCGACCTCGTCGAGCAGCACGACCGGGTTCATCGAGCCGGCCTCACGCAGCGCCCGCACGATGCGGCCGGGCAGCGCGCCGACGTAGGTGCGCCGGTGGCCCCGGATCTCGGCCTCGTCCCGCACCCCGCCGAGCGAGACCCGGACGAAGGTGCGACCCAGCGCCCGGGCCACCGACTCGCCCAGGCTGGTCTTGCCGACGCCGGGCGGGCCGGCCAGGGCGAGCACCGCGCCGGAGCCGCGTCCGCCGACCACGCCGAGGTTGCGCTCCGCGCGGCGGTTGCGCACCGCGAGGTACTCCAGGATGCGGTCCTTCACGTCGGCCAGGCCGGCGTGGTCCGCGTCGAGCACCGCCCGGGCCGCGGCCAGGTCGGTGTTGTCCTCGGTACGCGTGCTCCACGGCATCTCCAGGACCGTGTCCAGCCAGGTGCGGATCCAGCCCGCCTCGGGCGAGGCGTCGCTGGCCCGCTCCAGCTTGCCGACCTCGCGCAGGGCCGCCTCGCGGACCTTGTCCGGCAGGTCGGCGGACTCGACCCGGGCCCGGTAGTCGGCGGAGCCGTCCGGCTCGTCCTCGCCGAGTTCCTTGCGGATCGCGGCGAGCTGCTGCCGGAGCAGGAACTCCCGCTGGGACTTCTCCAGCCCTTCCCGGACATCGGTGTTGATCTGCTCGGTGACCTCCTGCTCGGCCAGGTGCTCCTTCACCCAGCCGACCAGCAGCTCCAGCCGGGCGGTGACGTCCGGCGCGGCGAGCAGCTCGGTCTTCTGCGCCAGGCTGAGCCAGGGCGCGTAGCCGGCCGAGTCGGCCAGCTCGGAGAGGTCGGTCATCCGCTCCATGGCGTCGATGACCTGCCAGGCGCCGCGCTGCTGGAGCACCGAGGTCATCAGCGCGCGGTACTCGCGGGCCAGTTCCCTGGCCCGGCCGGCCGGCGCGGGTTCGTCGAGGGTCGTCGCCTCGACCCAGAGCGCCGCGCCCGGGCCGGGCACACCGGAGCCGATGCGGGCGCGGGCGATGCCGCGCACCACGGCCGCCGGTTCGCCGCTGGGCAGTCGGCCCACCTTCTCGAGGGTGGCGACCACGCCGACCGAGCCGTACTCGCCGTCGATGCGGGGCACCGCCAGCAGCGTCTTGTCGCCGGTGGCGCGGGCCGCGTCGACAGCGGCCTGGGTGGTCGGGTCGAGGGTCACCGGGACGACCATCCCGGGCAGCAGGACGGCGTCGGTCAGGGGAAGTACCGGAAGAGTTGCCATCGAACACCTGCCATCAGTTGGTTGAGCGTGTCTGACTCAAGTAACAAACCGTGCACCTTGTTCCGGCTTGTGACCCAGGCCACGTCCACCCCCTCCGGCCCTATTGGCGGTCCATCGTTTACCCCGACCCGCCGAATGGAAAGTGTCGGGTATTGTTGCGGAATTACCGCCAGGTAGGTCAAACTCTTAGCCACACCCCGCCCGACACAGGGAGTAATGGCGATGGCAAGGAAAGTAATCACCGTTCTGACGGACGACCTCGACGGCGGAAAGGCCGATCGGACCGTCGAGTTCAGCCTGGACGGCGTGGCCTACACGATCGACGTCTCCGACGAGAACGCGGGCGTCCTGCGTAAAGCGCTGGACCCGTACATCAACGCTGGCCGGCGCATCGGCCGCGGACCAGTCGACGCCGGCCGCGCGGCGCGGCGCGCCACCCGGCCGAGCACCTCGGGAATGGACCGCGAGCAGAACCGCGCCATCCGCGAATGGGCCGCCAAGAACGGCTACGAGATTTCCGAGCGCGGGCGCATCCCGGTCTCCGTGGTGGAGGCGTACAAGAGCCGCTGAGGCTCCCGGTTCACGGTCGGGCGCCACGGGGTCACGCTGGGAATCAGCGGGGCCCCGGCCGGCTTTTTTGGTCGACAATTTTCATCCGGCTCGATCGACTCGGCAGCAACTTTCTCGGCGGGCGCACCGCGCGGTGCGCGAGCCTGCCGCACCCAGCCTTCCGCGCTGACCGCAGCGACGACGCGGCCGGTGCACGGGCCGCCCCCCCGGGTCCCGTCGCCGGCACCCGGGGGCCGCCGGACGGTCGGACGGACAGCGCAGCCGCGTGCTTCCGCGACGGGCGGCGAGCCACCGGCCGCACACCGGAGCGACGGCACCGACGACTCAGCCCGCAAGACCCACCGGCGACCCCGCCGCGACCGGACCGACCCGCGAAGCGGCCGGAGCCGCCCGGGCGTACCCGGACGGCTCCGGCCGTCGGCGTGCGGGTCAGTTGACCTGGATGCGCACCACGTCGATGGCGGGGGTCTGGTTCGCCCGCTCCATCATCGGGATCCGGTGCGAGCCGTCGCCGGCCCAGACCGAGCACTGGGCCAGGCCCGAGTCCGGCAGACCCGGAATCTGGATCAGCACGTCGTCCGGCTGGGACCCGCCCCGGCCGTCCTCGGTGGCGACGAAGAAGGCCGGCACGTCCTGCGGGTTCGGGGGCTGCCGGGTGCTGCCGAGCATCCGGCACGCGGTGTGGAAGTGACCGCGGACCAGGCCCTGGTCGTTGAGCAGCGAGCTCTCCAGGTAGTAGCCGCCCTGCCCGGCGGCGAGGAACCGGTCCCGCACCAGGTTCCTCGTGGTGACCCGGAGCGTGAACGGCTGGTTGCGCTGCACCTGGTTCGGGAACTGCGTGATGAGCAGCGACGGGTTGTTCGCCGCGGCGCCGACCTCACCGAACGCGGTGCTCACGCAACGGTTGCCGTTCTGGAAGCCGTTGTGCGCCTCCAACTTGCTGTTGGCGCAGTCCTTGGCCAGCACGTTCAGGCCGTTGTTGCCGCCGTTGTTCTGACCGCCGCCGTTGTTGTTCCCGCCGTTCTGGCCACCGTTGTTGTTGCCACCGTTCTGACCGCCGGTGTTGCCGCCGTTCTGGCCGCCGTTGTTGGCCCCGCCGGTGTTGCCGCCGTTCTGCGCGTTGTCGGCCAGGGCACACGGGGCGAGCTTGTCCAGACCCTGCGGACGCTGGCCGCCCCGCCCGATGGCGGTGGCGATCCGGTTCAACGTCGCGGTCCGCTTGTCGGCGAGCGGCCGGAGGATCGCGTTGTTGATGAAGTCGCCGCCGTTGCGGCCGTCCGCCGCGAGACGTCGGTTCGCCTCGGCGATCTGGTTGTCCAGCAGGGCCAGGTTGCGGTCCACCTCGGCGCGCGCCCGGGCGGGCACCTGCGGCAGCTTGCTCTTCACGTCCGGGCAGGTCACGGTCGGGGTGCCGGCGCCGGCGCCGCCCCCCTTGGTCTGCTGGCACTCGGCCGCCGACATCTGGCCGTCACCCCAGTGGTTCCGGACCCAGCGACCGTTCTGCCAGGTCCGGGTGGTGCTGCCCTGGCCGCCCGGCGCGGTCGCGCCCGCACTCGGGGCCACGCAGGACGCCGAGGCCGCGCGGGTGGTCGTCCGCCGGTCCTGGGCGGACGAGATCTGGGTGACGGCGACGATGCCGCCGAAGACCGCGAGCGTGCCGACCACGGCCAGCATCCGCTTGCTCCGCGCGTTACCGGATGACCGGCGCGCCCGTGTGGACCTGCGCATCGAATTGTTCTCCTTCTCGATCCGGTAGTTGACTGGTGATCCCGGCGGAATTCTTCGGGGTGAGATCACTGCGACGTCGGAGCCGCGCGTCAATGGCCGACGGTGCCCTTTCCGCACCGTCTCCGCGCCGTCCGGGCGCGGCGGAAGATCTGCGTCCATTCCCGCTTAGGTACGGAGGGCCGACGGCGAAGGTTCAACCGGGGATCGGAAAAAAAATCGGCGGGCCGGCCGGTGGCCGGAGCGGGCCGGTCAGTCGACGCAGAGATGGTCGAAGGCGAAGCCGCCGTCGAAGGACTCCCGCCGGTCGGCGAGGCGCCGCACCTGCTCGCGCAGTTCGGTCCGGTCCATCAGGGACGCCTCGTCGGCGGCCGGGTCACGCAGCTTCTCCCCCAACGCCGTGACGGCCAGGTCCTCGGCGAGCCGACCCGGATCCACCCCGCAGGAGAAGCCGCGGGACGTCAGTCGCACCCGCTCCACCCGGCAGCGACCGGGCCGCACCTCGACCCAACTCCAGCCCTCGGCCGGGCCACCGGTCCACCGCACGTGCAGGCCGCGCACGATCGGGTCGGCCAGCCGGCCCGCCACGTACGCCTGGACCGCGGCGGCGCGGGCCACCGCGCCGAGGTCGTTGACCGGGCCGCGCCGGCCGTCCGGCAACCGGCCCACGATGTCGCGGAACCCGACCGTCTCCCCGCCGTCCGGCCCGGTGCCGGCCGCGTAGGCGCGGGCGTCGAGCACGTACTCGACGAACCGGCGAACCTGCTCGCCGCCGAGCGTCGGTGACTCGACGCGCAGCAACGGCAGGCCCACGGCGTCGCAGACCGCGTCGGTCAGCCGCTCGGCCCGGCGGGCCGGCGAACCGTCCGGCACGGGCGCGGCGAACCGTACGGCGAACCGTGGCCGACCGGTGTCGGCGGCGCACACCACCAGGTCGAGGCCGGCCCGGCCGGCGGTGCTCCACTGGCTGCCGGTGACACCGGGCGGCCGGCCCTGGACCAGCTCGCCGAGGCGCCGGTCGGCGTACCCGAGGTGGCCGGCGCGGGCCAGCCGCGTCGGCGTGGCGGTCGGGATCGGCCGCAGCCAGGAGGCGGCCACGCTGCCGGTGCTGGTCATCTCGCACAATCCGTCCGTCGCTCGGTCGACGTCCGAGTGTATGGCGTCGATCATGGCGATCGCCTCGGCGGTGCGGAGGAATCCGGGCACCCGTCGGGCGGTGCGCCGTCAGGGTCGGCCCTCTAGGCTCGGCGGGTGCACAGCGGACGGACCCCGGAGCGATTCACCAAACGCAGCCTCGTCGCCGTATCCCACGCCATCGAACGAGCGGCGCTGGCCGAGGCGGAGGACGGCCCGCTCGTCGTGTTCGCGCTGTTCCAGCGGCTGCCGTACTTCGCCCGGGAACGGGAGATCTACCGGCGGATCGCCGACCGGGCCGCCGCGACGGTGGTCGCCATGGTCGGCGGCCCGCCGCCGGACCTGCCCGACCGGGTGTACGGGGTGGCGTTGGACGAGGCGGAGGAGCTGGCGCGGGAGTGGAGCGTGGTGGCGCTGACCCCACGCTTCGGCGGCACGCTGGTGGCGTACGACCGGGCCGAGGTCGCGCCCGCGCCGACGCTGGAGGCCGGTCGGCTCTTCGACGGTCGCTGGGGGTTCCGCCGCGACGCGGCGCTGCACGAGGTCATCCGGCTGCGCGAACAGCTCGCCGAGCGACTGCCCGGCCCGGCCCGAACCGCGCTGGACGAGGCGGTCGCCCGGGTACGGGACATCCCGGCCGGGCCGGGCGAGTCCCGGGCCGAGGCGGCGCTACAGCTGCTGGCCCGGCGCGGCGACCGGAACGCGCGACCGGCCGAGCCGACGGACGGGATGCTCGACGAGCCCGCCCTGCGCCGGTGGACCGGCACGGACGGGGTGACCGCCTCCGGCACGCTGCCGGTGGCGCTGGTCGGCCTGCGGGTCGACGAGCCGGCCGGCGCACCGGAACGCTTCGGCCGACGCAGCACCGCCCGGGAGGGCCAGGCCGTGCTCGGCGCGGTCACCGGCGTGCTGCGGCCGGTGGACCGGGCGATACGCGTCGCCGACAACGAGTTCCACCTCGTCCTGCCGGCGCTCTCCGAACCGGAGGCGTTGGCCGTGGTGGGCCGGCTGCACGAGGCGATCTCGGCGCTGGCGCGGTCGTACCCGTTCGTCGCGTACACGATGCACGCCGCGGTCGCGGTGACCACCCGACGGCCGCTGCCGACGGACGACCTGCGGGCCGCCGTGGAGTGGGCGGTGCGGGAGGGGGTGCCGGTGGCGGGTCTGCCACCGGAGCCCGCCCCGGCCGGCGCCCGCTGACCGGTCGTCCGCCCACCACGGTCACGCCACGGGCGCCGGAACGAGGGGAGCACGTCGTGCGGGTGGTGTCGCTGGTGCCGTCGCTGACCGAGGCGGTCGCGGCGACCCGGCCGGAGGCGCTGGTCGGCGCCACGGACTGGTGCACGCACCCGGCCGGGCTCGACGTCGCCCGCGTCGGCGGGACGAAGTATCCCGACCTGGATCGCGTCCTCGCCCTCGCGCCCGATCTGGTGCTGCTCAACGAGGAGGAGAACCGGCTGGTCGACGCGGAGGCGCTGCGCGCGGCCGGGGTGCCGGTGCGGGTCACCTTCCCGCGTACCGTGCCGGAGGCGCTCGACCAGCTCGGCGCGCTGGTCGAGGCGCTCGGCGTGTCGGTCGAACCGTCCTGGCTGCGGGCGGCCCGCCGGGCCTGGGCCGCGCCGCCCGTCCCCGAGCACGTCCGGACCGCCGTGGTGCCGGTGTGGCGCCGCCCGTGGGTGGTGCTGGGCCGGGACACGTTCGCCGGGGACGTGCTGCGTCGGCTCGGCGTGGCCAACGCCTGGGCCGACGACCCCGAACGCTATCCCCGCCCGGCGCTCGACGCGCTGCGCGCCCGGTCGCCGGAGCTGGTGGTGCTGCCGGACGAGCCGTACCGGTTCACCGCCGACGACGGGCCGGAGGCGTTCCCCGGGGTGCCGGCGGCGCTGGTGTCCGGCCGGCACCTCACCTGGTACGGCCCGTCGCTGGCCGAGGCGCCGGCACTACTCGCCGCGCAGCTCACCACGCCGGTCTGAGGCGGCGACCCGGTCAGGCGATCGGGTGGCGTGCACCGGGTCCAGCTCCCTCAGCGTGGTGTCGTCCACGTCGTACCCGACGGCGTTGTGCACCGCGACCACGCCGGCGACCTGACCGGCCAGCCGGCCGGCGAGTTCGACGGCGCTGCGTCGGTCCAGCCGTCCGTCCAGGGCGACCTCACCGCCGCGGACCTGGACCGTGACCAGTCCGTCCCGGACGGCGAGCACCCGACGCAGCACCTCCTGGACCACGTCCTCACGGATCTCCGCGTCGGTGCGCAGGTGCACCCGGAGCAGGTCGCCGCGGGTCACGATGCCGGCCAGCCGGCCGAGGTCGTCGAGGACCGGCAGCCGCTTGACCGCCTCCCGGTCCATCAGCCGGGCCGTGGCCGGCAGTGACGCCCGCTCGTGGGTGGTGACCGCCGGCGCGGTCATCAGGTCCCGGGCCACCAGCGCGCCCGCCTTCTCCCGCGCGGCCCGCCGGCGCCGCCCCTCGAACACCCGGCGCTCCTCGATGCGGCCGGACCACTCCACCTTGTGCAGCAGATCCGCCTCGGAGACCACGCCGAGCACCCGGTGGAACGAGTCCACCACCGGCACCCCGCTGACCCGCTCCCGCACCAGCACGTCCACCACGTCCCGGTACGGCGTCTCCGCGTACACCGTCGCGACGTCCCTGGTCATCACGTCGGCCACCTGCCATGTCCTCATCACGACCTCCTCGCACGCGTCCTCACCGGCGACGCTAGGCGGCCGGGGGACGGCGCGGCAGGGGCGGCGGACCGGTCGCGGACGGGTCGACCGGACCGGGTCGGGACGGGACCAAGGACCCGGTCCCCAGGGCCCCGACGGCCCTGCTCCGGATCACCGCGCGGGAGTGGAATGGAACTGCCACCGGAAAGCGCGGTGCGAGGCACAGAAGGGACGTGGACACCATGACCGCGACAATCGAGCGGACCCCCGCCGACACCATCGCTCCGGCGGTCGAGACCCCCCGCCAGAAGGCCACCCGGTTCGTCTGGGCCGGGCTGCGGATCGCCCTGGGCTGGATCTTCCTCTGGGCGTTCCTGGACAAGATGTTCGGCCTGGGCCACGAGACCCCGGCGAAGAACGCCTGGATCAACGGTGGCAGCCCGACCAAGGGCTTCCTCGGCTTCGGCGTGGCCGGCCCGTTCGAGGGCGTCTACCACGACATCGCCGGCGCGGCCTGGGCGGACTGGCTGTTCATGCTCGGCCTGCTCGGCATCGGCGTGGCCCTGCTGCTCGGCATCGGCATCCGGATCGCCGCCGTCACCGGTGGGCTGCTCCTGGTGCTGATGTGGACGGCGGTGCTGCCCCCGGAGAACAACCCCGTCATGGACGACCACCTCATCTACGCGGGCCTGCTCGCCGGCCTGGCCCTGGTCGGCGCCGGCAACACCCTCGGCCTCGGCCGGGCCTGGGCGAAGCTCCCCCTGGTCCAGCGCCTCCCCTGGCTGAGGTGAGCGCAGGTCGCCCCGGGGCGGGCGTCGCCGGCAGGCGGCGCCCGCCCCGTCGTGCGCCCGGCTCGGCCCCGCCGACGCGGCCCGGGTGGGGGACCGGCGCGTATCGGCCGGTCGCGATCCGGCAGGATCGACGGTGACCACACCGTCAGCACCGAGGAGACCCGCTCATGGAGAAGCCCGAGGTTGGCCCGATCGAGGGCGCGCCGCCCGCCGATCTCGTCGTCGAGGACATCACGGTCGGCGACGGCCCGGAGGCGCACGCCGGCCAGCTCGCCAGCGTGCACTACGTGGGCGTGGCCCACTCCACCGGCCGCGAGTTCGACGCGTCGTGGAACCGGGGCGAGACGTTCGAGTTCCCGCTCGGCGGCGGCCAGGTCATCGCCGGCTGGGACCAGGGCGTGATCGGCATGAAGGTGGGCGGCCGGCGGCGGCTCACCATCCCGCCGCACCTGGGCTACGGCGCCCGGGGCGCCGGCGGCGTCATCAAGCCGAACGAGACGCTGGTCTTCGTGGTGGACCTGCTCGGCGTGCGCTGAGCCCCTCCACCGGCCGCCGGGCCGTCGGCGCGATGCCGGCGGCCCGGTCCCGTGGTCAGGCCGCGGCGCAGGTCAGCAGCTCCCGCGCGGGGCCCGACTCGCGCACCGGCACGACCCGGTGCAGGCCGGTCACCCGCAGCACCCGGGCGACCACCGGCGCGGGATCGACGAGCACCAGCTCCCCACCGCGCGCCCGGACCCGCAGGTGCGCGGCGGCCAGCGTGCGCACCCCGGCGGCGGAGAGCAGCCGCACGCCGGACAGGTCGACCCGCACCACCGGCCGCGCCGGCGCGGCCCACAACGCGGCCCGGAACGCCGCCACGGTGGCGATGTCGATCTCGCCGACCGGACGCAGCTCGACCACGTGGTCGAGCACCTCCGTCGCCACCTCGAAGCGGTCGTCTGTCATGCCCCAAACCTACCCTCCCCCACCGACAGTTTCCGCTGCTCGGCCCCGGGGTTCCGGGTTGCGCCCGGGTGCCGGCCCCGAGCCGTCTCAGGGTCATCCCGCAGCCGCTCGCCGGCCCGGCCGCGCGGCCCGCGGGGAGCGCCCCCGACCACCGTGGGGCGGACCGGCGAGGACACGCCGCGGCGGACTCCCCCGCGCCGCGCCAGCCGGGCCACAATGAGCCGATGGCCGTTCCCCGCCCGCGCGTCCCCCTGCTGATCCGCCCGGTCCGTGAGCCGGCCACCGTGCCGCCGCCGCTGGCCGGGGCCTGGGCCGCCACCGACACCCGGCTGGACCGGGCCGACCTGCTGCCGCTGCCCGAGGGCGGGCACGGCCCGGAGGACGTGGTGATCGACGCCGAGGGGCGGGCGGTCAGCGGCGACGAGGACGGCCGGCTCTGGTGGTGGCCGGCCGACGCGCCGGCCGGCACCCGCCCGACGCTGCTCGCCGAGACCGGTGGCCGGCCGCTCGGCATCGAGCTGGACCCGGTCGACGGCGGGCTGCTGGTCTGTGACGCGTACCGGGGGCTGCTGCGGGTCGACCCGACCGGGACGGTGCACGAGCTGACCGGCACCGCGCCGCCGGTGCATCTGGCCGACAATGCCGCGGTCGCCCGGGACGGCACCGTGTTCTTCACCGACTCGTCCGACCGCTTCCCGCTCTCGCACTGGAAGCGGGACCTGCTGGAGCACCGGCCCAACGGGCGGGTGCTGGCGTACGACAGGCGCACCGGGCGCACCGACGTGGTGGCCGACGGGCTCTACTTCCCCAACGGGCTGGCGCTCACCCCGGACGAGTCGGCGCTGATGCTGGTCGAGACCGCCACCCACCGGCTGCTGCGGGTGGAGTTGCCGACCGGGCGGGCCACCGTGCTGACCGACCTGCCGGCGTACCCGGACAATGTCTCCGCCGTCGGCGACGGGACGTACTGGATCGCGCTGCCCAGCCCCCGACTGCCGATCATGGAACGGTTGCTGCCCCACCCCCGGGTCCGGCAGCTCGTCGCGCTGCTGCCCGGGGCGGTGCAGCCGCAGCCGCGCCGTTACGGGCTGGTCGCGCTTGTCGACGGCGCCGGGCGGGTGCTGCGGACGCTGCACGGCCCCGGCGGCGCGTACCCGATGGTGACCGGCGTCCGGCAACACGGCCGGCAGCTCTGGCTGGGCAGTCTGACCGCGACCGGCGTGGCCCGCGTCGACCTGGACTGAGGTCGACGTGGGCCGGCCCGCGCGGACGCGGGCCGGCCCGTGGCCGTTCCTCCCCCGGTTCAGCCGCCGCTGTTGCTCGCCGACGGGGTGGGCGCGGGCGACGACCCGCCGGCCACCGCGCCCGGGTGCGGCGTCGGGCTCCGCGTGGGCTTCAACCCCGCCGGTACGGGCAGCGCGCTGCCCTTGGCGAACTCGTCCCAGCTCACGTTCCAGGCGGTGAAGCCGTTGCCCTGCTGGAGCTGCACCTCGGTGCCCTTGACGGTCACCAGGTCACCGACCTGCGTGACGCCCATCAGCCAGTCCGCTCCGGCGGCGGAGACGTTGGTGCAGCCGTGCGAGGTGTTGTTGTAGCCCTGCTCCCCCTCCGACCACGGCGCCGAGTGGATGAACTCGCCGCCCCAGGTCAGCCGCTGGGCGTCGTCCACGTCGACCACGTAGCCGCCGTCCGGCTCGCCGCGGGTGTCGAACGTGGTGTGCTCGTGTTTCTCCATGATCACCATGGTGCCGCTGGAACTCGGCGTGCTCGGCTTGCCGAGGCTGACCGGCAACTTCCTGAGCACCTTGCCGTCCTGGTAGACGGTCATCTGCTTGGTGGTGTTGTCGATGTCGAGCGACACCTGCCGGCCCACCATGGCGGTGGCCACCCGGTCGGTGTCACCCACCGCGTCCTTCCCGATCGGCAACCCCTCCAGCGCGCTGCGCACGCTGATCCGGGTGCCGGGCTTCCAGCGGTCCGGCGCCCGGTACTCGGCCTGCTTGCCGTCCGCCATCCACGACCAGGTGCCCGGCTGCGGCGGGTCCGTCCTGACGAACAGCCGGCGCTGCACGTCCGCCCGCGCCTGTTCCGGAATGGGCGGATCGAAACCGAGTACGACCGGCATCGCCGTTCCGTACGTCTGCTTGTCCTGGAGATACAATTCGCTGGTGACGGCCGGTTTGGTGGATTTGGCCATCGTCGTGAACGTCGTCTTCCGCGTCGTGGTCTTCCCGGAATCGCCGCTCACGGTCACCTCGGCCGTGTACGTCCGGGAATTCGCCAGCGGGCGGTCCGGCACCCAACCGGATCCGTCCTCCCGCGCCTGGGCCGGCACCGGGCGGCCCTTGTCGTCGGTCAGCTTGACGCCGGTCACCTTGCCGTTGCTGGCCTTCGTGCCCACCTCCGCGCTGATCGGCACGTCGCGGGCCCGGTCGGCCGGCGTCACCGTGACCGACGGCGGGGCCGCCTCGGCCCGCTTCGCCACCGACTTCGGGCCGGCGGTGCACGCGCCGACCGCGAGTGGCGCGACCGCGACGGTCATCGCGAAAAGCGTCAGTCGCCGCCTCACAAACATATTCCGTCCCCCATTTCGGCACCCCCTCGCCCACATTCTGTAGGCCCGTCGTCACGGTGTGGCGCCTTCGGCGGAATTGCTCGGAAACGGCTGCGTGAAATGGGTCGGTGGCGGCCGGATCGGGAGTCGGCGGGCCCGACGACCGGTATCGCCCGTCCCGGGTGTGGCGCTCCCCTGCGGACGGCCGCAGCCCCCGGTCAGAGGGCTGCGGCCGTCGCGGTCAGACGTTGGCGATCAGCAGGGCGGGGCGTTCGACACAGTCGGCCACGTGGCGCAGGAACCCGCCGGCCACGCCGCCGTCGCAGACCCGGTGGTCGAAGGTGAGGCTGAGCTGGGTCACCTTCCGGACCGCCAACTGCCCGTCGACCACCCAGGGCTTGTCCACGATCCGGCCGACGCCGAGCAGCGCCGCCTCCGGATGGTTGATGATCGGCGTCGAGCCGTCCACCCCGAACACGCCGTAGTTGTTGAGCGTGAACGTCCCGCCGGTCAGCCGGGCCGGGGGCAGCGTGCCGGCGCGGGCCGCCGCCGTGGTCTCGGCCAGCGCGGCGGCCAGCTCGCCGGTGGTCAGCCGCTGGGCGTCGCGCAGCACCGGCACGACCAGGCCCCGGTCGGTCTGCGCGGCGATGCCCAGGTGCACGCCGGCGGACTGCACGATCCGCTGCCCCTCGGTGTCGACGCGCGCGTTGAGCTGCGGATACCTCCGCAGGCCGCTCAGGCAGACGCGGGCCAGCAGAGCCAGGATGCTCACCGGCGCGTCCGGGGTGGCGGCGTTGATCGCGGCCCGGGTCTCCAGCAGCCCGGTGGCGTCCACGTCGACCCAGATGGTCACCTCGGGGATCTCCCGGCGGCTGCGGGAGAGCTTGTCGGCGATCGCCTTACGGATGCCGGTGAGCGGGACGACCACGTCGCCGTCGCCGGCCGGAACGAGCCCGACGTGCGCGTCCGGCGCGTCCGGCACGGCCGCCAGCCGGGCGGTCGGCGCGGCCAGCGCCGTCTCCACGTCCGCCCGACGGATCACACCGCCCGGCCCGCTGCCGCGCACCGACGCCAGATCGATCCCCTGCTCCCTGGCCAGCCGCCGCACGATCGGCGAGATGACAAGCGGCGCCGACGCCGGGTCACCGGTCCGCGCCGGATCGGGCGTCCGGTCCGGCGACGCGGTCGAGCCGGCCGGGACCGACGAGCCGGCCACCGTCAGCGGGTCGGTCCCTGCCGGCGAGCCGGCCGCGAGCGCGGGACCGGGCTCCGCCGGGGCGGGTGCGCCGGGTTCGGGGGCCAGCGCCAGGCGGGGTCGGCGACGCCGCCGGCCCGCACCGCCGTGCCCGGTGCCGTACCCGATCAGGACGTTGCCGGAGCCGGCCCGCTCCTCCTCGCGGTAGGTGGCGTGCGGGTCGGGGGCGTCGCCGCCGTCGAGCGGCGCGATGGTGATCAGCGGCTGGCCGACCGGGCGGACCTCACCCGCCACGCCGTGCAGCGCGACGACCCGGCCGGCGTACGGGCAGGGCACGTCGACGACGGCCTTGGCGGTCTCCACCTCGACCACGCTCTGGTCCACGGTGACCACGTCGCCGACCGCGACCCGCCACTCGACGATCTCCGCCTCGCTGAGCCCCTCACCCAGGTCGGGCAGGAGGAAGTCACGGGTCCCCACGGCGGTGCGTTCGCTCATGCCGTGCTTGCCGGGCATGCCCTCACGGCCCTCGCTCCGCTCGGTGCGTTCGCTCATGCGGCTGCCCACCGGGTGTCGGGCTGGTCGTCCCACTGCAACCGGGCCACGGTGTCCAGCACCCGGTCCACCGAGGGCAGGTGGGTGTGCTCCAGCATCGGCGCCGGGTAGGGGATGTCCAGCCCGGACACCCGCAGCACCGGCGCGTGCAACGCGTGGAAGCAGCGCTCCTGCACCCGGGCGGCGATTTCGGCGCCCACCCCGGCGAAGCCCTGCGCCTCCTGGATCACCACGCAGCGGCCGGTACGGCGCACCGACGCGGTCACCGTGGCGTCGTCGAACGGCACGATGCTGCGCACGTCGACCACCTCCAGGTCCCAGCCCTCCTCGCGGGCCGCCTCGGCGGCGGCCAGCGCCACCGGCACCGCCGGCCCGTACGCGACGAGCGTCGCGTCGGTGCCCGGCCGGCGCACCACGGCGGTGCCGATCGGCGCGGTACGCGCCGGCAGCTCCGCCTCGCCGCTGGAGAAGTAGAGCTTCTTCGGCTCCAGGAACACCACCGGGTCCGGATCGTCGATCGCGGCGCGCAACAGCGAGTACGCGTCGTCGACGGTGGCCGGGGTGACCACCTTCAGGCCGGGGGTGTGCGCGTAGTACGCCTCGGACGAGTCGCAGTGGTGCTCCACGCCGCCGATGCCGCCGGCGTACGGGACCCGGATGACGATCGGCACGCTGAGCGCGCCACGGGTGCGGTTGCGCAGCTTCGCCACGTGCGAGGCGATCTGCTCGAACGCCGGGTACGCGAACGCGTCGAACTGCATCTCGACCACCGGCCGCAGCCCGGACATGGCCAGGCCGACCGCGAAACCGACGATGCCGGCCTCGGCGAGCGGGGTGTCGAAGCACCGCTTGTCGCCGAAGCGGGCCTGCAACCCGTCGGTGATCCGGAAGACGCCGCCGAGCTGGCCGACGTCCTCGCCGAAGACGAGCACCCGCTCGTCGTCGAGCAGCGCGTCGGCGAGCGCGGCGTTGAGCGCCTTCGCCATGGTCACGGTGGCCATCAGGCGTCCCCCTCCTCGTCGCGGGCCGCGGCCAGCTCGGCCCGGACCAGTTCCCGCTGCTCGACGAGCTGCGGCGTGGGCTCGGCGTAGACGTGCTCGAAGAGGCTGAGCGGGTCCACCGTCGGCTGCTCGTCCATCCGGCGGCGCAGCGTGGCGGCGTACGCCTCGGCCTCCTCGGCGACCGCCGCGACCGCGGCGTCGTCGAGCACGCCCCGGGCCCGCAGGTACGCCTCCAGCCGGGCGATCGGGTCGCGGTCGCGCCACGCCTCGACCTCGTCGGCGTCCCGGTAGCGGGTCTGGTCGTCGGCGTTGGTGTGCGGCTCCATCCGGTAGGTGTGCGCCTCGATCAGGTACGGGCCCCTGCCGGCGCGGGCGTGCGCGACGGCCCGGTTCAGCACCGCCAGCACGGCCACCGGGTCGTTGCCGTCGACCTGCTCGCTGGGCACGCCGTAGCCGACTCCCTTGTACGCCAGGCTCGGCGCGGCGGTCTGCCGGGACAACGGCACGCTGATCGCGTACTTGTTGTTCTGCACCAGGAAGACGACCGGGGCCTTGAACACGGCCGCGAAGTTGATCCCCTCGTGGAAGTCGCCCTCGCTGGTGGCGCCGTCGCCGATGAACGTCAGCGCCACGGTGTCCCGGCCCTGGTACGACTCGCCGTAGGCGAGGCCGGCGGCGTGCACGCACTGGGTGGCCAGCGGCGTGCACTGCGGCGCGGTGCGGGTGACGGCCGGGTCGTAGCCGCAGTGCCAGTCGCCGCGCAGCAGGGTGAGCACCTCGACCGGGTCGAGGCCACGCGCGGTCAGCGCCATCGACTCCCGGTAGGTGGGGAAGACCCAGTCTGAGTCGCGCAGCGCGAGCACGCCGCCGACCTGGCAGGCCTCCTGGCCACGGGCGGACGGGTAGACGGCGAGTCGCCCCTGCTTGGTCAGCGCGGTGGCCTGGGTGTCGAAGCGGCGGCCGACGACCATCCGCCGGTACATCTCGCGCAGCGTCTCGACCGGCGGTTCCGGATAGTCGTCGCGGGGCGGCAGCGGGGTGCCGTCCGGGTCGAGCAGCCGAACCGGCTCGGGCTGCGGCAGCAGGCCGGCCGACGGGTCGGGGACGGCCGGGGTGGCCGGCCGGCGGGTGCGCGGGGATGCCCTGCGGACCGCCTGGGGTGTGGTCGTCACGGCGGGGACCTCCTGGACGTGTGGTGGACCTATGCTCCTGCCCATGGATGATTGACTCAACATCCGCGCTGAACGCGGGACGAATGGCACGGGAGGGTGAGCGAAGTGAGCCAGGAGACCGGCACCACAGCGGGCGCGACGGGCGGAACGGGACGTTCGGCCGGCCCGCTCGACGAGGTCGACCGGCGGATCCTGCGCGAACTGGTCGCGGACGCCCGGCTCTCCATCCGGACGCTTGCCGACCGCGTGCACGTCTCGCGCACCAACGCCTACGCCCGGGTGGAGCGGCTGCTGCGCGACGGCGTGCTGGCCGGCTTCACCGCGCGGGTCGCGCCGGAGCCGGCCGGGCTGGGCACCTCGGCGTACATCGCGCTGACGATCGAGCAGAACACCTGGCGGGAGGTCTCCGCCGAGCTGGCCCAGGTGCGCTACATCGAGCACGCGGCGCTGCTCAGCGGCGAGCACGACGTGCTGGCGCTGGTCCGCGCGCCGGACAACGCCACGCTGCGTGACGTGGTGCTGGACCGGGTGCAGAGCATCGCCGGGGTGCTCTCCACCCGCACCTGGCTGGTCTTCGAGGAGTTCGACGGGACACTGAGCCCCTGGGCCTGACGGCTCACCGCTCCGGCGGCGACTCCAGGCCCTCGCGGTCGGCCAGCTCCAGCAGCGGCGCCAACGAGTGTCGCCGACCGTCCAGGCCGGCGTGCGGGTCACCGCGGTCGGCGAAGCGGGCCGGCATGCTGAGCACGTCGAAGTCCTCCGGCCGGGCGTCGTCCAGCTCGGCCCAGTCCAGCGGCGCCGACACCAGCGCCCGGGGCGTGGGCCGGATAGAATACGCCGACGTCATGGTGTGGTCGCGGGCCATCTGGTTGTAGTCGACGAAGACCGGCCGGTCACGCTGGTCCCGCCACCAGGTGGTGGTGACCAGGTCCGGTCGCCGGCGTTGCATCTCCCGGCCGAGCGCCAGCACCGCCCGCCGGCACTCGCCGAAGCTCCACCGCGGCTCGATCGACAGGTAGACGTGCAGGCCCCGGCCGCCGGTGGTCTTCGGGTACCCCTCCAGGCCCAGCTCGGCGAGGAACGCACGCACCTCGTGGGCCACCGGCACCACCTGGGCGAACTCCACGCCCGGCATCGGATCCAGGTCGATGCGCAGTTGGTCGGGGTGCTCCACGTCGGCCGTCGACACCGGCCACGGGTGGAACCGCAGCGTGCCCAGGTTCGCCGCCCAGATCACCACCGCCAGTTCGCTGGGCGCCACCTCGTCGGCGGTCCGTCCGCTGGGGAACGTGATGTGCGCGGTGCGCACCCAGTCAGGTGCCCCGGCCGGCAGCCGCTTCTGGTAGAACGCGTCGCCCCGGTTGGTCTGCCGGGTGGCGATCGTCGCGCCCTCGAACACGCCGCGCGGCCAGCGTTCCAGCATGGTGGGCCGGTCCCGCAGCGCGCGCAGGACGCCGTCGCCGACGGAGAGGAAATAGCGCACCACGTCCAGCTTGGTCAGCCCGCGCTCGGGAAAGTAGGGCTTGTCCGGGCTGGAGACGCGGACCAGCCGCTCCCCCACCCGGATCTCCTCGGCCGCCGTGGTCGCCATCCCACCCACCGTAGGGCACCGACCGCCGGCGCGCGGGCATCCGTCAGGTGATCAGCAGGATTCCGACCACGATCAGCGGCACCGAGACGAACAGGAAGATGCCGACGCCGGTGAGCACCCGGCCGCCGCCGCCGTCCTCCCGCTCCGGCGCCAGCCCGAACGTGGACCGGGCCGGCAGCATGCCGATCCGGCTCAGCGTCAGGTCACCGGTCATCCCGATCACGGCCCCGACCAGCATGAACGCCACACCGACCCGGTGCACGAAGTCGCCGCCGCTGAGCGCCACCCAGACGCCCACCGCCACCGTGATCGCCACCACCGCGACCACGAAGAGCACAAGGGCCTCCCGCAGCCCCTGAACCACCGTCGACATGCGCACCTCCCCCGGCCGGGCCGCCCGACCCGGCCGACATCTTGCCGGATCGATACGCACCGCGCTGCCCCGTCCGGCTGGCGGGTGGCGGCCTGCGGCACAGTCCACCGACTACTGGGCGACGGGCCAGGCACCGGGCACCGTCCGGCACTTCCGCTCGACGGAGCGCCGGCGCGGTCACCCGCGCCGGGCGTCGGGTACGGGGAGCCGCATGGCGGAGTTGGCAGCGCTCTGGATCGTCCGGCACGGTGAGAGCACCGCGAACGTCGCGGCCACCGCGGCCGAGACGTCCGGCGCCGAACTGATCGACCGCTCGCCACGGTCTGACGGCCGACACGCGACGACGAGGGTGTGTGTAACACCACACCACGCTCGCGCGCTGAGCCGGTGAAGGGCGTGCAGTCTGCGCGTCCTCCACCGGATCGGCCCCCTGGGAGTACGTGTGAACAACCTTCGTCGCAAGACACTGGCCGCCGCGTCCGCCGTGACGCTCGGCGCCGGCCTCGCCGTCACCGGCGGCCTGGCGCCGGCGGCAGCCGCCGGACCGGAGACGTCGTACCTGGTCCTCGCCCCGCAGGGCGCCACCACCGGCAAGGCCGCCGCCCGGGTGGCCGCCGCCGACGGCACCGTGGTGGCCGCCTACGACCAGATCGGCGTGCTCGTCGCCCGCTCGACCA
Organism: Micromonospora sp. NPDC049240; assembly: GCF_040647835.1. Taxonomy (NCBI): domain Bacteria; kingdom Bacillati; phylum Actinomycetota; class Actinomycetes; order Micromonosporales; family Micromonosporaceae; genus Micromonospora; species Micromonospora sp. NPDC049240. The sequence continues at coordinate 105,131 of NZ_JBEZCX010000003.1, forward strand.
ACCCGGACTTCGCCGCCCGGGTGGCCGGCGCGGGCGTCGAGTCGGTCGCCTCCACCGCCGGCCTGGGCACCGCCCTCGACGAGGGCGAGACCGTCGAGGTCTCGGCGGCGCAGGCCGCCGACGCCACCGGCGACCCCACCAAGGAGCCGCTCTACGGCCAGCAGTGGGACATGGACATGATCCACGTCCCGCAGGCCCACGCGGTGACCACCGGCCGCCCGGACGTCGTCGTCGGCGTCCTGGACAGCGGCATCTCCAGCACCCACCCGGACCTGGCGACCCAGATCGCCAAGGACAAGAGCACGTCCTGCGTCGGCGGCGTCACCGACACCACCGAGGCGGCCTGGAACCCGACCAACAGCGACCACGGCACCCACGTGGCCGGCACCATCGCCGCGGCGATCAACGGGGTCGGTGTCACCGGCGTCGCGCCGGGGGTCAAGGTGGCCGCCGTCAAGGTGGTCAACGACGACGGCTACATCCTCCCGGAGGCCGCGGTGTGCGGGTTCCTCTGGGCCGCCGACCACGGGATGCGGCTGACCAACAACAGCTACTACATCGACCCGTGGGAGCTGAACTGCCGTAACGACGCGCGGCAGCGCCCAGTGTGGCAGGCCGTGCAGCGGGCGATCCGCTACTCGCAGTCCAAGGGCGTGCTCAACGTGGCGTCCGCCGGCAACTCGAACTACGACCTCGCCCACAAGATCACCGACACCGGCAGCCCGAACAACGGGACGCCGGAGGAGCGCGAGAACCTGACCAACGCCTGCCTCGACCTGCCGGCCGAGGCGCCCGGCGTGGTGACCGTGGCCGCGGTGGGCCCGACCGGCGCGAAGAGCTACTACTCCTCGTACGGGCAGGGCGTGATCGACGTGACGGCGCCGGGCGGCGACACCCGGTTCCGGACCCAGGGCGCGCGTTCCACGTCGACCGACGGCATCCTGTCGACCACCTTCAACACCGTCACCCGCACCAACGGGTGGGGCTACAAGCAGGGCACGTCGATGTCCGGCCCGCACGCCACCGGTGTCGCGGCGCTGGCGCTGTCGGCGCACCCGGGCATGACCCCGGGCCAGCTGTCGTCGTTCCTGGAGCGCACGGCGACCGCCAAGCCCTGCCCGGCGGGCGTCTACAACCCGGTCCCGCTGATCCCGACGGGCCCGAACGCGTACGACGCGACCTGCTCCGGTGGGGCGCGTAACGGGTTCTACGGCGCCGGCGTCGTCGACGCGTACACCGTGGTGAAGTAACCGACCGCACCCACGGACCGGGCCCGGCGTGATTGCCGGGCCCGGTCTGTTTGTCCTGGTCGGACGCCGAGGACGGGCCGGCGAGCCGGCGCGGGAAGGTGGTCACGCAGATCCTCGAGGCGCTGACGGTGCACACCTACCCGGAGAACGAGGTGATGGCGGACGTGCTCTGCCTCGAACTGCACGCCATGGACGCCGACGACGAGCGGTTCGTGGCCAGGACGACGGTGCTGATGGAGAACGTGCTGCACCACGTCGAGGAGGAGGAGGAGCAGGAGTGGTTCCCGAAGGTGCGCGAGGCGCTCGGCCGGAACCAGCTCCAGGAGATCGGCCAGCGCATGCTGGACCTGCGGCCGACGGCGCCGAAGCCGCCGACCGCCCCGAAGCCGCTGAAGAAGGCGCGCGACGCCGTGGACGCCTGACGCGCAGGTGAGAAGGGGCCCCTTCTCGACGCGAGGCGTTAAGAAGGGGCCCGTCCTTGGACCCGGGCCGGCCGGGCCCGCAGGTCCGGTCCGGGGTCGACCGCTAGGATCGACCCGGGCCGTGACTGGCGCGTGGAGATGGAGCACCATCGGGGGAGCGGCCTCGTCATGAGGACGCATGCCGAGCGCCTGGGCCTTCCGCACGTCACCAGGAGGTCGCATGTCGCACAACGCCGAGTCCACCGCCTTCCGCAGCGCGCTGGAGGTGATCCGCGCCGTCGAGCCGCGGGTGGCGGACGCCATCGGGGCGGAGTTGGCCGACCAGCGCGAGTCGCTGAAGTTGATCGCCAGCGAGAACTACGCCTCCCCCGCGACGCTGCTGGCGATGGGCAACTGGTTCAGCGACAAGTACGCCGAGGGCACCGTCGGTCGTCGCTTCTACGCCGGCTGCCAGAACGTCGACACCGTCGAGGCGCTCGCCGCCGAGCACGCCCGGGAGCTGTTCGGGGCCACCCACGCGTACGTGCAGCCGCACTCCGGCATCGACGCCAACCTGGTCGCCTTCTGGGCGATCCTGGCCGACCGGGTCGAGTCCCCCGCGCTGAAGAAGGCGCAGAAGCGCCACGTCAACGACCTGACCGAGGAGGACTGGTTCGCGCTGCGCCGGGAGTTGGGCGACCAGCGGATGCTCGGCATGTCGCTCGATGCCGGCGGCCACCTCACCCACGGGTTCCGGCCGAACATCTCCGGCAAGATGTTCGACCAGCGCAGCTACGGCACCGACCCGGCCACCGGTCTGATCGACTACGACAGGGTGGCCGAGGCGGCCCGGGAGTTCCGGCCGCTGATCCTGGTCGCCGGCTACTCCGCGTATCCCCGGAAGGTCAACTTCCGGATCATGCGGGAGATCGCCGACTCCGTCGGCGCGACGTTCATGGTCGACATGGCGCACTTCGCCGGTCTGGTCGCCGGCAAGGTCTTCACCGGCGACTTCGACCCGGTGCCGCACGCGCACATCGTCACCACCACCACGCACAAGTCGCTGCGCGGCCCGCGCGGCGGCATGGTGCTCTGCGGCCCGGAGCTGGCCGACCAGGTCGACCGGGGCTGCCCGATGGTGCTCGGCGGTCCGCTGCCGCACGTGATGGCCGCCAAGGCGGTGGCGCTGGCCGAGGCGCGGCGCCCCGACTTCGCCGACTACGCGCAGCGGATCGTGGACAACGCGCAGGCGCTCGCCGACGGGTTGCTGCGCCGGGGCGCGACGCTGGTCACCGGCGGCACCGACAACCACCTGGTGCTCATCGACGTGTCCGGCTACGGCCTGACCGGCCGGCAGGCCGAGCAGGCGCTGCTGGACTCCGGCATCGTGACGAACCGCAACGCGGTGCCGCAGGACCCGAACGGCGCGTGGTACACCTCAGGCATCCGGATCGGCACGCCGGCGCTGACCACCCGGGGGCTCGGCGCCGCCGAGATGGACGCGACCGCCGAGCTGATGCACACCGTGCTCGACCGCACCAGCCCCGGCACCGGCCCCGACGGCGCCCCGTCCAAGGCGAAGTACGTCCTGGACCCGGCGGTGGCCGAGCAGGTCGGCAAGCAGGCCGCCGACCTGCTCACCCCGTTCCCCCTCTACCCCGAGGTGAACCTGACCTGAGCCCGCCCGCCCGCCCGCGAAGTCGATCAAGGAGTTTGCGTCAGCCGGCACGCCGGAACCGACGCAAACTCCTTGATCAACGAGGGGGTGGGGGGTGGGTCAGCGCAGGGGGCGTTTGAGGTGGTAGCGGTGGACCTCGGTGCTGCCCTGCACGTTGTTCACGTCCTCGGCGGCGGTGACCAGCTCCCAGCCCTCCCGGCCGACGCGGTTGAGGTGCGCGACCGCGGTGTCGCCGTACGCGGTCACGTCGGTGCGGGACCCGTCCGGGCCGTACCAGACGAACGAGACGTGGAAATTCCGGCCCTGCCCCTGATAGCGGCGGACCAGCAACGCGTACTCCCAGGCAACCATCCGTCCATTATCAACGGACACCGGGTCGCCGGGGAACACGGGTGGTGCCGGAACCACGACCCTGCGGCGTCAGGCCGGCGCGCCCACCGCGGCCGTGGTGTCCGCGACCAGCGCCGCGAGCCGGTCCAGGCCCACGTCGATCTGCGCCGGGGTGACCGCGCTCACCGACAGCCGCAACGCGTTCACCGGCGTGCCGGCGTCGTAGAAGTGCGCCATCGGGGTCCAGAGCACGCCGTACTCCCGGGCCGAGCGGTGCAGCAGCGCGTCGTCGACCGGGAACGGCACGGTGACCACCACGAAGAAACCGCCGGCCGGCACGGTCCAGCCCACCGGCCCGCCGGCCGGGAAACGGCGGGCCAGGCCGTCGACCAGGTGGCGCAGGTTGCGGGCGTACGCGGCCCGCTCCCGGACGTTCGCGGCGACAAGTGAACAGTCGTGCGCCAGCAGCGCGCCGCCGATCACCGCCTGGCTGATCGGCGACGTGTTCACCGTGACCATGCTCTTGATCTTGGCGAGCTGGTCGGCGAGCGGGCCGACCGTGCCGTCCGCGCCGCCCACCCGCTGGTCGGCGACCACGTAGCCGACCCGCGCACCGGGCAGCACGGTCTTGGCGAACGAGCCGAGATAGACCACCCGACGCGCGGTGTCCAGCGCCTTGAGCGTGGGGCGACGGTCCACGCCGGCGGCCGGGAACAGGCCGTACGGGTTGTCCTCGATCAGCAGCAGCTCCTCCTCCGCGGCCAGGTCGAGCAGCCGGCGGCGCTGGGCGGTGTCCATGCTGATCCCGGACGGGTTCGCGAAGTCCGGCATCACGTAGCAGGCGCGCGGGCGCAACCCCTCGGCGCGGGCCCGGCGCACCCCGGCCCGCAGGTCGGCCAGGTCGACGCCGTCCGGGCCACCGGCCACCGGACGCACCGGCAGGTCGACCAGGCGGGCCGCGCCGGTCAGCCCGACGTACGTGGGCGCCACCGCGAACAGCACGTCGGCCGGGTCGGCCCGCAGCGCGCGCAGCACCAGGAACATCGCCTCCTGGCAGCCGACCGTCACCACGATCGTCTCCGGGTCGACGGTGAGCCCCTCGTCGACGGCGAGGTGGCGGGCGATGAGGTGGTGCACGATGCCCTTGGTCCGGCCGTACTGCAACAGCGTCCGGTCCACCTGGGCCGGGCTCAGCCCCAGGTCGTCGGCGAGGTGCGCCCGGAACCGGTCCAGGTGGCCGGGCAGCAACGCCGAGTCGAAGAACTCCTCGTACGGCCGACCGGCGGCCAGCGACACCGCGTCGGGATAGTGCTGTGCCACCTCGTTGAGGAAGTTCATCGAGTTCAACGCCGGGTCACCGACGCTGCCGTGCAGCGCCTCGACAGTCAGGTCCACCGGTTCCACGTCAGGCTCCGATCCGGGTGCGCAGCCGCCGGGCCGAGGCCGGGTCGGGGCAGCCGCTGAGGATGAGCGCGTCCCGCAGCTCGGCGGCGAGCAGCGCCAGGGCGGCCTCGGCGCCGGCCCGGCCGCCGGCCGCGAGCGCCCAGAGCAGCGGCCGGCCGACCAGCACGCCGGCCGCGCCGAGCGCGAGCGCGCGCAGCACGTCGACGCCGCCGCGGATGCCGCTGTCCAGCAGCACCGCGCACCGCTCCGCCACCGCGTCGACCACCTCCGGCAGCACGCTCACGCTGGCCGGGGCGGCGTCGAGCTGCCGGCCGCCGTGGTTGGAGACCACCACCGCGTCCACGCCGGCGTCCGCCGCGCGGACCGCGTCGCGCGCGTCCAGGATGCCCTTGACCAGCAACGGCACCGGGGTACGCGCGCGCAGCCAGGCCAGGTCCGCCCAGCTCACCGCCGGGGCGAAGACCGCGCCGGTGTGCACCGCCACCGCCGAGACGCCGGGCGTGCCCTGGTGGGCCAGGTCGTCCCGGCCGCCGGGCAGGTTGGCGGCGGTGACGTGCGCCGGCAGCGTGAAGCCGTTGCGCACGTCGCGCAGGCGCCGGCCGAGCACCGGCACGTCCACGGTGAGCATCACCGCCGCGCAGCCCGCGCCCAGCGCCCGGTCCAGCAGCTCCGCCACCAGGCCCCGGTCGCGCAGCCAGTAGAGCTGGAACCACACCGTTCCGCCGGCCGCGGCGATCTCCTCGATCGGCGTGCTGGACAGTGTGCTGGCCACGTAGGGCACGCCCGCCGCGCCGGCCGCCGCCGCGAGCGCCGGCTCACCGTCGGCGTGCAGCAACCGCTGGTACGCCATCGGCGCGACCGCCACCGGCAGCGCGGCCCGGCCCCCGGGCAGCGTCGCCTCGGTGCTCGGGGTGTCCACACCGGCCAGCATCCGGGGCAGCACGGCCACCCGGTCCAGCGCGGCCCGGTTGGCGGCCAGCGCGGTCTCCGTGCCGCTGCCGCCGTCGACGAAGTCCCACACGTCGGCCGGGAGCACCGCCCGGGCCAGCCCGGCGAAGTCGGCCAGGCCGGCCGGCGGCACGAAGGCCGAGGCGGGGTCAGCCACGGTCGGTCCCGACCGAGGCCCCGGCCGACGCCGGATCGAGGCCGAGGTGTGCCCGCAGGAACGCGGCCACCCGGTCCTGGGCGTCGCGGCCGGCGTCGAACACGCCGGGCATGGCGAAGAAGCCGTGGATCATGCCCGGGTAGTCGGCCGTCTCGGTCGGCACGCCGGCCCCGCCCAGCCGCTCGGCGTACCGCTCGCCCTCGGCGCGCAGCGGATCGTGCCCGGCGGTGACGACGAGCGCCGGCGGCAGGCCGGACAGGTCCTCGGCGAGCAGCGGCGAGGCCAGCGGATGGGACGCGTCCGCCGGGTCGGCGAGGTAGTGGCCGCGGTACCAGTCCACCGAGTGCCGGTTGAACAGCAGCGGGTCCTCGTCGTCGGCCGGGCGACGGCCGGGGCGCTGGTCGGTGTTCGGGTAGACCAGCACCTGGGCGGCGAGCCGGGGCCCGCCGTCGGCACGGGCCAGCAGCGTCACCGCGGCGGCCAGGTTGCCGCCGGCGCTGTCCCCGCCGACCGCCAGCCGGCCCGCGTCGATCCGGAACTCGTCGGGGTGCGTGGCCAGGTGGCGCAGCGCGGCGTGGCAGTCCTGGACCGCGGCCGGGAACGGATGCTCGGGGGCGAGCCGGTAGCCGACCGTCACGGTCTGACAGCCGACGAGGTTGACCAGCCGCCGGCAGATCCCGTCGGCGGTGTCCACGCTGCCGAGCGTCCAGCCACCGCCGAAGAACCACACCAGCGTGGGCAGCGGACCGTCGCCGGCCGGCCGGTGCACCCGCACCGGGAGCGGCCCGGCCGGGCCGGGCACCTGGCTGTCGCGTACCTCGGCGACCGGCTCGACCGCGCCGCCGCCGGCGCGGATCGCGGCGAGGTCGGCGGCGCGGGCCTCGGCGAGGGTCTGGGTGTAGAGCGGCACGGCGCCCGCCGTCGCCCGGGCGGCCCGCCACGCGACCACCTGCGGATCGAGCGTCATCCGGCCTCCCCGGTGGTGACGAAGAGCTTGTCGATGCCGCGCAGGAAGAGGCTGCCGCTGTAGGTGTACGGCTGGGTGACCGCGAGTCGGGGGAAGCGGGCGAACAACCGGGGCAGCGCGATCCGGCCCTCCAGTTTCGACACCGCCGAGCCCAGGCAGAAGTGCAGTCCGAGGCCGAAGGCCAGCGACGGTGGGCCGTCCCGGTGCGGGTCGAAGCGGTCCGGGTCGGGGAAGCGGGCCGGGTCCCGGTTCGCGGCGGCGATCAGCAGCAGCACGTTGTCGTCGCGGGCCACCGGCACGCCGTCCAGGTCGGCGTCGGCCGGCGCGGAACGGGCCAGGAAGTGCACCGGGCTCTCCATCCGCAGCACCTCGTCCACGCAGCCACGGGCGAGCGCGTCGTCACCGGGCAGCGCGGCGGTCACCTCCGGATGGTCGAGCAGCAGCGGCAGGCCGTTGCTGAACATGTAGACGGTGGTGACGAAGCTGGCGTTGAACAGCACGATCAGGTTGCTGATCAGCTCGTCCTCGGTGAGGTCGACACCGCCCGCGTCGAGCACCTCGACCAGCCCGCTGATCAGGTCCTCGCCGGGGGCCCGGCGGCGGTGGGCGATCAGGTCCCGGTAGTAGGCCCGCAGCTCCTCGGCGGCCTGGTTGGCCCGGGTCAGCCGCTCCGGCGTCTTGCCGGCGACGTCCATGTACTCGTCGATCCAGTCGACCCGCTGCCGGTACCAGGCCAGATCGGCGGCGGGCAGGCCGATGAACTCGGCCATCACCAGCGCCGGGACCGGGTACGCGAAGTCGGCGACGAAGTCCACCTCGGTGCCGTCCGCGCCGGCCTCGGCCATCGCGTCCAGGCGTTCGGTGGCGATCCGCACCACCACCGGCTCCAGCGCGCCCAGCCGGCGCGGGGTGAACGTCTTGGCGAACACCGCGCGCATCCGGGTGTGGTCCGGCGGGTTGACGAACATCATCGAGGTGAGGAACGTCCGCAGGATCTCCTGTTCCTCCCAGCCGGGCGGGAAGCCCTTGTACCACTCCGGATCGCGCAGGATCCGGTCCACCACGTCGTAGCCGCCGGCGACGGCGGTGACGGTGCTGTGCTCGGCGCGGGTGGGAACGGCGTTGATCGGCCCGTGCGCGTGCAGGGCCGCGTAGTAGGGATAGGGGTTCTGCCGGCCCTGCTCGCTGTACAGGCCGGTCAGGATCTCGCTGACGTCCACGGCGTTCTTCCTCCCCAGGAAAAGGCGGCGGGGGCGGCCGCCGTGTCGACGCCGCCCCCGCCCGGTGTCACAGCCCGAGCAGCCGCAGCGGGACGGCGTTCGCCATCGCCTGCGCGCCCGCGTCGTTCGGGTGGATGTGGTCCCCGGCGTCGTACGCCGGCAGCAGCCGGCTGGGCTGCGCCGGGTCGCGCAGCACGGCGTCGAAGTCGAGCACGCCGTCGAACTCGGCCCGGCCGGCCCCGCGCAGCCAGGCGTTGACGGCGTTGCGGGTGGCGTCCTTCTCCTCGGTCCACACGCCCGGCCCGCCGTTGCCCTCGTACGGCGTGATGGTGCCGACCAGGCTGGTCAGCCCGCGCGCCTTGACCTGCTGGTTGAGCTGGCGCAGCGAGGCGATGATCGCCTCGGCGCTGTCGCCGTTCATCCAGATGTCGTTGATGCCCAGGTGGGTGATGACGGTCCGGACACCGGTCTGCGGGAACACGTCCTCGTTCAGTCGGGCCAGCGCGTTCGGGCCCAGCTCGTAGTAGCCGGGGAAGCCGCCCGCACCGGGCTCCGGGCCCTCGTGGTTGAGCCGGTTGCCGGCCAGGCTGAGGTTGAGCACGCCCGGCGTACGGACCTCCGGGCGGGCGTCGATCAGCCGCGCGGCGAGCAGGTCCGGCCAGCGCTTGTCGGCGTTGACCGTGCTGCCGTTGCCGTCGCCGATGGAGTCGCCGAGCACCACCACCGAGCCCGGCGCGACCTTGCGCTCCACGTCGATGCCGGAGAGGAACATCCAGCAGCAGTTCGGCTTGATGGTGAAGCCGGCGCCGCCGGCCGCGGTGGTCAGGTCCGTGGCGCCGATGAAGTTGGTGACCCGGGACTGGCCGTGGAACGTGACCGGTCCGGTGAGCACCGGGAAGTACAGGGTGACCACCAGGTCCTCCTGCTCGGCCACCGGGTAGGCCAGCGGGTCGCTGAGCAGTTCGGCGCCCTTGTTGATGGTGGCCGACGTGCCGCCGGAGAACGTCAGTTCCCGGACGCTGGCCGGGTCGACGTCGGACAGGTCGTCGGCGGTGGCGGTGTTCGGCCGGGCGACCGTGGCGTGCCCGACCTTGACGGCCTGCTCGCCGTAGAGGTTGGTGAGGCGGACCCGCAGGCGCGGACCGCCCACCGTGGTCTGCACCGTCATCCGGATGCTCTGGTCGTTGAGGCCGGTGTTGGTCAGCCCCACGGTGTTCCCGCGGGTCACCGCGGCGGCCCAGCTTCCCGCCCACTCGGCGCGCCCGTGCCCGGCGCGGTCGGTGTCGGTGGGGCCGGCGCTCGCGGTGACCGCCGGGGTGCCGGCGATCAGCAGCGTTGCGGCAGAAGCTATGACGTGCCATCTCTTCGGGGTCGGCATCGATCCTCCATGTTCGCCCAACCCCGGGCGCGGCGCGGTCGGCGCCACCTGCCCGGGCGATGGACCGGAAACTAGCCGCCGCTGGTGACGAGCGTCAATCAACCTGATCGACATGATCAAATGCCCGCGGGATGCCGGGCCCCGACGTTCGGCTCTGTCCGCCGTGGACCGCCGCTGCCTAGGCTCGGAACCGGCGGCGGTGCGGTCGCCGACCCGGCACCCGCCGTCCGAGTACCGGCCCTGACCTGGGCCGGGCGCCGCTCGCGGACAACGATGGGGGCTGCCCGATGACCGACCGGCCGAACTACGTGCACGAGGCGCTGGAGCTGTTCGCCGGGTTCGGCGACCGGGAGGCGCTGGTCGGCGGTGACCGCCGGCTCACCTACCGGCAGGTCGCCGCCGAGGTGCGCGGCCTGGCCACCGCGCTGCGCCGGCACGGCGTACGCCCCGGCGCGGCGGTGCTGGTGATGCTCGGCAACACGGTCGAGGGCCCACTGCTGCACCTCGCGTTGCACCTGCTCGGCTGCCGGGCCATGTGGGTCGCCCCGGTCACCTCCCGCCGCGAGATCGACGAGTTCGTCGCGCTGGCCGCGCCGGAGGTGTTCGTGCACGATCCCCGCGATCCGGAGTCCGGGCAGGTCGCGGCCGGCCTGGTCGGCGTACCGGTGCTGTGTCTCGGCCCCGGCGGCGCCGGGCCCGACCTCACCGCGGGCGGCGACGGCGACGACCCGACCGACCTGCCGGCCCCCGGGCCGGCGCCGGAGTCGTTCCTCCAGACCAGCGGCACCACCGGCACGCCGAAGCTGGTGCACCACCGGGAGAGCTTCTACCGGCAGGTGCTGGTGCTCGCCGCCGGCATCCGGTCCGCCGGGATCCCGCTGCTGCGGCACCTGTCGCACTCCCCGATGTGGCTGGCCAGCGGCCAGATCACCACGCTTGTCAACCTGTTCACCGGCGGGGTGCTGTTCCTGCGCGAGCGGTGGGACCCGGCGGCGTTCATCGCGACCGTGGACGCCGAGCGGCTGACCTCCACGTTCGTCACCCCGCCGATGCTCTACGAGGTGCTCGACCATCCCGACCTGCCGGGCGCCGACTTCTCCGCGATGGTCATGTTCAACGTGGGCGCCGGGCCCGCCGCGCCGGCCCGGCTGCGCCAGGCGATCACCCGGTTCGGCCCGTGCCTGCGCATCGTCTACGGGCTCAGCGAGGCGGTGGTGATCTGCGCGCTGCCCGGGCTCACCGACGATCCGGAGCACCCGGAGCGGCTGCGCTCCTGCGGCCGGCCGTACGGGGACGTGACCGTCGAGATCCGCGACGCCGACGGGCGGGTGCTGCCGGCCGGCGTCGACGGCGAGGTGTGGGCCCGGACGAAGCTGAGCTTCGCCGGCTACCACGGCCAGCCGGAGCTGACCGCCGAGACGCTCGTCGACGGCTGGGTGCGCACCCGCGACATCGGGCACCTCGACGACGACGGTTTCCTCTACCTGGTCGACCGGTTGCAGGACCGGATCCTCACCCGGCAGCGGAGCTGGCCGATCTACTCCCGCCCGATCGAGGACGTGCTCGCCGGCCACCCCGAGGTAAGGGCCGCCGCGGTGATCGGGGTGCCGGACCCGGTGGCCGGGGAGCTGCCGCACGCGTACGTGGTGCCGGCGGCGGGCGCGTCGGTCACCGGCGACGACCTGATCGCGCTGGTCGTCCGGGAACTCAGCGAGACCTGGGCGCCCGGCGCGGTGGAGTTCGTCGACGCGCTGCCGCTGAACCGGTCCGCGAAGGTCGACAAACGGGCGCTGCGGGCCCGGTACGCACAGGAGCACCCGGCCGGCGCGGACCCGATCGGCAGTCCGGCGTGAACCCGCGCCGGGAGTTGTACACCCTGGTCGGCGCCGACCTGCTGTCCAACCTCGGCACCCGGATCTCGGTGGTGGCCATTCCCTGGCTGGTGCTGGAGACCACCGGCAGCCCGACCCGGATGGGCCTGGTGGCCGCCGCGGAGACGCTGCCGTACATGCTCTCCAGCGCGCTGGCCACGCCGTGGGCGGACCGGTTCGGCGTCCGCCGTACCTCGATCTTCGTGGATTCGGCCAGCGCGGTCGCGATGGCGGTGGTGGCGCTCGCGCCCTGGCTCGGCTTCGGCACGCTGCTGGTGCTGGTGGCGATCGCCGGCGGGCTGCGTGGCATCGGCGACCGGGTGAAGCACGTGCTGTTCAAGCCGGCCGCCGAGCGGGCCGGGGTGCCGCTGATCCGGCTCACCTCCGCCTACGACGGGCTGGCGCGGGGCATGACGCTGTTCGGCGCGGTGCTGGGTGGGCTGCTCATCGACTGGGTGGGGCTGACGCCGGCGATCTGGATCGACGCGGCCACGTTCGCGGTCTGCGCGCTGCTGATCGGGGTGCTGGTCCGGCCGCCCGCGCCGACGCAGCCGGCGCCCCGGGAGCCGTACCTGCGGGCGCTGCGCGGCGGCTTCGCGTACCTGCGTACCGACCGGACGCTGCTGGTCATGCTGATCGTGGTCTCCGCGTCCAACATGTTCGCCAACGCCAGCGTCGCGGTCTGGATCCCGCTCTGGGTCAGCCAGGTGCTCGGCGACCCGGCCGGGTTCGGGCTGCTGCTGGGCGTCTTCTCGGCCGGCGCGTTGCTGGGCAACCTGCTGTTCACGCTGGTCGGCGCGCGGCTGCCCGGCCAGGCGGTGTTCGCGCTCGGGTTGGCGCTCAGCGGCGCGCCCCGGCTGCTGGCGCTGGCGCTCAGCGACGACCTGGTGGTGGTGCTGGTGGTGACGTTCCTGTCCGGGATCGGGATCGCGGCGGTGAACCCGCTGCTCGGCGCCGCGCTCTATCAACGGGTACCGGCGGCGTTGCAGACCCGGGTGCTGGGCATCTCCGGCTCGGTGGCGTTCCTCGGCCTGCCGGTGGGCGCGCTGCTCGGCGGCTGGTCGGTGGCGCTGTTCGATCTGGGTCCGGCGTTGCTGGTGATGTCGGTGGCCTGCCTGGTGTTCACCGTGGCGCCGCTGCTGTTCCTCCGCTCCGGCGCCGGCCGGCCGGCGCCGGAGCCGGTCGCCCCCACCCCGGCCTGACCGGTGGTGTCGGTGGCTCGGCGTAGCGCCTCCGGGCGGGTAGCTGAGCAGGTCCCGCGCCGACGCACGGGGCAGCACGACGGGTGGCTTTTCGCTACCCTCTTGATCCACGGGCAATGCCTGCGGTAGCCACACGGGGGAACGTCGATGGTGTACCGGCACGAACGCGCCCCGGCGCGTCCGGCACACCTGTCGCCGCAGCGGGCGCATGCTGTCCACGGCTCGACCTCTCTCCCGGTTCGCCCGGCGGCGTCGCCGACGCTCGTACAACCGGAAAAGAGGAGCATGAGCTTCATCCGAACGCGCCGCGCCCGCAGGATCGCGGCGTCGGCCGTCGTCGTGGTGGCGGCAAGCATGATCAGCGGCGGCGCCGCGCAGGCGGTCAGCGGCGTCAGCCCGGTGCCGGCCGGGAGCTACTCGTTCACCGCGAAGATTCAGAGCGACCTGCGGGCCTGCTCCGCGGTGCTGGTCGCGCCGAGCTGGGTGATGACCACCGCGAGCTGCCTGGCAGAACCGGGCCAGCAGCTCGTCGCCGGCCCGCCCAGCCGACGCACCACCGTCACGGTCGGCCGAACGGATCTGAGCACCACTGCCGGGCACGTCCTCGCCGTCACGGCCGTGCTCCCCCACCCGACCCGCAACGTCGCGCTCGCCCAGGTGGAGAAGCCGGCGGACGGGGTGCCGCCGGTCGCCGTCGGCGCGTCCGCCGCGCCGGGCGAGGAGCTGCTGGCCGCGGGCTTCGGCCGGACCGCGACCGAGTGGGCGCCGGACAAGCTGCACGCCGGCACGTTCGCGGTCACCGGCGTCAGCACCGACACGCTCACCGTCGACGGCAGCGCCTCGGCCGCCAGCCTGTGCCGGGGCGACGCCGGTGGGCCGCTGCTGCGCACCGGCGCCGGCCAGCCGCAGCTGGTCGCCCTGCACGACACCTCCTGGCAGGGTGGCTGCCTCGGCGAGACCGACACCCGGCGCGCCGCGACCGAGGTGCGGGTGGACGGTCTGGCCCCGTGGATCGCGGCGAGCACCAGCAACAAGAACTACGTGGCGCTCTCCCCCGGCGGGCTCCTGCTGGACACCCGCACCGGCACCGGCGCCCCCGCCGGGCTCCGCGGCGCGAACAGCACCACCGACTTCCCGGTCCTCGGCGTCGGCGGGGTCCCCGCGTCGGGCGTCTCCGCGGTCCTGGTCGACGTGACCGCGGTCAGCCCGACCGCCAACACGTTCCTGACGGTGTTCCCGACGGGCTCCACCCGGCCGGCCACGTCGTCGCTCAACGCGTCGGCTGGTGAGATCATCTCGACGACCCAGGTGGTGCGTCCGGGCCCGGACGGCCGCGTCTCGGTCCACAACCCCGCCGGCAGCGTCCACGTCGTCGTGGAGGTGCACGGCTACTTCACCGCCGGGGCGGGCGGTGGGCTGGTCGCCGTGCCGCACACCCGGGTGGTCGACACCCGCGACGGCACCGGCACCACCGTCGGCAAGATCCCGACCAACGGATCCCGGACGTTCACGTTCACCGGCGGCGTCGTCCCGAGCGGCGCGACAAGCGTGTTCCTGGACGTGGCCGTGGTCGGTTCGACGAGCGCCAGCTTCCTGCGGGCCTACCCGGAGGGCGGGGCCGACGCGACAAGCGTGCTCGACTACGTCAGCGGGGTCACCTCGCAGGGCGTCGCGGTCAAGCTCTCCTCCGCCGGTCGGGCCACCTTCTTCAACAAGGGCCCGGCGGTCGACCTGGTGATCTCCGTGCAGGGCTACGTGACCGCCGCCGCGTCGGGTGGCGCCGAACTGCGGCCGGTCCCGGCCCTGCAGGTGGTCGACACCCGGGCCAACGGCGGCACGCCGATGACGGCGCGGGGTGCCCTGTTCGTCAACCTGACCGACCCGGTGGGCATCTCGCCGGACGCGATGGGCGGCGCGCTGCTCTCGGTGACCACGGTGGGCCCGACCGGCTCGGGTTACCTGACCGTCGAGTCGGGCGCGGGCCCGTTCGCGACCACTCCCGACGGGCCGGTGGTGACCAGCCAGTCGGTGGCGAACTTCGCCGCCGGCCAGATCGCACGCACCACGATGGTGATGGTCAGGGTGAACGACGCCGGCCCGCGCTACGCGACCAGGAACATCCGGATCCTGAACGTCAGCGGTGGCACGACGCATGTCATCGTCACGCTGCACGGCTGGTTCAACAGGCCGCCGACCGCCTGAGCGGCCGTACGACCGGTGTCCGCCGCCCCGACCGTCCGATCGGTCGGGGCGGCGGACCGCTTTCCCCGTCCCGACCGCTCGGCTAGCCTCCCGGTCATGTCATCGACGTTGACCGAGGCCACGGATCCCTGGTGTCTGCGCCCCGGCGAGGCCGCCGACCTGCTGCGCGACCATCCGTGGCACCGGTTCGCGGTGCTCGGCGACAGCGTCGCGGAGGGCCTGTGCGAGCCGCTCGACGGCTACCCCGACGTGCAGTGGGCCGACCGGGTCGCGGCCGAGCTGCGGGCGGTGCGCCCGGAGCTGGCGTACCTCAACCTGGGGCGGCGCGGGCTGCGGGCGCACGAGGTGCGAGCCACGCAACTGGCCGACGCGCTGGCGTTCGGGCCGGACCTGGCGCTCGTGGTGTGCGGTGGCAACGACGCGTTCCGGCCCGGCTACGACCCCGACGCGGTCGACGGGGAGCTGGTCGCGATCATCACCGCGTTACGTGACGCCGGGGCGGACGTGATCACGGTGGGCATGTTCGACGTCTCGCACAGCCCGGCGGTGCGGGACACGCTGCGGGCCGGGCTGGGCGCGCGGATGCGCCGGCTGGCCCGGCACACCCGCGCGGTGGCCGAGCGCCTCGGCACGCTGCACGTGCACCTCACCGACCATCCGCTGGTCGCCGACCCCTCGCTCTACAGCGGCGACGGCCGGCACGGCAGCGCCCGCAGCGACGCCGTCGCCACCGCGGAAACGCTCCGGGTCCTCGCCACCCACCACACCCGTCATCGGTAGGGCGACGCCCGCCACCGGTGACGGGCCGGTTCCGCGAACACCGTCGGCCGATCGGCCCGGCCCGGCCGCGGTGACACCGGCGGGTGCCGTGGGCCGGCCGACCCCGACGCCGGACGGCCTCGCCGCGGGCGACGGTCGGGCGTACGAGCGCCTTTCGAGCTGATGGCGTAGACGACTCGGCACCCTCGCCAGCCGCCCGCGCCACGCCGGGCCGGCTTCGGTGAGTCGTTTCTGCCATCAGCTCGAAAGGCACCCCGAACCGACTTCCTTCCCGCCGTCGCCCGTTGACCAAGGAGTCGGCGTCGGGTCCACCGCGATACGGGACGGGAACTCTTCGATCACGTCACCGCCCGGCGGGGGCGTCCGGAGGCGGTCCGGGGCGGTCGGGGGTCAGGAGGCCGGTGAGCAGGGCACGCAGGGTGCGGGCGAACAGGTCGCCGTCGGGCGGGGTGGCGGCGTCGGCGAACGCGGCAGCCAGATGGGGGTACGCCGCCAGGTCGACGTGGTCGAACGTGACCACGCCGGTGGCCGCCGCGCTGCGGGCGAAGAGCGTGACCACGCCGGTGACCATGGCGACCGCCTCGAACTTGGCGGCGACCCCGGCCGGCACCGGTTGCAGGATGCGCAGGCAGGCGTCGAAGTAGGCGAGCGTGTTCGGCCCGGGGGCCGCGCGCCGGCCGAGCGCGTCGGCCAGCCACGGGTGCCGCCGGTGCAGCGCGAGCTGGCGGCGGGCCAGCCGCAGGAACTGCTCGACCCAGTCGCCGTCGTCGCTCGGGTAGGGCCGCAGCTCCCCCACGCACCTGTCGACCATCAGGTCGAGCAGGTCGTCGCGGGACGACAGGTGCCGGTAGAGCGAGCCGGCGGCCATGTCCAGCGCGCCGGCCACCGCCCGCATCGACACGGCGTCCAGCCCGCCGGCGTCGGCGAGCGTGACCGCGGCGGCGGCGATCTCGTCCCGGCCGTGTGTCGGGGTCGGCCCGCGGCTGCCGCGTGGCGGCCGGCTCCAGATCGACGGGCCGGGAGATCCGCCGCCGGCCGGATTCGTGGATGCGCCGCTCACCATCCCACTGTAAACTGCAAACGGCGTTCGCAGTTTCATGGGGTCGGAGGGAGCGGTCATGCAACGGATCACGGCCACGGACGGCGCGGGCATCGTCCTGCACTCCACAGGCACCGGGCCGGGGCTGGTGGTGGTGCACGGCGGCGGGGTGACGATCGCGGAGTACCGCCGGCTGGCCGCACGGCTCGCCGAGCGGTTCACCGTGCACCTCTACAACCGGCGGGGCCGGGCGGACGCCCCTCCCCGCCGCGAGCCGTACACGGTGGAGCAGGAGATCGACGACCTCGGCGCGGTGCTCGCGCACACCGGCGCCCGGTGGGCGGTCGGGCACAGCTACGGCGCGTTCGTGGTGCTGCGGGCCGCGCTGCGACTGCCGCTGGAGCGGATCGCGGTCTACGACGCCCCGCTGCGGCTGGCCGGACACGGCATGCCTATGGCGTTTCTCGAGCCGGCCGAGGCGGCCGTCCGGGCCGGGCAGAACGCCCGGGCCCTGGCGATCGTGGGCGCCGCCGTCGACCCGCAGAACCCAGCCTCGCGGCTGCCGCTGCCGGTCCGGGCCGCGATCACCCGGCTCTTCCTGCGCACCGAGATCGGGCGCACCATGGGCGCGCTGGTCGGGATGACGCTCGCCGAGTCACGGCAGATCATGGTGCACGACGGGCCGGCCGAGCAGTACGCCGGCATCACCGCCGACACGCTCCTGATCAGCGGCGCCCGGGCCGCGCCGTTCTTCACCGAGACCAACGAGCTGCTGGCCACCGTCCTCCCGCACGCCCGCACGCTGCGCGTGCCCGGCAGCCCGCACAACGGCATCGCCGTGGCGCCGCCCGCCCTGATCACCCCCCTGACCGCCTTCTTCACCACCCCGGCCCAGGGCGGGATCAGTCGGTGAGCAGGATGCCGGACATCAGCACGCCCCGGGCCAGGTTGAGGACGCCCTCGCAGCCCGGGTAGCCGACCCGCGCCAACGCGCCGGAGGCGGTGCGGTCGAACAGGTACGGCGCGAGGCTGTACGGGACGTCGGCGGTGACCGTCTCGCCGGTCTCGATCCGCACGAAGTCCATCGCCACCCGGTCCGCCTCGTGGTAGCGCTGGAGGATGTGTCCGCCCGCGTCGATCGCGGCGCGTACCCCGTCCTCCCAGGCCACCGCGCTCAGCTCCGGCCCGATCAGCACGCCGTGCCCGGCCGACCCGCCGGCCGGCTTGGCGACCAGGTCGGCCTGCTCGGCCAGCGCCCGGTCGAGCTGGTCGGCGGTGAGCGCGACGGTGTGCGGCACGTACCGGCGGACCAGCACCCGGTCGGGCTCCGACAGCAGGTCCAGGTCGGCCCAGAGCCAGGCGTAGTTCAGCTTGTTGCTGAGCAGCCAGGCGGCGCTGCTGACGAACATCGGCAGCGTGCCGGCCGCCAGCGCGCCGGCCACCGCGTCCAGGCCGGCGCCGGGCGTGACCCGGTTCGGCACGAACAGCCGGAACAGCGCGTCCACCGGGGCGCCGCCGACCACCAGCCGACGCCCGGCGTCCAGGGTGGCGGTGGCGACCGGCGCGATCACCAGGTCGATGCCGAACGGCCGGGCCTGGTCGACGAGCGGCGAGAGGATCCGGATGAACGTCTCCGGGTCGTCCAGCCCCGGATACTCCGCCTCGAAGTCCATCAGCAGCGCCACCCGTGCGCCGTCGGGCAGGCCGAGCGTGTCCCGGATGGCGGCGAACCGCTGGTCCAGCAGGGACGGCGCGGGCCGCACCCGGTCCAGCAGGCCGGCGTCGCGGTACAGCTCCGCGTACCGCTGGATCACGGTGTCGGCGTCGAAGCCGCCGCCGAGGCTGCTGTCGATGTTGTACTCCACGATGCACGGCACGTCGCCGGAGAACAGCACGTCCGGCCGGTACGCGGCCAGCAGCCCGTCGTGCAGCTCCTCGTCCGGGTCGAGCAGCCGGGTCTCCCCGTCCGGCACGTCGAGTAGTCGGCGCAGCTCACCGGCGGTGCGGGCGCGCCGCTGGCACGCCTGGAGGATGAGCTGGGCGATCCGGTCGCAGACCTCGTTCAGCTCACGGAACGCGTCCGCGGTGAGCACCGGCGGGCGGGCCAGCCGCCACCGCGTGTTGTAGGTGGCCCGGCCGTGGAAGATCTTCTCCCAGGCGCCGGCGCCGGCCGTCACCATGGCCGACCGGGTGGACTCGGGCAGGTCGGTCCACGCCGCGCCGAGCGGCGGCCACGGGTAGTTCGGGTCCATCGTTCATCCGTCCTTGAGGGTCAGTTGGATGGCGGCGGTGAGCTGGTCCCGGCCGGGCTGCACGGCCCGGTCCAGGGCTGGCGCGAACGGCAGCACCGCGCCGTCGGGCCGGGTGACCCGCCGCGGCGGGGCGGCCAGCCGGACCCGCTCCACCACGGTCGCGATGATCTCCCCGGCGATGCCGCAGGACCGGTTGCCGTCGTCGACCACGACGAGGCGTCCGGTGCGGCTCACCGAGTCGACGAGTCCGTCCCAGTCGAACGGGTACAGCGTGCGGGGGTCGAAGACCTCCACCGACGCCTGACCGGCCAGCTCCTCGGCGACCGCGAGCGCCTCGTGCACCAGGTGCCCGACCGCGACCACGGTGACGTCGTCGCCGGCCCGGCGGACCACGCCCCGACCCAGCGGCACCGGCGCCGGGTCGGCCACGTCCTCCCGCAGGTCCAGCGCGCCGGCCGGGGCGAAGACCACCACCGGGTCGTCGCAGCGGATCGCGGAGACCAGCAGCCCGTACGCGTCGGCCGGGGTGGCCGGCACCACGGTGGTCACCCCGACGTGGGCGAACAACGCGTACGGGTGGTCGGAGTGCTGCCCGGCCCAGCCGGTCCGGGAGCCGGAGCCGGGCACCAGGTAGGTGACCGGCACCGCGCACTGGCCACCGGTCATCAGCGGGAACTTGTGCGCGTGGTTGACGATCTGCTCGAAGACCAGGAACAGCAGCGACGGGATCTGGAACTCCACCACCGGCCGGGCCCCGGCCAGCGCCGCGCCGGTGGCGAAGCTGGTGAACGCCTGCTCCGACAGCGGCGTGTCGCGCACCCGCTCCGGGCCGAACTTCTTCACCAGCCCGGTGGTGACGTTGGCGGCGGCCACCCGGATG
Organism: Micromonospora sp. NPDC049240; assembly: GCF_040647835.1. Taxonomy (NCBI): domain Bacteria; kingdom Bacillati; phylum Actinomycetota; class Actinomycetes; order Micromonosporales; family Micromonosporaceae; genus Micromonospora; species Micromonospora sp. NPDC049240. Next base: position 125,090 of record NZ_JBEZCX010000003.1, read on the forward strand.
TCCTCGCCGAGCACCACCACCGACTCGTCGCGGGTCATCTCGTCGGCGAGCGCCCGGGTGAGCGCCCTACGGTAGGAGAGCCGGGGCATCAGCCACCTCCGGTCCGGGCGGTCAGCCCGCTGGCGTACAGGTGGTCCAGGGCGGTTGCCGGGTCCGGGTGCGGGCCGGCCAGCGCGAAGTCGACGGCGGCGGCCAGCACCGCCTCGACGGAGGCGTCGATCTCGGCCCGCGTCGCCGGGTCCAGCCGCGCACCGGCGATCTCGACCGGGTCGCGGGAGCGGCCGTCGGCCACCTCCTGCGACGGCCGGTAGTCGAGGCGTACCCGGTGTTCGAAGGTGTGGTGGGCGTCGAACCGGTAGGTGTGCGCCTCGATCAGCTCGGGTCCGCCGCCGGCGCGCATCCGCGCGACGGCGGCGGCTGCCGCCGCGCGTACCGTCTCCGGGTCCTGGCCGTCGACGGCGGTCGCCGGCATGCCGAACGCCTCGGCCCGCCCGGCGATCGTGCCGGCCACCGCGCCGGCGACCGGCATGGTGGTGGCGTAGCCGTTGTTCTCGCAGACGAACAACACCGGCACCCGCCAGAGCGCGGCCAGGTTGAACGCCTCCAGCAGCATTCCCTCGTTGACCGCGCCGTCGCCGAAGAACGTGGCGCCGACCAGGTCGGCGCCGCGCCGCCGGCGCTCCCACACCGCGCCGGTGAGGATCGCGCCGGCGGCCCCGACGATGGCGTTGGCGCCGAGCACGCCGACGCCGAAGTCGGCGGCGTGCATCGACCCGCCGCGGCCCCGGTTGAGCCCGGTGACCCGGCCGCACAGCTCGGCCAGCATCCGGGCCGGGTCGGCGCCCTTGGCCAGCACGTGTCCGTGCCCGCGGTGGGTGCCGGTCACCAGGTCACCGGCGGACAGCGCCGCGCAGACCCCGGCGGCGATCCCCTCCTGACCCAGGTACGGGTGGATGCCGCCGACGATCTCCCCGGCGTCGACCAGCTCGATCGCGCGCTCCTCGAAGCGGCGGATCAGCCGGACCGTCCGGTAGAGCGCGGCCGGGTCGGGGCCGGTCACGCCGGACGGCCCTCCTTGATGGCGGCGAGGATGTCGTCCCAGAGGCGGGCGCGGGCGGCCAGCGCGTCGTTCACCGTGTCCGCGCACTCCTGCCACTTGGTGTCGTCGTCGCCGCACAGGTCGGCGAGCATCTGCATGGCCATCGGGGTGTGCTGCTCGCCGTCGACCTCGATGTGCCGCTCCAGGTAGTCGACGAACGTGTTCAGCCGGTTGCTGCGCTCGTTGACGGCGACGACCTGGGTGAACATCTCCGGGATGAGGTCCTCCCGGCCGAACGCGAACGCCGCCGCCTGGCAGTGCACCGGGGTGGTCTCGATGATCCGCCAGGTGGTGCCCGCGAACGCCGCCGACGGCGCCGGCACCCCGGCCTCGCCGAACGACTCGGTGACCGGCCGACCGGCGCGCAGCAGGTCCACCAGTTTGTCGACGGGAGTGGTGTCCGCGCCGGCCTCGGTCATGCCGCGCACGTAGAGCTCGAAGTGGCTGATGTAGCCCTCACCCAGCTCGTCGCTCTCCTCGACCATGACGATGTCGTTGATCAGGCGGCGGCTGCCGGTCGGGCCGGTCGGGATCCACGGGACCGTGACGCAGGTGAGCTGGCGCTGCAACGACTTCAGCAGGGACATGAAGTCCCAGACCGCGAAGACGTGGTGCTCCATGAACGTCACCAACGCCTCGTGGGTGTCCAGGTTGGCGTAGAGCGGGTGGTTGACCACCACGTCGCGGCGTTCGGTCACCGCCCGCTCCAGCCGCTCGATGCCCGGGTGCGTCTTTCCCCAGTCGTACCGTGACATTGTCAGCCTCCCTGCTGGGCGCGGTCGCGCCAGATGACCGGGCAGTAATCGGGGTCTGCGTAGTCCGGCCGGCCCTCGTGGGTGCGGCGGACCAGCACGTCGTGGTTGTACGCGGCGAGTGTGCCGTCGGAGAGCGGATACTCCCGCCAGGCGTTCTCACCGTCCTGCAGGTGCAGCGAGATCGCCCGCCGGGGGCGCCCGCTGACGTTCGCACCGCTGCCGTGGTAGGTACGGCAGTGGTGGAAGCTCATGTGCCCCTTGGGGATCACCATGGGGATCTTGCGGATCTCGGCGTGGTTGAACGCCGCGTTCTCGGCCAGCATCGCCTCGAGCTGGTCGCGGTCCCGGTCGGCGAAGTGCCGCACCACCGTGTCGTCCGCGCCGATCTCCCGCCACCGGTGCGAGCCGTCGACCATGGTGATGGTGCCCATCTCCACGCCGCAGTCGTGGAACGGGATGAACGCGGTGAGCATCTCCTCCGACGACGAGGACGCCCAGTAGTGCTTGTCGAAGTGCCAGGGCACGATGTTGGACGGCAAGCCGGCGATCGGCGGCTTCCAGATCAGCGTGGACTGGAAGATCCGGATCTCGACGGCCCGGGCCAGCCGGGCCGCGACCGCCCCGATCAGCGGCTTGCGCAGGATGCGGGCGATCCCGTCGTGCTCGTGGTGGACGTAGTCGTTGTGCCGCTGCACGTCACCGCGCGACGGCTCCCAGTAGGCCAGCTTCGGCGGGCGTACCGGCAGCCGCCGGTCACGTTCCCCGGCGTAGTAGCCGTCGGTCGCCGCCACGAGTTCGTCCACCTCGTCGTCGGTGAGCAGCTTCTTCGACAGGTACCAGCCGTGCTCGACGTAGTGCCGGACGTCGTCGTCGGAGGGCAGCAGCGCCTCCTCCTCGGCGGTCAGTCCGGGATCGATCGTGGTCATGCCGTACCGGCCGGGCATGGCCTCACGGCCCTCGCTTCGCTCGGTGCGTTCACTCATGCCGTACCAACCCCTCCGGCCGCGACGACCGGGGTCGCCCCCGCCGCGGCCAGTTCACGTTCCTTCGCCTCGTAGAGCGCCTTGATGTTGCCGCTGCCGAAGGTGCGCGCCCCGCGCCGCTCGATGACCTCCAGGAAGAGCGTGCGACGCACGTGCATCGACTCGGTGAAGATCTGCAGGAGCTGGCCGTCGTGGTCGGAGTCGACCAGGATGCTCAGCTCACGCAGCCGGTCCACCGGCGCGTCCAGCCGGCCGACCCGCTGTTCCAGGTCGTCGTAGTAGGCGCCGGGCGTGCGGGCGAAGCGCACCCCCCGGCCGGCGAGCGCGCCGACGGTGGCGACGATGTCGTCGGTGCGCAGCCCCAGGTGCTGCACACCGGCGCCGGCGTGCCAGCGCAGGAAGTCCTCGATCTGCCCGGGTCGGGCGCCCGTGTCCGGCTCCAGCAGCACCAGGGTGACCTGCCCGGACGGGCTCTGCACCACCTTGGAGTTCATCGCCTGCCCGCCGACCTCGACGTGCTCGGTGAAGATGTGCGCGAAGCCGAACACCTTCTCGTAGTGGGCCACCGTCTCGTCGAGCTGCCCGGGCGGCACGCAGACCGCCAGGTGGTCGACCTCGGCCAGCAGCGCGTCGCCGTCCGGCGCGGCGACCGGCTCGATCGCGCCGGGCAGGAACACGCTCCGGTCCCCGCGCCGCTCCACGAGCCGGTGCAGCACGTCGCCGAAGCCGCCGACCTCGGCGATCACCACCTCGGCGTCCGCGCCGGTGTAGGCGCGCGGCGGCGTCACCCCGGTCGCGCCGCGGGCCACCAGCTCCGCGTACGCCCCGGCGGCGTCGTCGACGGCGAGCGCGACCACGGCGATGCCGTCGCCGTGCCGGTGCACGTAGGTGGCGGCCGGGTGTTCCGCGGACAGGCCGGTGGTCAGCAGCAGCCGGATGCCGGCCTGGGCCAGCAGCAGGGACCGCTGCCCGGCCAGCCCGGTCTCCGGTCCGCCCTGGCCGTGCAGCCGGAACCCGACCGCGGTGTCGAAGTAGAAGGCCGCCTGCCGGGCGTCCCCCACGTAAAGCTCCAGATGGTCTATGCCGTTGATGTGCATGGGCTTCCCCCTGTTCCCCCCGTGGTGGCGACCCGGGCTCGTCGCCCGGGCATGGAGTCGGGTCAGGCCGCGGCCGGGGTGGCGACCCGGCGCAGCAGCAGGCTGACGTTCTGGCCGCCGAACCCGAACGAGTTCGACAGCGCGTGGTCGGTCCGGGTGGGCCGGGGCACGGCGCGGACGTGGTCCGCCTCGCACTCCGGGTCCGGGTCGTCCAGGTGGTAGGTGGGCGGGAGCAGGCCGCGCCGCAGCGCCAGGGCGGTGGCCGCGGCCTCCAGCACGCCGGACGCGCCGAGCAGGTGCCCGGTGAGCGCCTTGGTGGAGCTGACCGGCACGCCGCCGACGCCGAACACGTCGGCCAGCGCGGTCGTCTCGGCGATGTCGCCCAGTTTGGTGCCGGTGCCGTGCGCGTTGACGTAGCCGACGTCCGCCGGCCCGATCCCGCCGGCGGCGAGCGCCCGGCGCATGCACGCGGCCGCCCCGGCGCCGTCCGGCCGCGGCGCGGTCGGGTGGTACGCGTCGGTGTTGGTGCCGTAGCCGGCGACCTCGGCGTAGCCGGTGACGCCCCGGGCGGCGGCGTGCCCGGCCCGTTCCAGCACCAGCAGCGCCGCGCCCTCGGCGAGCACGAAGCCGTTGCGCCGCTTGTCGAACGGCCGGCTCGCCTCGGTGGGCTCGTCCCAGCCGCGGGCCAGTGCCCGGGCGTTGCCGAACGTGTCGGCGAACGTGCCGAACAGCGGCGCCTCGCTCGCCCCGCAGACCACCACGTCGGCCTCGTCGGCGCGGATCAGGCGTACCCCGTCGGCGACGGCCTGGGCGCCGGAGGCGCAGGCCGTGCCCACCGACGAGCTGTAGCCGCGGATGCCGTGCGCGATGGCGATCCGGGCCGACGGCATGTTCGGCAGGATGCCGGTGAGCAGGTACGGGCTGACCGCCGCCCGGCCACGTTCGGCGCGGGCCACGACCTGACGTTCCAGCGTGGCCATCCCGCCGACACCGCCGACGATCACCGCGATCCGCTCCGGGTCGACATCGCGCCCCACCTCGATGCCGGCGTCGGCGAGCGCCTCGGCGGCGGTGAGCAGCGCGAGCAGCACGACCCGGTCGAGCACCTTCGTGTCCGGTCCGGAGGCGACGCTGCGCGGATCGATGTCGGGCAGCACCCCGGCCACCTCCAGGCTGCCGGCCGCCGGGTGGCCCTCGGGGGGCCGGCGCAGGCCGGAGCGGCCGGTGAGCAGCGCGTCAAAGGTGTCCGCGACGCCGCGACCGGCCGGCGTGAACAGCCCCATGCCGGTGATCACGGCGGTCATGACGGCGCCTCGGTCAGGTAGCGCTCGCGCAGCGCCACCTTGCGGACCTTGCCGGTCACGGTGACCGGGATGTCCTCGGCGCGTACCGGCACCACCCGGCGCAGCGTGGCGGCCACGTCCGGGCCGAGCGCCGCGCGGATCGCGGCGGTGCGGTCCTGGGCCGGGTCGGCGCCGGCCGCCAGCTCCAGCAGCACGTCGGTGGTGACCGTCCCGTCGGCCTCCTTGACGATCACCACGGTGCAGTCGGTGACGTCGGCGCAGGCGGCGAGGATCCGCTCCTCGGACAGCGCGGTGAAGAACCGTTTCCCGCCCGCCACCTCGACCGAGTCGACCGCCCGGTCCAGGTGGTAGTAGCGGCCGTCGTCGTCGGCGTACACCAGGTCGCCGGTGAGGTACCAGCCGCGCAGCCGGAACCGGTAGGTGGTGACCGAGTCGTTCCAGTAGCCCCGGAACAGCGACGGCGAGTCGATGCCCAGCCAGCCGACCTGCCCGGCGGGCAGCTCGTTGCCGTCGGCGTCGAGCACGGCCACCCGCGCGAACCGGTACGGGCGGCCGACGCAGCGACCGTAGCGGTCGGTGTCCACGGTGTGCGTGATGTGGAACATCGAGTGTCCCATCTCGCTGGAGCCGAGCCCGTCGATGAACACCGAGCCGGGCACCCGGGTCACCCCGGCGCGGGTCACCACGTCCCGCGAGCCGACCGCGACCAGCCGGCGCACGTGCGGCTCGTGCGAGCAGTCACCGGTGTTGAACCACAGCCGCACCGAGTCCAGGTCGTAGCCGGACAGGTCGAAGCGGGCCAGCTCGGCCCAGGTCATCGAGAAGCCGAAGACGCCGTCCGGCCGCCACCGCTGGATCGCGTCGAGCACCCGTTCGCCGCCCTGCTCGGAGAGCAGGTACATCTGGGCCCGGTTGCCCAGCGCCTGGTTGACCATGAGCACGGTGGCGGTGTGCGGGGCGGGCAGCGCGTTGAGGATCCGGGTGGTGCCCTGCGCCTGCGGCATGGACAGCAGGTGCCGGGTGGCGGCGAAGAGGCTGGCGTGCGAGTGCAGCACCGCCTTCGGCACGCCGGTGGTGCCGGACGTGTGCGTGATGACGATCGGGTCGTCGGGGTGGTGCCGGTAGTGCGCGGGCGCGGCGGCCGGATCGCCGGCACCGGCGTGCGCCGGCTCACCGAGCAGCGGGGCGCCCAGGTCGTGCCCGGCCAGCGCGGCGGCGTGGTCGGCGTCGGCGAGCACGCCGGCGGCACGCAGCCGGCGAATGTACTCGGCGGCGATCTCCGGGCGCAGCCGGCCGTTCATCAGCGCCGGGATGGCGCCGAGGCGGGTCAGCGCCAGGAACGACAGCACCATGTCGGCGGCGGTGCCGGCCCAGACCGCGACCGGATCGCGCGGCTTCACGCCACGTTCGTGCAGCCAGGCCGCCCGGGCGGTGACCATCCGGTCGAGTTCGCCGAGGGTCAGCGGGGTCTCGGCCGGGCGGCCGTCGACAGCGGTGTCGAAGGTGAGCCCCGGCCCGTCCGGGTCGGCGCCGTGGGCCAGCACCCGGGCCAGCACGTTGCCCGCGCCCAGTTCGGTGTCGGCGGCAAGCGCGCCGCGTAGACCTTTCGTCCTCATTGACGTGTCTCCTCCCCCAGCAGCACCGCGGTCGCCTCGCCCGGCGCTCCGTCCGGTGCCGGTTCGATCAGGATCAGCAACGCCTGCGCGGCGTCGCCGTCGTGGCACAGCAGGTCCACCTCGGCCGCACCCTCGGCCCGGGGGTCCCCGGTGGGGCTCAGGCACACCACCGGCCCGTCCAGTCCCCAGCGCGCCGCCACGTGCCCGGCCACGCTGTTCGGCACCGACTGGAAGAAGAACAGCGGGCCGACCCGCCCGCCGGCGGCCACCGTCTGCCGGACGTGCGCCGCCCCGGCCGTGTCGCCGGCGGCGCTGACCAGCACCACCGCCGTCCGGTTGTCGGCCGGCAACGGCCCGGCGCCGTACCGCCGGGTGAGGCACCGCTCGGCGACGGCCACCACCAGCGGGTGGAAGGGCGAGTGCACGAACCCCGGCACGCCCGGCGGCGCCCCGTCCCCGTCCTCCGGCCAGCGTGCCTCGGCCAGCACCGCCCACGCCGACTGCCCCGCGGTCACGGGGCACCCACCAGCAGGGCGGTGTTGGCGCCACCGAAGGCGGCGTTGAGGGTCAGCGCGTACGGGGTCGGAGCGGGTCGGGGGGCGTCGCGGATGACGTCGAGCGGGCAGTCCGGGTCCGGGGCCAGCCAGCCGGCGGTGGGCGGCAGCTTGCCGCGCCCCAGCGCCAGCACGGTGACCACCAGTTCGAGCAGCCCGGACGCCTCCAACGCGTGCCCGTGCACCGACTTGGTGGCGCTGACCGGCAGCCGCCCGGCCAGGTCGCCGAAGACCCGGACCAGCGCCGCCGCCTCCGAGGCGTCGCTGAACGGGGTGCCGGTGGCGTTGGCGTTGACGTAGCCGACCTCGGCCGGGGGCAGCCCGGCACGGCGCAGCGCCGACTCGACCGCCCGGGCCAGCCCGAGCCCGCCCGGGTGCGGCTGACAGGCGTGGTAGGCGTCCCCGGCGCGGCCCCAACCGGCCACCGTGGCCAGCGTCGGCGCGCCCCGTCGGGCGGCGACGTCGGCCGACTCCAGCACCACGGCGGCCACCCCGTCACCGAGCAGCAGTCCTTTCCGGCCGGCGCTGAACGGGCGTACCGCCCCGTCGGCGGCGAGCGCCCGGCCGGCGTCGAAGAGCGCGTACTGGTCGGGTTCGACCAGGTAGCCGGCCGCGACCACGACCCGTTCCAGGTCGCCGCGCCGGATCAGCGCGGCGGCGTCGGCGACCGCGGTGCTCGCCGAGACGCAGGCGCTGGTGTAGACCCGGGTGGGTCCGCCGAGGCCGCAGCGGTCGGCCAGGTGACCGGCGAGCGCCGGCACCGGGGGCCCGAGCCGCCCGCCGTCCGCCGCGCCCGGCACGTCCGACGGTTCCGCCGGCCACTCGGGTACGGGCAGCGAGTGCGGCCCGCCGTGGGTGGCCAGGAACAGCGCCGTGCCCGCCCGGTCGGCCCGGTCCAGCCCGGCGGCCCGGCCGGCGCGGTCGATCGCGTCGGCCAGCTCGTCGGCGAGCGTGCCGACCTCCGGCAGCGTGGCCGCCACGGTGACGCGTCGGCCGGTGGTGTCGAATCGGCGCACCGGGCGGAACGCCGGGGCGCCGGTGAGCACCCCGGACAGCAGCGCGTCGGCGCCCCGGCCGAGGGCGCTGACCGCGTGCATGCCGATGATCCGTACGGGACCCCGCTCAGCCATCTGCGGGAGCGGTCAGCGAGGCGCGGAACACGGTCAACGCGTCGTCGACGGTGCGGACGCCGGCGACCTGGTCGTCGGTCAGGTCCAGCCGGCGGTCGAACCGCTGCTCGACGAGGTGCACCAGCCAGGCCAGTTCCATCGAGCCGAGCCGGTCCGGGACCTGGTCGGTGGGCTTCGCGGTCAGTTCGGCGAGCATCTGCACCAGGTCAGCTCGCCCCAGGTCGGGCTGACCGGACATCAGGAGTTGTCGCTGTTCGCAGCCGCCCGGTCGGCGACCATGGTGGTGAACTCGCCGACCGTCATCAGGGCCAGCTTCTCCGACTCGTCGTCGGCGAACTTCAAACCGTACCGGTCCTCGACCCGGACGGCGAGGTCGGCCAGCGCCAGCGACTCCAGGTCGACGCCGGAAGGGCCGAGGGTGGTGCCGTCGTCGAGGTCCTCGACGTCGTAGTTCATGTCGGCGAGCTGGTCGATGACGAAGGTGCGGACCTCGTCGCGCATGGGTGGGACCTCATTTCGGGGTAACCAGTTTCCGGTGCCCGGTCGGGACACCGTGTCCGGATGGGCCGGCCGGGCCGCCGGCGTCCAGCGGGAGCTGACGCGGCGGCTGCTCCGGCGCACGGGTGGCGCGCCGGCCGGTCCGGGGCGGGGATCGGGGTGGGCCGGGCGGCCGGCGGACGCCCGGTGGTGCTCGCGCGGCGGGCCGGTCACGTGGCCGCGTCCCGCAGCGCCGGGGCGGAGCGGACCAGCTTGCCGGTGGTGGTGCGGGGCAACTGGTCGAGCAGGTGCAGCGTGCGGGGCCGTTTGAAGCCGGCCAGCCGCTCGGCGATCAGATGGTCCAGCGTCTCCTCGGTCGTCGCGCCGTCGGTCTGCACGTAGGCGCTGATCCCGTCGTCCCAGACCACCACCGCGGCGGTCACCCCGGGCAGACCGGCGACGGTGGCCTCCACCTCGGTCAGGTCGACCTTCAGGCCACCCACCGACACCTGCGAGTCGAGCCGGCCCCGGATCGTCACCAGCCCGGTCTCCGGGTCGACCACGCCGGCGTCGCGGGTGTGCAGCCAGCCGTCGGCCCAGCGGGTCGGGTCGGAAAGCCCGACGTACGGGTTGGCCGGGCAGCTCACCCACAGCTCGCCGTCCTGCTCCCGGACCCGGATGCCCGGGGCCGGCGCGATGGCGGGACGGTTCCGCCCGTACAGGTCGGTGCCGATGACGCCGACCTCGGTCATCCCGTACATGTTGCCCAGCGGGACGCCGTAGCGGTCGGTGAAGGCCCGGGCCACCGCGGCGGGCACCAGCTCACCGCCGGTGGTCATGCGCGCGAACTGGGGCAGCGGGCCGGAGGGCACGGTGGACGCGAGCAGCCCGATGTGGAACGGCACGCCGAGCACGGTGGCCGGGGTGTCCTGGGCGGCGATCGCGGCGAGCACGGCGTCGCCGCTGAGCCGCTCCGGCGGGCACAGCTCGACGCCGGCGTGCAGGCCGTAGAGCAGGCCGCCGACCAGGCCGAGCACGTGCACCATGCTGGGCAGCAGGATGATGCGCTCGCCGGGCCGCGCCACCCCGTCGATCTCGGTGTAGCGACGCACCTCGGCGACCAGGTCGGCGGCGGTGCGGCCGATCACCTTGGACGGGCCGGTGGAGCCGGAGCTGAGCTGGATGACCGCGTGCGGGCTGCCGGCCGGACGGTCGGAGTACGCGGTGACGCCGGCGTCGACGTCGACGAAGACGCGCAGCGCGCCGCCGCCGGAGCGGACCGGCGCGACCACCACCTGCGGGGTGAGCCGACGCAGCGCCCGGTCGACCTCGTGGTCGGTGAGCCGGTGGTCGAGCAGCACCGCCTGGGCGCCGGTGCGCCAGGTGGCCAGCAGGTGCGCCACGTACGCCAGCGACGGGGGCAGGCGCAGCGCCGCCGCCCCGCCGGCGCGCAGCCCGGCCCCGGTCAGCCGGGCCTGCGCCTCGCCGACCAGCCGGCGCAACGTGCCCCGGTCGACCGGGTCGGGCAGGCGGAGACAGACGTCGCTGTCGCGCCCGGCGAGCAGGATGTCGTCCACCCAGCCCGCCGTCGATACGGCATCTTGCGCCCCGGTCACGACCCGCCACCGCCCAGCCTGAAAGTGGGCGGGGAACCCGCCCGAGAAGAATGCCCTTCGCGTTCGCTGCCCGGAACACTACGAGGGCCTTCTCGGCATCACCAGATGCAAATGGCTAGATCCAAAACAGCGGCTGGGTGGATTGCTCAGGCTCGATCGGACAGGCAGGATCGGGCGCACGCCGGCACAGTGGCCCGCCGGCCGCGTCGCCGTGCGCGACCGCCGGTGCCCCGGGGAGGACGGGTCAGCGGTCGACGGTGGGCGGCGGCGCGGCGCCACGCAGCACCAGCGCGCTGTTGAACCCGTCGAAGCCGCGCGCCCCGACCAGCGCGATCCGGCTGCGCGGCCGGCGCGGCTCCCGCAGGTACGTCAGCTCGCAGCCGGGCGCGGGCTCGTCCGGCCCGGCCGAGGCGGGCAGCACGCCACGGGAGAACGCCAGCAGCGCGGTGGCCGCGTCCAACGCCGACCCGCCCTGGTGGGCCCGGCCGGTCAGCGGCTTCTGCGTGGTCACCGGCGGGGTCCGGTCGCCGAACACGGCACGCAGCGCGCTCGCCTCGGCCCGGTCGTACGCCGGCACCCCGAGCGCGTCCGGCCAGATCACGTCCACGTCGTGCGGCCGGACCGCGGCCCGCTCCAGGGCCAGCCGCAGCGCACGGGCGTAGTGGGTCGGGTCGGGGCCGGCCGCCACGTCGGTGGGGGTGGCGTCGTGGGTGGCCGCCCAGCCGGTGATCTCCCCGTAGATCCGGGCGCCCCGGTCCAGCGCGTGCCCCAGTTCCTCCACCACGAACACCGCGCCGCCCTCGGCCGGCACGTACCCGCTCGCCGCGGCGTCGAACGGCCGGTACGCGCGCGCCGGGTCGGCGACGTCGCTGAGCAGGCCGGAACGGAGCTGGCAGGCCAGCGCGTACGGGCTCAGCGGGCACTCGGTCGCGCCGGCGATCACCACCGGTGTGCCGCGCCGGACGGTGCGTACCGCGTGCGCCAGGCTGTCCAGCCCACCGGCCGACTCGGAGACGGTGACGCCGGACGGCCCCTTGAACTGGTGGCGGATGGACAGTTGCCCCACGCTGGCGGCGTAGAACCAGGCGATCGACTGGTACGCCCCGACGGTGCGGGTCGCCCCGCCCCAGAGCCGTTGCAGCTCCCGCTGCCCGAACAGGTTGCCGCCGGACGAGCTGGCCAGCGTCACCGCCCAGCGGTACGGGTCGGGCGAGACCTCCGGCAGTCCGGCGTCGGCCAGCGCCAGCCCGGTGGCGGCGAACCCGAGGTGCGTCCACCTGTCGGTCTGCACCCGCGCCCGGGTCCCGACGAACCCGGCCGAGTCGAAGTCGGCCACCTCGCCGGCCACCCGGGTCGGATAGCCGGCCGGGTCGAACAGCGTGATCGGGCCGGTGCGCCGGGTGCCGGCGAGCACGGTGGCCCAGTGCGCGTCCGCGCCGACCCCGCTGGGCGCGACCACGCCGATGCCGGTCACCACCGCCCGGGCCGTCACGGTGCTGTCCTTGTTCGCGACTGCGGGGCTCGCAACACCGGCTCACTCCTCGCGCTCACGGATGCCGTCCTTGTTCGCGACTGCGGGGCTCGCAACACCGGCTCACTCCTCGCGCTCACGATGCCGCCACGGCGAGCCGGCGGAACACCATCGCGGACTGGAAACCGCCGAAGCCGCTGCCCACCGAGAGCGCCACGTCCACCGGCACCTCGCGGGCCTCGTTCGGCACGTAGTCCAGGTCGCACTCCGGGTCCCGGGTGGTCCAGTTCGCGGTGGGCGGGACGACCCCGTACTCGATGGCCATGGCGCAGGCGGCCATCTCGATCGAGCCGATCGCGCCGAGCGAGTGCCCCACCATCGACTTGATCGAGCTGATCGGCACCCGGTACGCGGCCGGGCCGAGCGCCCGCTTGAACGCGGCGGTCTCGTGCCTGTCGTTCTGCCGGGTGCCGGAGCCGTGCGCGCTGACGTACGACACGGCCGACGGGGCGAGCCGGGCCTGGCGCAGCGCGTCGGTGATGGCGACCGCCATCTCCGCGCCGTCCGGGCGCAGGCCGGTCATGTGGAAGCCGTTGCTGCGGCTGGCGTAGCCGGCCACCTCGCAGTAGACGTGCGCGCCCCGGCGGCGGGCGTGTTCGGCCTCCTCCAGCACCAGCACGGCCGCGCCCTCGGCCAGCACGAAGCCGTGCCGGTCGGCGTCGAACGGCCGGGACGCGTGCTCCGGGTCGTCGTTGTCCGGGCTGGTCGCGCCGATCGCGTCGAACGAGGCGACGGTGACCGGGGAGATCGGCGAGTCGGCGGCGCCGGCCAGCACGATGTCGGCCTCACCGTCCGCGACGAGCTGGTGGGCGTACCCGATCGCGTCGATGCCGGAGGTGCAGCCGGTGGAGACCACCTGGGCCGGGCCGTGCAGGCCGTGCCGGCAGGCCACGTCCGCGGCCAGGCTGCTGGGCACCAGCGCCTGGTAGAGGTACGGCCCGCCGAGCGCGTGGTCGACGAGCCAGTGCCGGCCGGAGTCGCTGACCCGGACGTACTCCTGCTCCAGCGCCATGGTCCCGCCGACGGCGGTGCCGAGCACCACGCCGACCCGCTCCCGCTCGGCGTCGGTGAGCGTCAGCCCACTGTCGGCGAGCGCCTCGGCGGAGCAGGCGAGCGCGAACTGCACGTACCGGTCGGCGCGTTGCCGCTCGGCGAGCGTGATGCCGGCCGCGTCGGGGTCGAAGTCGCACTCGGCGGCGATCTGCGAGCGGAACGGCGACGGGTCGAAGAAGCTGATCCGCCGGGTGGCCGTCCGCCCCTCGGTGATGGTCTTCCAGAACCGGTCCCGGGTGGCGCCGCCGGGGGCCACCACGCCGACGCCGGTGACCACGGTGCGCCGGCCGGTCACGACGGCTCCCGTGGCGGTGGGGCGGCGCTCTCGGTGTCGACGTGCCCGAGTTCCGGGCGGGGCGCGAGCGGACCGAGGTGGAAGACCACCTCGGCCGGCTCGTCGCCGGTGTTGCGCAGCCGGTGCCGGACGTCCTTCGGCACGTACAGCGCCTCCCCGGCGGCCACCGGGACCGGCTGGTCGTCCAGGTCGACGGTGATCGCGCCGCGCGCCACGTAGAGGAACTCCTCGCTGTACGGGTGGTAGTGCTCGGCGATCCGCTCCCCCGGCGCGAGCGCGGCCACCCCCATGAACCCGGAGGTGCTGCCGACGGTCTTCGGGCCGAGCAGCACCCGCAGCTCGCCGCCGCGCCGCCGGTCGGCGGGGACGTCGTGGACGGAGACCCGGGCGGTGGTGGTGTCGGTCATCGCGCGCCTCCCGCGTACGCCCGCTCGATCCTGTCCTTGATCACAGCGAGCTGGATCGCGCTGTTGGTGTTGATCCGCGCGGTCATGCCGGCGTTGTCGACCGGCGCGGTGGGCTTCATGGCGAAGTCCTGCGTCCAGGTCATCCGGGTGCCGCCGGGGATCTCCTCGTAGCGCCAGTGGATGCGCATGTACTCGAACGGACCGGTCTCCACCCGCCGGGCGTGCACCTCGCGGGCGGCCGGGTCGGCGGTGCGTTCGCTGACCCAGCTCCACGCCACGCCGTTCTCGTCCGGGTGCATGGTGAGCCGGAAGCGGACCGTGTCGCCGTCGCGGTGCAGGATCTCGGCCACCGCGTACTCGGTGAACAGCTCGGTCCACCGGGCCACGTCGTTGGTGATGTCCCAGACCAGCGGCAGCGGCGCGCGGATGTCCACCGCGTTCTCGGTGTGCCCCGGCGGGTCCGCGCGGCGGGCCACCAGGTCGGCGACGCCGGCGATGCTGAGTTCGCCGGCCTGCTCGGGGATCTTCACCCGCCACCGGTCGGCCACCACCGCGGCGAGTTCGAGCAGCGCCAGCGAGTCCATGCCCAGCTCCTCCAGGCTCGCCGCCGGGGTGGTGGCGGCGACGTCGGGGTCCAGGCCGCAGTGGGTCACCAGGATGTCGGTGATCTCGCTGGCGAGCGGTCGGTCGGGGGCAACGGTCATGGGTTCCTCCAGGTGGTCGGGCCGGTGGCGGGAACGGCGGGAACGGGGGTACGGCCGGTCGGGTCGTCCCCGGCGCGCGGGTCGGGCACGGCGGCGTGGTCGGCGTCGCTGGTGTCGGTGCCGGCGTCGCCCGGGGTGAGCAGGCGCTCGACCAGCGCGGTGGTGTGCCGGGCGGCCCGGAACGCCGGGTCGCGCAGCACCCGCCGGGCGAACGGGATGGTGGTCCGCACGCCGGGTCCGGCCACGTCGAACTCGGCCAGCGCGCGGTCGAGCCGGTCCAGCGCGGCGGCCCGGTCCGGCGCCCAGACCGCCACCTTGGCCAGCAGCGAGTCGTAGTGCGGGCCGACCAGGTAGCCGGCATAGCCGTGCGTGTCGACCCGGGTGAACGGGCCACCGGGCGGCCGGAACCGCTCCAGCCGGCCGGGGGCGGGCGCGAAGTCACGGTCCGGGTCCTCCACGTTGACCCGACACTCGATCGACACCCCGCGCAGGTGGACGTCGGACTGCCGCAGCCGCAGCGGCGTGCCGGCGGCCACGTGCAACTGTTCCTGCACCAGGTCGACGCCGGTGACCATCTCGGTGACCGGGTGCTCCACCTGGATCCGGCAGTTGATCTCCAGGAAGTGCGCGCGTTCCGCGTCGTCCACCAGGAACTCGACGGTGCCGGCGCCGGTGAAGCCGACCGACAGCGCGCCGCGCAGCGCGACCTCGGCGAGCGTGTCCAGGGTGGCCGGTCGCAGCGCGGGCGCCGGCGCCTCCTCGATGAGCTTCTGGTGCCGGCGCTGCACCGAGCAGTCCCGGGTGCCCAGGTGCACGCCGTTGCCGTGGTTGTCGCAGAGCACCTGCACCTCGACGTGGCGGGCGTCGACGAGGTAGCGCTCGACGTACACCCGGTCGTCGCCGAAGGCGACCTGCGCGGCGGCGCGGGTGCGGGCGTACGCCCGGGGCAGCTCGGCGGCGGAGCGCACCACGGTCATGCCGCGTCCGCCGCCGCCGGCCGCGGCCTTCACGATCACCGGGTAGCCGACCTCGGCGGCCACCGCCTGCGCCTCGGCGACGGTCGGCAGCGTCCGCACGCTGCCCGGCGGCAGCGGCAGGCCGGCCCGGCTCATCAGCGCGCGGGCGGTGGACTTGTCCGCCAGCGCGGCCATCACCTGCGGCGGCGGACCGACGAAGACCAGCCCGTTCTCCGCGCAGATCTCGGCGAAGTCGGCGTCCTCGGAGAGGAAACCGTAACCGGGGTGGACGGCCTGCGCGCCGGTCTGCCGGGCCGCCTCGACGATCGCCGCGGCGTTGAGGTAGCTGCGACGGCTGGCCGCCGGCCCGATCCGGACCGCCTCGTCGGCCAGCCGCACCGGCAGCGAGTCGGCGTCCGCGCTGGAGTGCGCCACCACCGTACGGACGCCCAGTTCCCGGCAGGCCCGCAGCACCCGTAGCGCGATCTCGCCCCGGTTGGCGATCAGCACCTTGTCGAACATCAGGCGTCCTGACCGGGGTCGGGGTCGAGGACGACCAGCGGCTGGTCGTACTCGACCGGCTTGCCGTCGGGGACGAGCACCTCGACCACCCGGCCGGCCTGACCGGCGGTCACCTCGTTCATCAGCTTCATCGCCTCCACGATGCCGATCACCTGACCCGGCCGGACCAGGTCACCGACCGCGACGAACGGCGCCGCGCCAGGCTCGGGGGCGCGGTAGAACGTGCCCACCACGGGCGCCCGCACGGTCGTCCGGTCGGCGTCGGGCGTCACCTGCGCGACGGGCCGCGACCCCGGCTCACCGGCCGGTTCCCCGCCGGTACGCGGCGTCGGCGGCACCGGGTCGTGCCACTCCACCTCCAGCGCCGCGTCGCCGCTGCGCAGCCGTACCCGGCGGACCGGCCCGGCCAGGTCGTCGACGAGTTTGCGGGCCTGCCGGCGCAGCCCGTCCAGCACCTGCTCGGCCCCGGCGTCCGCCATCACGCCACCTCCGGCCGGTCGTCGACGGCGGTGCGACGCGGCGGCGCCGTGGCGCGGGCCGACGGGTCCACGGATCGCGCCGCGCCGAAGCGGCGGAACCGCTGCCGGCGGCGGCGCACGAGCGTGGCCGGCGGCACCGTGAGCAGCGGGGCCAGGTTCGCCGCGACCGCCCGGCGCAGCAGCTCGGCCGCGCCCGCCGGGTCGCCGTGCGCGGCCGGGTACGGCTCCGGCACCAGTTCGTCGACCACGCCGAGCCGGCACAGGTCGGCGCCGGTGAGCCGCAGCGCCCGGGCGGCCTGCGGGGCGGCGGCGCTGTCCGGCCAGAGGATCGCGGCGCAGCCCTCGGGGCTGATCACCGAGTAGACGGCGTGCTCCAGCATGAGCACCCGGTCGGCGACGGCGAGGGCCAGCGCGCCGCCGCTGCCGCCCTCACCGGTGACCACCGCGACGACCGGGGTGGGCAGCACGCTCAGCGCGAGGATGTTCTCCGCGATCGCCGCGGCCTGGCCCTGCTGCTCGGCGGCCACCCCCGGGTCCGCGCCGGGCGTGTCCACGAGCGTCACCACGGGCAGCCGCAGCCGGGCCGCGAGGCGCATCAGCCGCAGCGCCTTGCGGTGCCCGGCCGGGCTGGCCATGCCGAAGTTCCGGGCCACCAGCTCGGCGGTGGTGTGTCCCTTCTGGTGGCCGATCACCATCACCGGCCGGCCGTCGAGCCGGGCGACGCCGCCGACGACCGCCGGACAGTCCGCGCCCAGCCGGTCGCCGTGCAGCTCGACGAAGCCGTCGAACGCGGTCTCCAGGTAGTCGAGCGTGGTCGGCCGGCCGGGGTGCCGGGCGGTGCGTACCGTTTCCCAGGGGTCGCGGGCCGGCCGGGCGACGGCGGGTGCCCCGGCGGCGGCCGGTCGCGGTGCCGGCGGGGTGGGCCGGCGGGCGGCCCCGGCGGCGGCGAGCAACGCGGCCAGCCGCCCCCGCAGCGCGTGCCGGGGCACCACCATGTCGACCTGTCCGTGCCGGAGCAGGAACTCCGCGGTCTGGAAACCCTCGGGCAGCGCGGCGCCGGTGACCTGGCGGATCACCCGGGGGCCGGCGAAGCCCAGCCGGGCGCCGCTCTCCGCGAGCACCACGTCGGTGTTGGTGGCGAACGACGCGGCCACCCCGCCGTACGTGGGATCGGTGACCACGCTGACCGTCAGCAGACCCGCCTCGCGCAGCCCGGCCACCGCCTGGCTGACGGTGGCCATCTGCATCAGCGACAGCGCGCCCTCCTGCATCCGCGCCCCACCGGACGCGGTGACCAGCACCAGCGGGACACTGTCGGCCAGCGCCCGCTCGGCGGTCCGGGTGATCAGCTCACCGACCGCGCAGCCGAGGCTGCCGCCGAGGAAGCGGAAGTCCATCACGGCCAGCGCCACCGGATGCCCGCCCAGCCGCGCGGTGCCGCAGAGCACGGCCTCGTCCAGGCCGGTGCCGGCGCGGGCCGCGCCGAGCCGGTGCGGGTACGGCAGCGCGTCGACGAAGTCGATCGGGTCGACCCGGACCGCCCGGTCCGGCAGCGGGACGAACGAGTCCGGGTCGACGAGCTGCGCCACCCGGTCCGGGGCGTCCAGCCGCGTGTGCGTGCCACACTCCGGGCAGACGTCCAGGTTGCGGCGTAGCCGCTTGCGGTAGAGCAGCGAGGCGCAGCCGTCGCAGCGGGACCAGAGCTGCTCGTCGCGGGGCGCGGTGGTGGTCACGGCCGCCGCCCGGCGTCGTACCGGTAGAAGCAGTGCGCCATGGCGTCGCGGGGCGAACGCCAGGTCGGCAGGTACGGCGAGATGTACGGCCGCAGCCGCTCGCTGATCCGGACGAACTCGGGATGGCCCCGGGCGTCCTCCACCGCGCTGTGCGCCGGCGTCTCCGTCTCCAGCAGGTGCACGTAGAGGTCGTGCAGCCGGTAGAGGGACCGGTGCCGCACGCCGACCAGGCCGGGCAGCTCGGTCGCGTCGGACTCGGCGAAGATCTCGGCGACCCGGTCCTCGGCGGTGGGCACCACCTTCGCGACGATGAGCGAGCGGTCCATGCGCGGCCTCCCCTGGTGCGTCCCGGTGCGCGGCGGACCGGTCACGCCGCACGGTTGGCCCACGGTGCCGCCCGGGCCGTCAACCGGGCGTCAACCGGGCTCGATCGGACCGCAGAAATGGTGACGCTGCGTTGACGCAACCTGTGCGTCAGCTATGCGAAGATCAACCGACACTCGTCCATTGACGACACTTATTCGCAGATCACGGGCCACTTACGAATACGTTACGGAGGGTCAACGAAGTCACCGCCTGTTGACTCAGAGTAACAGACGTTGATATTCTCCGTTCTGGTCGACCCGGCCACGGCACACGTCCGGCGACCGCGGCGGAGGCGTTCCGACAACGGCGTCGCGGGCGAGAAGATCCGGGCAGACAGGACAGTCGGGACTCAGGTTCCGGTGCTGGGGGGTGCGCCGTGTCCGGTGGATCGAGGATGCCGACGGCGGGGGATCCCGCCCCCCGCGTGGCGCTGCACCTGCTCGGCGGTTTCCAACTGCTGCACGACGACGTGCCGGTGGTGGTGCCCCGCGGCCTGCAACGGGTCATCGCCCTGATCGGCCTGCGTCCGGCCGCGACCCGCAGCCACCTCGCCGGACTGCTCTGGCCCGAGACCCCCGAGGAGCGGGCGCTCTCGTCGCTGCGTACCGCGCTGTGGCGCCTCCGCCAGGACCCGTGCTGCCCGCTGCGCACCGACGGTGACACGGTCCGCCTCGGCGCCACCGTCCACCTCGACGTGGACGAGCTGGTCGAGGCCGCCGCCCGGGTCCGCGACGGCATGACGCCCCGCGGCGCCGCCGGCACCGGCCGGCACGACCTGCTCCCCGGCTGGTACGACGACTGGGTGCTGCTGGAACGCGAACGGCTGCGCCAGCTACGCCTGCACATGCTGGAGGAACTCGCCGGCAACCACCTCGCCGCCGGCCGGCACGGCGAGGCGCTCGAGGCGGCGCTGGAGGCGCTGGCCGCCGAGCCGCTGCGCGAGACCCCGCACCGCCTGGTCGTCCGCATCCACCTGGCCGAGGGCAACGCGTTCGAGGCCGTGCACGCGTTCTACGTCTACCGGGACCTGCTCCTGCGCGAGCTGCGCCTGGAACCCTCCCCGGCCATGACCGCGCTGCTCGACGACACGCTCGCCCCGATCCGCCGGGCCAGCCGGCCGGATCCGCCGCAGCGGCCTGCCGGTCGGCCCGCCAACGCCGCGCCGCGCGGCCCGGCGCCGCACCCGCGCGGCGCGACGTCGCCACCCCCATCAATGCCCAGGGGTACGCCGTGACGGCGAGGTGACACCCGCCCCGGCATCGTGGGACCCACGACCGCCGCCGTCCGGCCGGTGGTCGACGCGGCAGCAGCGCGGCGGAAGGGGTCTGCGATGAGTCGACTGTTGGTGGTCAGCCGGATCGTGCCCGGATCGCAGGGCCGGGTGGCCCAGATCTTCGCCGAGTCCGACGCGACCGAGCTGCCCCGGCTCACCGGGATCCGGCACCGGTCGCTGTACTACCTCCACGACCTGTGCGTCCATCTGATGGAGACCGTCGACGTCGCCCCGGACCCGACCGCCGACCTGCGCGAACACCCGCTCTACCAGCGCGTCAACGAACGGCTCTCCGCGCACACCTCGCCGTACCTGCCGACCTGGCACTCGCCCCGCGACGCCGTGGCAGGTTGTTTCTACAGCTGGGACACCGCCGACGCCCCCATGCCCGACCGGATCCGCTGACCGGACCGGGCCACGGACGAGGCACCCCGGGACCGCGCACGGCACCAGGTCCCGGGGTGCCTCCCGCACCCACGGTCATCCTCCGGCCACCGGCCGGCAGGATCGGTCCCACCGTCGGCACCCCAGCGCCGACCTGCCTGTCGTGCCGCGCGCACGTGTGCAAAGCTGCCCCGAGCTTTCTCGCGACCGTCGTGCACGTACATACAAGGAGGTTGGCCATGCCGTCGAGCTTCGGGCAGTGGCTGCTCGTGATCCTGGCCCTGCTCATCGGACTTGGCGTCGGTTGGGTGGTGAGCGGCCGCCGGGCCGGCGCCGGCGCCGTCACGCCCACCGTGGACGGTGCCGCCGTCCCGGCCACGGTGACCGCCACCGTCGACGAACCGCAGCCGGCCGCCGTGGTCGACGAGACGCCGGCCCCCGCCGCGGTGACCGACCGGCCCGCCCCGGCCGACACGGACGCCCCCGCCACCCCCGCCACCCACGCCGCCGATGCCGACGCCTCCGCCGACGGCGCGACCGGCGAGCCCGAGCCGGTCGTGGTCACCGCCGCCGGTACCGCCGACGAGCCGGTGACCGCCTCGACGCCCGCCGCCTCGGTCACCTCCGACTCGGTCACCTCCGACTCGGTCACCTCCGACTCGCCGGAACCGGCCGGAACCGCTTCGGCACTCACCGAGCCGACGCCAGTCGCCATCGAGACCGAGCCCGAGCCCGCCGCCACCGAGACCGAGACTGTCGCGAGCGGGCCGGAGCTGGAGCCCGTAGCCGCTTCTCCCGCGCCTGCCGCCGAGCCCGAGCCCGCCGCCGCTCCTTCCGCGCCCGTCGCCGAGCCCGAGCCCGCCGCCGCGACCGTCGCGACCCGGCCGGAGCTGGAGCCCGTAGCCGCTTCTCCCGCGCCCGAGCCCGTCACCGCCACGCCGGGGCCCGTCGGCGCGACCGGGCCCGAGACGGTCGCCACCACGGGCACGCCCGTGACCGCGCCCGAGACCGAGACCGAGGCCGTCACCGCCGAGCCCGTCACCGCCGAGCCCGTCACCGCCGAGCCCGTCACCGCCGAGCCCGTCACCGCCGAGCCCGTCACCGCCGCAGCCGAGCCGGAGCCCGCGAACGAGCCGGCGCCCGTGGCCGACGAGCCGGCGGTCACGCCGGTCGTGCCGACGCCCCGGACCTCGGTCGAGAACGACGCGCCGCCGCAGGCCGACACCGAGGCGCCGGACGACTTCCGCCGCATCCAGGGCATCGGGCCGAAGCTGGCCGCCGCCCTCCAGGACGCCGGCATCCGCACCTACCGTCAGCTGGCCGGGCTGGACGAGGCCGCGCTGCGCGAGACCGTGAAGGCCGCCGGCCTGCGCGCCGCCCCTGGCCTGGCGACCTGGCCCCAGCAGGCGAAGGTGCTGGCCGGTGCCCGCGCCGAGGCCGACAAGGTGCTGCCGGCCAGCGCCGAGTAGTCCGTACCCGTTCCGGGCCGGTGGTGACCGATCGTCGCCACCGGCCCGACGTGTGTGCCCACCGCGGCGCCGGCGGCTGGGGCCCGCGCCGACACCGCCGGACCAGGGCGACCGCCTCGGACCGGCGGCCCGACCCGCCACCTCCCCGCCGGGCCGACGCACGCCGTCGGAGCGGGCGCACGGGCTCGCCGGAGCGGGCGGGCCCTGGCGGAATGCCGGAAATCCGACGAACGGCGACGGCCTCTCGCTACGGTCTGTGCAGGGGCGGGACGGCCGACGCCGAGCCCGCCACCGCAGGAGCAACTCGTGCCCACCCGGACGCCGGAGCCCGCCGGCCGGCCACCGCCGGTCCGCGATCCCGAGGCGCCCCGCCGGGTGACGCTGCTGGAGCTCTTCTTCGATCTGGTCTACGTGGTGGGGCTCGCGCTGATCTCGCGGTACCTGGTCGGCGGGGTCGGCTGGGAGCGGGCCGCCGAGTCGCTGATCATGTTGATGGCGATCTGGTGGACGTGGGCGATCACCACCCTGGTCACCGACCTCTACGATCCGCAGCGCGCGGAGATCAAGCTGCTGGTGGTGGCCGTGATGTTCGGCGCGCTGCTGATGACCACCGCCATTCCGGAGGCGTTCGGCGCACGGGGGCTGGTCTTCGCCGGCACGTACGTGGCGATCCATCTCGGACGCGGCCTGTTCCTCATGCCGGCGGTCCGCCGGCACCCGCAGACCCGCCGCCGGGCCATCCGGATCTCCGCCTGGTTCGCGGTGTCGGCGGTGCCCTGGCTGATCGGGGCGGTCGCGGCGCACGGCACGGCCCGGACGTGGTTCTGGGCCTCGGCGCTGGCCGTCGACTACCTCGGCTTCCGGCTGGCCTATCCGGTGCCCGGTCTGGGCGCCGTGCCGGACGCCCAACGCAACGTGACCGCCGAGCACCTCTCCGAGCGCTACCAGCAGTTCTTCATCATCGCGCTGGGTGACGCGGTGCTGGTCACCGGCAGTGTGTTCAGCCTGCACCACTCCGAGGTGGAGAACATCGCGGCGTTCACCACCGCGTTCGCCACCACGCTGCTGCTCTGGCGTGTCTACGTGCACAAGTCCGGTGAGTTGCTGCCGGCCGCCATCGCCCGGTCGAGCCAACCGAGCCGGTTCCTGATCACCGCTCCGTACACCCACCTGTTGATGGTGGCCGGGGTGGTGACCTCCGCGACCGGCTTCGACCTGGTGCTCCTGGAGCCGACCGGACACACGCCGCCGGCCTGGTTGGCGGTCATCCTCGGTGGGCCGGCGCTGTTCCTGACCGGTCGGGCCGCCTTCGAGTACGAGGTGTTCAGCCGGGTGTCGCTGTCCCGCCCCGGTGGTGTCCTGGCGCTGCTCTGCATCGCGCCGGCGCTGCTGTTCCTCGCACCGGTGTACGCCTCCGTCGGCGCCATGCTGGTGCTGGCCGGGGTGGCCGCGGCCGACCACCGGCGCAGCCGGGGCCGCCCGCCGGAGGAGCCGGCGCCGCCGTACTGAGTTCCCCGGCCGGTAATCGGAATCGGCCGCACCGGGGCCGACACGCCGTTTGGCGGATCACCCGCGCGGGGTACATGCCCTCCACCTCGAACTCACCACAACCCCGTGGAGGCAACTGATGCGCGGCACCTCGATAGTCGGCGTCCTGGTCGTCATCTGGCTCATCATCGGCGCGATCGCCGCCGGCCAGCGCGGCTACTACGGCAACGACGACACCAACTGCGCGGAGGCAGGCACGATCCTGGTCACCATCGTCGCCGGCCCGCTGAACTACATCGGCGCCAACCCGAAGATCGACTGCAAGCTTCCGGAGCCGTCCAAGTAGGTCCGCCGCCCGCCGTACCCCGCACTGCCCCGGCCCGCGCCCGCCCAGCGAGCGCGGGCCGTTCCGCGTCCCGGGCGATGCTCGTCACTCCCGCTAAGCCATCCTAGGAGGCTGGGCTTTCGGCGCGGGGCGTGAGAGGGGCTCCCCTCTCGACCGGAGGCGTTAACAGGGGGCCCGTCCTTCAACCTCAACCGCCGACGTGGATGCCGGGGCGGCGGGTGGGGTCGGGCTCGGACTTGCGGATGATCTCGCGGACCACCGGCGGCGTGTCGCCGCGCCCCAGGATCAGGTAGCGCAGCAGGTGGGCGATCGGGTTCCCCTCCGACCACTCGAAGTGGCAGTGCGGGCGGACCCCGGTGGCGTCGCGCAGCGCGAGCAGGATCGCCGCGATGGCGTTCGGCGCGGCCGGGCTGCGGGCCCGCAGGATCCGGTACCCGCCGATCTCCACCCCGTGCACCCGCAACACGTGGCTGAACTGCGACGGGTCGCTGACGTCGATCTCCAGGAAGAGCACGTCGGCGGCGCCGGGAACCGGGTTCATCGACCGCTGCGCCCGCTCCTTGACCCGGTACTCCTTCACCGACCCGCTCTGCCGCTTGTTGGCGATGACGTGCAGCCGCCCGTCCCGGGCGACGGACTCGTCGACGAAGCGGCGGGCCGGTTCGTCGAACTCGATGCGCTCGGCGCGCAGCTCGGTGGTCCGGGTGACCCGGGAGATCAACGAGACCGCGATGATGCCGGCGATGAAGAAGCCGGAGATGGTGATGCCGTCCGGCTTCGCCACCACGTTCTCCGCGAGCGCGTACAGCAGCACGGTGGTGAGCAGCGCGAACCCGGCCGCGGCGAGCCGGTGCCGGGCCCGCGCCGCCGAGATGGTCACCGCGATCGCGCCGGAGACCATCATGGCCAGGATGCCGGTGGCGTACGCGCCGGCCTGGGCGTTGACGTCGGCGGAGAAGGCGACCGTGATGGCGATGCTGATCGCGGTGTAGACCAGCACCACCGGGCGGACCGCGCGGCCCCACTCCGGCGCCATCCCGTACGACGGCAGGTAGCGGGGCACGATGTTGATCAGACCGGCCATCGCCGAGGCGCCCGCGAACCAGAGGATGAGCACGCTGCTGATGTCGTAGACGGTGCCGAACGCCTCGCCGAGGCGCTCGTGGGCGAGGAACGCCAGCGCCCGCCCGTTCGCCGCCCCGCCCGGGGCGAACGCCGCCGGCGGGATCAGCACCGTGGTGACGAACGTGGTGGCGACCAGGTAGACCGACATGATCAGCGCGGCGGTGGTGAGCAGCCGACGGGTGCTGCGGATCCGGGCGGCGAGCCGGCGCTCCGGGTCGCCGCCGTCGCCGCGGACCAGCGGCATCATGCTCACCCCGGTCTCGAAGCCGGACAGTCCCAGCACCAGCAGCGGGAACGCGAGCACGCTGGTGGCCAGCACGTCGCCGGCGCCGCCGACCCGGGTCAGCCGGGCGGTCCAGTCGGTGAGCAGCCCGGGGTCCGCGGCCACCTGGGCCAGCCCGGCGACCACCACCACCGCGTTCAACGCCAAGAAGACCGCCACCAGCGGAATGGCGACCTGCACGGCCTCGCTGAACCCGAGCAGGAAGACGCCGCCGAGCACCAGCAGCAGTACCACCGTCACCAGCACGGCGGCGCTGGTGCCGTGCGGGAACGACGCGGGCAGCACCGGGTTCTCCAGCAGGTGCACGCTGGCGTCGGCGGCGGAGAGCGTGATCGTGATGATCCAGGAGGTGGCCACGAAGCCGAGCAGCACCAGCACGAAGAGCTTGCCGCGCCAGAACGGCAGCAGCCGCTCCAGCATGGCCACCGAGCCCTGCCCGTGCGGGCTCTCCCGGGCCACCCGCCGGTACATCGGCAGCATGCCCAGCAGCGTCAGCGCCACGATGAGCAGCGTGGCCAGCGGGCTCAGCGCGCCGGCCGCGACCGCGGCGATGCCGGGCAGGTAGGACAGCGTGGAGAAGTAGTCGACGCCGGTCAGGCACATCACCTGCCACCAGGGGTGGGCCCGTGCCTGGTGCTCCCCGACCTCCGGGCCGACCGGCTCGACCCGGTGCTGGAACAGCCAACGGTGCAGCCGGTCGGCCGGGGCCGCCGGACGGGCCGGCGCGGCCACCCGCTCCGGCAGCGTGCCCGGGGCGCGGGTGGCCCGGTCGCCGGGCTCGGCGTGCCGGCCGGCCCGGGCCGCGGCGGCGGCGTGCGCCTCGCGGCGGCGGTCCCGCGTACGCCGGGGCTGCTCCCCGTCCCGTGCCTGCGCCATCTGCTCCCCTCCGGCCCCCTGATCACGGTAGGCGGTGGCCGGGGCGTGGCCCGGCGGAACCGGTCAAGCACCACCGGAAGAACCGGGCGCCAGCGCGTCGCGCAGTGCCGTCGGGTCGGCGACGGTCACGGTGACCGCCGGGTGTCGGGGCCAAGGGCCGGGCGCCAGCGCCGGCACCGGTTCGTCGAACCGGAGGCAGAGACCGCCGGCGACGCTGCTGCCGAACGTCACGCCGCCGTCGGCCAACGACAGGTGCGGGCCGACCGCCCGCCACCAGCGGTACGGTCCGCTCAGCTCGACGTCGACGACGTTGGCCGGGGTGGTCCGCAGCCGCCACGGGCCGAACCGGACGACCAGCGCGTCCGGGGCGAGTTCCACCGTGGCGGTCTCCGACCGCACCCCGAGCAGGGCCAGCGGCAGCCGGAACGCGGGGTCGAAGCGGAACGGGAAGTGACGGACCGGACCCGGCGGGCCGGTCGGTTCGGGATATGACACGGCCCCGTCGTACCCGGCCGGACCGGCTCGACACCCACCGGACGGCGTCCCCGCGTCCCGCGCCCGGACGGCGGGACGCGGGGACCCCCCGTCCCGGCTACTGCAGGAACGCCCCGAGGGGCGACAGCAGCAGCCGGCCGAGCAGCGCGGCGTTGTCGTCCAGCCGCGTCCGCTCACACTCACGGGCGTCCGGGTCGTGGCGGCAGTGCCAGATCTTCTGCGCGTTGCGCCACGCCACGTTGCGGGTGTACTCCACCAGCTCGCCCTGGTACCAGTCGTCGATGTCGCCGTTCACCATGTCGATCATGAGCTGCCAGTGGTCCAGGTAGCCCCGGCGCAGCTCCGGGATCCGCTCCGCGAAGATCTTGTTGATCTCCAGGTAGTCGCGGTGCTGGTCGCTGCCGTCGACCGGCTCGGACTCCAGGCTCTCCAGCGTCGTCACCAGCGCGAACGGCAGGTCGTAGTTGATGTGCGCGTTGACCCCGGCGGCGGCTGACGGCAGTGGCCGGGCGTCCGGACCACGCATCCGCTTGAACAGGCACGACCAGGCGCGCGGCGTGCTCGGGCTGGAGTCGGTCCAGAACCGCAGCGCCTCGAAGTAGCGGGCGGCGAACTCCACGTCGAGCCGGGCCAGGAACGCCGGATCGACGAACCGGTCCTCGTAGAGACCGTCGAGCACCGTGCTGGTGATGACCAGGTAGAGCCGGTTGAAATCGGCGAGCGGGCAGCTCGCCTCCAGCGGCGGGAGCCGGACCAGCAGGTCCTGCAACTTGGTGAGGTGGTCGACCACCGCCGGCACGTCGGCGGGGTGGTCGGCGAGCAACCCGACGATGTCCTGGTGCACGGGACCCCAGACCGGTTCGGTCATCTCTCCTCCACGATGGTCGGCGCCCCCCACGACGCCATCCGACTCCGCCGGACAGCCTGCCAGCCGCCGGGCGTGGGTCGGATCAGTAGAACGACGTATTCGGCGTACGTCTATTCCGGACGGTTGCGCAGGAAGATGGCGCTGGCCTGCACCCGGGTCCGGACCTGGAGCTTGTCGAAGATGTGCGACACGTGCACGCCGATGGTCCGCTCGCTGATGAACAGCCGCTGGCCGATCTCCTTGTTCGTGAGCCCCTCGGCGACCGCGGCGAGCACCTCCCGCTCGCGCGCGGTCAGCACCGCCAGCTCGTCCACCGCCGGCACGGCGGGTGCCGCGCGTGGCCGGGGCGCCGGCGTCGGCGCGTCGTCCAGGGTCACCCGGGCCCGACCCGCCAGGGTACGGATCTCCGCGCTGAGCGGCACCGCGCCGAGCGCCTGTGCCGTCGCGTGCGCCTGGCGCAGCAGCTTACCGGCGGTCGCCATCCGGCTGCGGCGGGACAGCAGCGCCTCGGCCTGCCGCAGGCGGGAGTACGCCGCGGGATAGGGGTGGTGCCGCCGGTCCCACTCGGTGGCCGAGCGGCCCCACAGCTCGGGGTCGCCCCGACCGTCGTCGAGCCGGCTCAGCTCGGCGTCGCAGAGCGCCAGGAAACCGTCCGCGACGTACCGCACCGGGGCGCCCGCCCGGGCGCTCTTGCGGGTCACCCGGTCGACCACCTCGCGCAGCCGGCGCACCGCGTTCGGGTCCACCTCCACCGTCCGGCTGGCCGCCGCCTCGGCCTCGGCCCGCAGCCCGTGCCAGGCCAGCGTGGCCAGCACGATGACGTCGTCGGAGCGGCTCTCGGTCAGGCCCCGCTGGACGGCCTGCCGGGCCAGGTCGTGCCGGCCCTGCCACATGGCCAGCCCGGCGCGCAGGATGAGCATCGGCAGCACGTGCCGGGCGCCGCCCCCGGCCAGCACCGTGGCGACCGCCTCCAGGTCACGGTCGGAGGCCTCGACGTCGCCGTACCCGACGGAGAGCCGGCACCGGGCCAGCAGCAGCTCTACCGCGTCCGCGCCGGACGGCCGGTGCCGCAGCGCGGCGGCGACGACCTTCTCCGCCTCCGCCCACTGCCCGACCCGGAACAGCCCGTTCGTCGCCACCGCCAGCAGCCGGGTCTCCCAGGTGCGGCCCAGACCCAGCTCGGCGACGCGCTCGGCGCCGCGGCGGGCCACCACGACGCCCTCCTCCAGGATGTTGAGCGGCCCGGTGAGCAGCTCCGCCAGGTGCAGGTACGCGCAGGCCACGTCCTCCGGGCGGCCGGAGGTCTCGGCGGTCTCCAGCGCCCGGCGCATCACCGTCAGCCCGTCCGCCGGGTCGCCCAGGAACGCCTCGCTGAAGCCGAGCGCGGAGCTGGCCAGCACCACCTCGGAGGTGCAGCCGGGCACGCCGGCGGCCAGGTCGAGCGCCTCCCGGGCCTGCTCGCCGGCCTCGGCGTAGCGCCCCAGGTGCAGCAGCAGCTCGGCCCGGCGGGCGGCGGCGGTGCACCGCTCGTGCGGCAAGCAGTCGGCGGCGGAGAGCACCCGCCGGTACTCCTCCTCGGCCGGCGCGGACCGGCCGGCGGCGGCCAGGTAGCGGGCCCGTCGGATGTGCAACGCGCAGGGCGGCGGGCCGGCCGGGTCGGCGGACAGCTCCGCCAGCAGGGTCAGCGCCCGGGCGTGCTCGCCGCTGTGGTGCGCGGCCTCCGCGGCGTGGCTGAGCAGCTCGGCGCGGTCCACCTCGACGGGTGCCGGCCGCCCGCCGTCGGGCGGCACCGCGGCCGGCGTGGCCGCCAGCGTCAACGCGGTCGACCAGTGGCGGTGCGCCTCGGCGTACCCGTGCAGCCGTTCTGCCTCGCGGGCGGCGGCCATCGCCGCCGGCAGCGCCCGGGCCGGCTCGCCGGCCTGCCGCCAGTGGTGGGCCAGCCGGGCCTGGTGCAGCTCGGCCGGGGCGGCGGTGAGCGCCTCGGCGTAGCGGCGGTGCAGCGCGGCCCGCTCGGCGGGCAGCAGCTCGCCGGCCAGGATCTCGGCGACCAGCCGGTGCCGTAGCCGGTAGCCGTCGTCGGCGCCGACCAGCAGGCGGTGCGCCACCGCCTCGCGCACCGCGTCGAGCAGCTCGTCCTCGGGCAACCGCACCACCTGCGCCAGCAGCCAGTGCTCGACCGGCTCGACGCCGGCGGCGACCGCCTGGACCACGGCGTGCGCCGGCTGGGGCAACGCGTCGACCCGGCCCAGGAAGACCTCACGCAGCGTGTCGGAGAGGCCGTCGCGACCGTCCCGCCGGTCGCGGGCCAGCTCCTCCACCACGAACGGGTTGCCGCCGCTGCGCTGCCACAGCTGGTCGGCGGCCTCCGGCGGCAGCGGCGCGCCGACGATCGCGGCGGCCAGCTCGTCCGTGCCGGCCCGGTCCAGCGGGAGCAGGTCGACCACCTGGACGGAACGCAACCGGCGCAGCTCGGCGAGCACCCGGCGCAGCGGGTGCGCGCCCCGCAGCGACTCCGCGCGGATCGCGGCCAGCACGGACAGTTGCAGGTCGCCCAGGCCGGCGAGCAGATAGAGCAGGAGCTGACGGGTGCTCCGGTCGACCCACTGGAGGTCGTCGAGCACGAGCACGAGCGGCCGGCCACCGGCCACCAGGTGCAGCCCTTGGGCGACCCGTTCCAGCAGTGCGCCCGCGCCGTCCGGGCCGGGGGTCTCCTCGTCGAACACCTGCAACAGGCCCCGGACCGCCGAGGTGGTGCGCGCCTCGGCCAGATCGGCGTCGAGCCGCCGCAGCGCCTGGCGCACCGGGTGCAGCGGCGAGGCGTCGCCGATGTCGAGGCAGGTGCCGGTGAGGACCAGCGCGCCGGCCTGCCGCACCTGCTCGCCGACCTCGCTCAGCAGCCGGGTCTTGCCCACCCCGCTCTCGCCGGTGAGGAAGACCGCCGCGGTGTGCCCCGGGGCGACGTCGTCGAGCAGCGCCGAGCGCAGCGTCGCCACGGCCCCGGCGCGGCCGACGAGCGGTGCGGAGTCCACGTCGCTGGCCATGGGAGGCAGCCTAGTCACAGGTCCCCGCACTGTTCTACGGCGTTGCGGGCCCTGTGGTACCTCCCGCGTCGACAACACGACTAACGGTTGCGCGTGGCCGACATACGTCGTCCTACCGATCCCCCGAGGGCCCGGTGGTGAAAGTGTCCGGAGGTCGTCGGGCACCGGACCAGGGAAAGGGTGGGTGCGATGGTGATCACCACGCCCGTGGCGAGTCGGGAAGCCGCCCGCGCGGCGCTCTGGCCGGTCCCGGAGGAACGCCGCACCGTCACGGTGCTCTTCGTCGACATCGTCGGCTCGACCGGCCTGGTGGAACGGCTCGACCCGGAGGACGTGCGGACGCTGCAACGGGTCTACTTCGGCACCGTCTCCGGCGTGCTGCGCCGGTGGCGGGGCGTGGTGGAGAAGTACGTCGGCGACGCCGTGATGGCGCTGTTCGGCGCGCCCGGCTGCGACGGCTTCGACGCGTACCGGGCGGTGCGGGCCGGGCTGGAGATCCAGGCGGCGCTGGACCGGCGGTCGCCGGGCGACGCCCGGCTGCGGGTGCGGGTCGGCGTGGCGACGGGCGAGGTGCTGGTGGACCTGACCGGCGCCCGCGACGGCGGCCACGGCGCGGCCAGCGGCGCGGTGATCACCACCGCCGCCCGGCTCCAGGAGTACGCGCCGCCGGGCGGCGTGGTCGTCTGCCCGGTCACCCGAAGGGCGGTCGCCGGCCTCGTGGAGCAGCGTCCACTCGCGACCGCGACGATGGCCGGCAAGACGCTGCCGCTGGACGTCTGGCGGGTGACCGGGGTGTCCCCGTACCGGCCGGCCCGACACCGTGGCCCGCTGGTGGGCCGCCGGAGTGAACTGGCCGGCGCGGCCGACGCGGTGACCCGGGCGCTGCGCGAACGCCGGCCACGGTGGATCTCCGTGACCGGGCCGCCCGGCAGTGGCCGCAGCCGACTGCTGCACGAGCTGACCCGCGCCGTGACGCGCGTGGACGGCACAGCGGTGCGCTGGTGCGTGGCGCACTGCCCGCCGTACCCGGAGGGGGACCTGGCACCGCTGGCCGACCTGGTCCGCGCGCTGGTCACCCCGGATGCGACCGACCGACCGGCCACCGTACGCCCGCTGCCCGGCTCGGCCCCGGGCGCGGCCGGATGGGCCGCGACCAGCCCGGCGCTGGCCGCGTTCCTCGCCGCGCCGCGCGACGCCGCAGCGGCGGCCCGGGCCGCGGTGGCCGCCCGCGAGCTGCTGCTCGACCGGGCCGCCGGAAGCCCGGTGGTGGTGGCGGTGGACGACCTGGACCGGGCCGCGCCGGCACTGCACCGTTTCCTGGGCCAGCTGTACGCCGCGGCCGGCGACCGCGGGCTGGCGCTCGCGGTGGTCGCCACCCACGGCGCCGGCCACGCCGACCCGCGGCCGGCGCCGGTCGCCCGGCGGCTGCGGATCTGGCTGCCGCCGCTGGGCGCGCGGGACACCGGCCGCCTGCTGCGACACCTGCTGGACCGGACCGGCCGGCCCGCCGCGCTGGCCGCCGCGCTGCTGCCGCTGGTCGGCGGCAACCCGGCCGTCGCGAACGCGTACGCGGCGGCCGACGCGGCGAAGGATGAGCCGGCCGGGGTACCCGCACCGGTCCGCCGGCTGGTGGACGCCCGGCTGGACCGGCTGGACGGCGCGCAGCGCGCGGCGCTGATGGCGGGCGCGGTGGTCGGCGGCCCGGTCACCACGGCGACCGTCGAGCGGATGCTCGCCTGGCCGGCCGGCCAGGCCGGGCCGGTGCTGCGCGCCCTGGCCGCGGCCGGCCTGCTCCGCCGTACCGGCGCCGGCGCCGTACCGGGAGGCGACGGAAACGCGGGCGCGGACGGGACCGTGCCGGGCGGTGCGCGCGAGTGGGCTGGTTCGGACACCGGAGCGGGCGTGGGCGTCCGGCGCACCGGTATCGGCTCGGGCAGCGCCGCCGCATCGGGTGGCTCGCGCATCTCGGGCGGCTCGGGCGGCTCGGGCGGCTCGGGCGGCTGGACGATCGTCGAGCCGGTGGTGGCCCGGGTGGCCGCGCACCGGTTGCCGCGTGCGGTGCGGGCGGACTTCGTCCGCCGGCTGACCAGCGGTGGGCCGGTGCCGGCGATCCGCGCCGACCGCATCGGCGTACCCGTCGCCGTCCGGTCCGGGGCCACCCCTGGGCCGGCGACCGTCGCGCGCTCCGGCGCGGTCGTCGAAGCGCGCGTCGACGCCGGGTTCGGCATCGGGGCGGGAACCGATGTCGGGTGGGGAGCCTGGACCCGGACGGGAACCGGCCTCGGGCGGGGGGCTCGCACGGGGGCCGGCGTCGGCACGGGGGCCGGCGTCGCTGACAGAGGGATCAGCGGCCGTCCGGGTATCGGCACGGGGGCCGGCGTCGCTGACCGGGGGATCAGCGGCCGTCCGGGTGTCGGCGTGGTGCGCCAGGTGGCCGATCGGCCGGGCAAGGCTCCCGCCGCACGCCTGCCGGCGCCGGTGGAGGCCGGCGTCCCCGGGTGGGACGCCGAGGAGCGGGTGACCTGCCCGCTCGGGGTGGGGCGGGCGCGCCGGTCGGGTGGAGGGGCCCGACCGGCACCCGTCCCGCCGTCCGGACCGGACGGGGCCGGCAAACTCCGGTCGGCGACGGAGCGATCGGGGTACGCCGACGCGGCCGGCACCCGGGCCGACCCGTCACGGGGGGAGATCGGGCAGCGCAACCCGCCGGCCGCCCTCGGGCAGCAGGACACTCCGACCGGCGCCGGGCGACGGAACGGCGCCGTCAGCATCGGGCGACCGGACGCTCCGGTCAGCGGCGACAGGCGGACCGGAACGGGTTCCCCGGCCCCGTACAGGCCGGGCGGTGCGGCGCAGGTCGCAGCGGTCGGTCCGGCACGGGTCGCACCTGACGGCCCGGCGCGGGTCATACCGGGCGGCCCGGCACGGGTCGGCTGGGTGACCGGCCCGCCCGAACGAGCGGACCGGGGCCGGCGAACACCGACGCCGCCCGACGCCGCGCTCGGGCTGGCCGCCTGACGGTCGCGTCCGGGTCGGAGCGGGCACGGGGCCACTCCGGCCCGGGCAGCGGCCGAAGCAGTCGCGCCCGGCAAGCGTCCGGTGGCGCCACGCGCGCCGTTCCATCGATCTTGGAGTAGTGGCACTTCCGATACCAGGAGTGAACCGACATACCTTGGCGCCACTAGTCCAAGATCGGCGAAGTGGCCGGGGCGGGGGCGGGGGCGGGGTTCAGTCGCGGGCGATGACCCGGCTGCGTCCCCGGAACTCGGCCACCACTTCGTCGCCGCGTCGCACGGTGACGTCGTAGATGCCGCTGCGGCCGTGCCGGACCCGCTCGGTGGCGTACGCGTCCAGCACGTCGCCCGCGCGCACCGGGCGCAGGAAGGTGATCTCGCCCCCGGCGGCCACGGTGGCCGGGCCGTGGCTGTTGCAGGCCAGCGCGAACGCGGTGTCGGCGAGCAGGAACACGAAACCGCCGTGGCCGATCGCATGCCCGTTGAGCATCGCCGGGGTGACCCGCATCCGGGCCACTGCCGCGCCGTCGCCGGCCGAGACGAGCTCGATGCCGAGCCCGGTCGAGGCGACATCGGCGTCGAACATGTCGTGGGCCGCGGTACGCCCGCCGTCAT
Organism: Micromonospora sp. NPDC049240; assembly: GCF_040647835.1. Taxonomy (NCBI): domain Bacteria; kingdom Bacillati; phylum Actinomycetota; class Actinomycetes; order Micromonosporales; family Micromonosporaceae; genus Micromonospora; species Micromonospora sp. NPDC049240. The sequence continues at coordinate 159,041 of NZ_JBEZCX010000003.1, forward strand.
CAGTCATCTCAGCGCTCCCGCCGCTGGTCGACGATGCGGCGCATCTTGCCCATCGAGCGCTCCACCCCGTCCGGCTCGATCACCCGGACCGCCACGGAGACGCCGATGGTGTTCTTGACCTGCTCGACCAGGGCCGCCCCGGCCCGCTCCGCGTCGGCCACCGCGGCGCCGGCACGGCGCTCGACGTGGACGGTGAGGGTGTCCAGCCGTCCCTGCCGGTCGAGTACGCACTGGAAGTGCGGCGACAGCGCGGGCGCCCGCAGGATCAGCTCCTCGATCTGGGTCGGGAAGACGTTCACCCCCCGGACGATCATCATGTCGTCGGTGCGTCCGGCGATCTTCTCGATCCGCCGCATGGGGCGGGCCGTGCCGGGCAGCAGCCGGGTGAGGTCACGGGTGCGGTAGCGGACCACCGGCATCGCCTCCTTGGTCAGCGACGTCAGCACCAGCTCGCCGCGTTCGCCGTCGGGCAGCACCGCGCCGGTGACCGGGTCGATGATCTCGGGGTAGAAGTGGTCCTCCCACAGGTGCAGGCCGTCCTTGGTCTCCACGCACTCGACCGCCACGCCGGGGCCCATCACCTCGGACAGGCCGTAGATGTCCAGCGCGTGCAGGTCCAGCCGCTGCTCCAACTCCCGGCGCATGTCCTCGGTCCACGGCTCGGCCCCGAAGACGCCCACCCGCAGCGAGGTGGCGCGCGGGTCGACGCCCTGGCGTTCCATCTCGTCCACGATGGCCAGCATGTAGCTGGGGGTCACCATGATGACCTCCGGTTCGAGGTCACGGATCAGCATGACCTGCCGCTCGGTCATGCCGCCGGAGACCGGGATGACCGTGCAACCCAACTCCTCGGCGCCGTAGTGCGCGCCCAGGCCGCCGGTGAACAGGCCGTACCCGTACGCGACGTGCACCCGGTCGCCGCGCCGGCCGCCGGCGGCCCGGATCGAGCGCGCCATCAGGGTGGCCCACGTGTCCAGGTCGGCGCGGGTGTAGCCGACCACGGTGGGGCGTCCGGTGGTGCCGGAGGAGGCGTGCAGCCGGGCGATCCGCTCCCGGGGCACGGCGAACATGCCGAACGGGTAGTTCTCCCGCAGCTCGGCCTTGGCGGTGAACGGGAAGCGGGCCAGGTCGGCCAGGTCGCGGACGTCGTCGGGGTGGGCGCCGGCGGCGTCGAACGCGCGCCGGTAGTGCGGCACGTGCGCGTACGCGTGCCGCAGCGAGTGGCGCAACCGGTCCAGTTGGAGCGCCCGCAGCTCGTCGACGCCGATCCGCTCGGCGGGATCCAGCTCGTCCGGACGAGGGGTGCGGTCCTGCACGGTTGCCTCCTGCGCGACGGGCCCGACGCCGCCGCGCCGGGCGGGAACCCGCTCACCGTACGCCCGTACGGCCCACCCTGCCAGGTCAACGCCACCTCCTCGCCGATCTTGCGGTTACCGCCCTTCGCGCGGGCGGTTCGCGCCCTTTGCCGGGGCCGGTACCGCAAGATCGACGAGGAGGCGCGGGGTCGGGGTGGGGCGGGGCAGGGCGGGTTATGCTCGGGGAGTCGGCGGTGGGGCCCGCCGTCCCGGGAGGCGCCGGGAGAACCGCGACCACGCCAACGGTCCCTGCCAGTGATGCCCGTCCTGGTGGGAGGCACCGTGAGACGACCGCCCGAGTCCCGCGTCGATCCGGACGTCGATCTCTGCGTACCCGCCGACCGGACGGAGCTGACCGCGCACCCGGCGGCGGTGCTCGGCGTGATCGCCGCCGGCGGCGTGCTCGGCGCACTGGCCCGCGCCGGCGCGCAGGCCGCCGCGCCGCACCCGCCCACCGGTCTCCCCTGGGCCACGTTCGGCGTCAACGTCACCGGTTGCCTGCTGATCGGCGTGCTGATGGCGGTCCTCACCGCCCGGCCGGCCGGGCCGCTGGTCCGGCCGTTCCTCGGCGTCGGCGTGCTCGGCGGGTTCACCACGTTCTCCGCGTACGCGGTCGACGCGCAACGTCTGGTGACCGCCGGCGCGCCGGGCACGGCGCTGGTCTACCTGGCCATGACCGTGCTCGCCGCGCTGCTGGCGGTCGCCGCCGGGGACGTGGTGGCCGGCCGGCTGCTGGCCAACCGGCACGGGGAGGCCCGGTGACCGTCCTCTGGATCGCGCTCGGCGCGGCGCTCGGCGCTCCGCTGCGCTACCTCACCGACCGGGCGGTGCAGGCCCGGCACGACTCCGCGTTCCCGTGGGGCACGCTGACCGTCAACGTGGCCGGCTCGCTGCTGCTCGGCGCGGTGCTGGCGGTGCCGGCCGATCCCGCGGTGACCGCGTTGGTCGGCACCGGCTTCTGCGGCGCGCTGACCACCTGGTCCACGCTCAGCTACGAGACGCTGCGGCTGGCCCGCACCGGCGCGCGTCTCCACGCGTACGCGAATGTGCTGGTCAGTGTGGTCGCCGGGCTCGGCGCGGCCTTCGTCGGGTACGCGTTGACGGCCGCGTTCACCGGCTGACGGGGCAGCCGGTGGGGGCGGGCGGCGATAGCATCCCGCCATGGAGCTGCGCCACCTGGCCGACCGGGTCTGGCTGTTCCCCGGCGACCCCGACCCGGGCGCGGTGCGGCCCACCGTGGCGGTGGTCGCCGACGATCGCGGCAGCGTGCTCGTCGACGCCGGCCACAGTCCCGCGCACGCCCGGGAGATCCGTGCCGGGATCGCCGCCGCCCGGCTGCCGGAGCCACGCTGGCTGGTCTACACCCATCACCACTGGGACCACGTCTGGGGCGCCTGCGCCTGGCCGGGCGTGGAGATCGTCGGGCACGAGGCAGGGGTCGCGCCGTTGCGCGCCGAGGCGGCCCGCCCGTGGAGCCACCGTCACCTGCGGGAGCGGGTCCGCGCCGAGCCGCGGCTCGGGCCCAGCTACCGGGCGCGGGCGCTCGCCGTGGACGACTGGGACGGTTTCGCGGTGCTGCCGCCGACCCGCACGTTCACCGACGAGCTGATGCTGCCCACCGGCGTGGTGCTGCGGCACGTCGGTGGCCGGCACGCCCCCGACTCGACGGTGGTGCTGGTGCCGGACTCCCGGGTGCTGCTGCTCGGCGACTGCTGGTACCCGCCGCCGCTGCACGAGCGCGGCCCGACCGACGGGCCGGATCTGGCGCTGGCCCGGAGCCTGCTCTCCGAGCACGTCGAGTGGTACGTCTCCGCGCACGACGAGCCGCTGGGCCGGGACCAGGCCCGCGCCGCGCTCGGCGAGTGAGGGGCCGCCGGCACACCCCGCGACCGCGATGACCCGGCGACCGCAATGACCCGGCGGGGACCGGCCCGGAGCGCACCGCCCCTGGCCTGGACCCGTCCGGCGCGGACCGGCCCGGAGCGCACCGCCCCTGGCGCGGACCCCTCCCGCCTGGGCCGGGCCGGCCCGCAGGTCAGCGTGCGTGGCGTTCCGGGTGCGCCCGGTTCCAGGCCCGCATCCGCTCCGGGTAGCCGGTGCGGGCCGCCTCGTAGAGCGGCACCGCGTGCCGTTGAGCGATCTTGCCGGCGACCCGGGGCGAGCCGGTGCGGCGGCGGATCCACTCCCCGTCGTGGGCGATGGCGACCACCGTGGTGTCGGTGGCGGTGGTCTCCGGTTCCAGATAGAACTCGACCCCGCGCCGGCTGGCCACGAACGCCTCCAGCTGCGCCAGATCCTCCCGGTTCGCCTCGCGGTCGAGCTTCGTCGGCGTTGTCGGCTCGGCGGCCCGTCGGCTGAACCAGCCCATGCCCGCCTCCTCTCCTCGGCGTCGGAGTCCAGTGCAGCACGCGCGACTGGCAGGGGCCTGGGAGCGCAGTGGGAGTCGGCTGAGCCGCTCAGCGGGCCGGCCGGTCCGCTCCGGCCGGCGCACGCAGCACCGGCACCAGCGCCAGCGTGGGCAGCAGGAGCAGCGGCACCAGGCCGAGCGCGTTCAGCACGCCGAGGTGGTCGCCGAGGAAGCCGAGCAGCGGCGGCCCGGCGAGGAACGCGGTGTAGCCGATCACCGCGACCACGCTGACCCGGGCCGGGGCCTTCTCCTCGTCGTCGGCGGCGGCGCTCATCCCGACCGGGAAGCCGAGCGACGCGCCGATCCCCCACAACGCCACGCCGACCACGGCCAGCGGACCGGAGCCGGCCAGCACGGCCAGGGCGGCGCCGACGGCGGCGAGCCCGATGGTGCCGAACAGCACCGGCACCCGTCCCCAACGGTCGATGGCGATCGTGCCGAGGGTCCGGCCCAGCGTCATACCGACCACGAACACGCCGAACACCGCGGCGCCGACCGCCTCGTCGACGCCGTACCCGTCGACGAACGCGACCGCCAGCCAGTCGTTGGCGCTGCCCTCGGTGAACGCCATGACCAGCACCAGCAGGCCGACCAGCAGGGTGCGCGGCTCCCGCCAGGCGGTCAGCAGCGCCCGCCGCCGGGCCGCCGGCTCACCCGCGCCCGTCGACTCGGCCGGCGCGGACAGGAACGCCCGCGCCCCGAGCAGCGTGCCGGTCAGGATCAGCACCGCCAGGACCGGCAAATGCACCTCGATCGGCACGCCGAGCCGGGCCGCCCCCGCGCCGAGCCCGGCCCCGGCCACCGAGCCGAGACTCCAGGCGGCGTGGAAGCGGGGCATGATCGTCCGGCCGATCCGCCTCTCCACGACCGCGCCCTCGACGTTCATCGCCACGTCGCACAGACCGGAGCCGAAGCCGAACGCGGCGATCCCGAGCCCGACGCCGACCGCCCAGCCGGCCAGGCCGGTGGCGAGACCGGCCACCGTCATGCCGAGCGCGACCAGCACGGTCGCCACGACCACCGTGCGGGCCGGGCCGATCCGCTGGGTGACCAGACCGGCGGCGGGCATGGCCAGCAGCGCGCCGACCGACATGCAGAGCAGCAGCAGGCCGAGCCGGCTCGGGCTGAGGCCGAGCGCCTCCCGGACCGCCGGCACCCGGGAGAACCAGCTGGCCATCGCGAGCCCGTTGAGGGCGAAGACGACGGCGACGCCGTTGCGGGCGGCCAGCACCGGCCGGAAGGCCGGTGGCCGTGACGCGGCCGGCGCGTCGAGGGCGTTGCTCACGGTGCGGTAGTCCCTTCCCCGAATGGTTCCCGACGACCATCGCACACCTGAGAGCGCTACCACCACAAGCGCTCCCACCCCTTACCATGCCCGGTCCGGACCGGGCATGATGCGCACATGGGTACGCCGACCGCACGACCCGCCACGCTCGACGACGTGGCCCGGGCCGCCGGGGTGTCCCGGGCCACCGCCTCGCGGGTGCTCGGTGGCTACGGGTTCGCCTCGGCGCAGGCCCGGGCCCGGGTGGGCGCCGCCGCCGACCAGCTCGGCTACGTGCCGGACGTCACCGCCCGGGCGCTGGTGCGCGGCGCCGGCGTCCGGCTGGTGGTGGCCGTGGTGGGCCGGACCGACGCGGTCTTCGACGACCCGTACGTGCACCGGGTGGTGAGCGCCGCGTCGCGGGTGTGCGCGCCGCACGGGATCGGGGTGGCGCTGGAGTGGCTGCCGCTCGACGACCCGTCCGGCCTGGGCCGGCTCGGCGCGGACCGGGGCGTCTGCGGGGTGATCCTGGTCAACACCACGCGGGCGGCGCTGGACGCGGTGCCGGCCCGGCTGCGCGGCCGGGTCGTCTCGATCGGCCAGGGCTCGGCGACCGTGCCGTCGTTCGACGTGGACAACGCGGCCGGCGCCGGCGCGGTGCTGGGCCACCTGTACGCCACCGGCCGCCGCCGCATCGCCATGGTGACCGGCCCGCGCTGGTTGACCTGCGCGGAGCGGTCGGTGACCGCGTACCGGGAGCTGATGCGGGAGGCGGGGTCGCCGGAGCGGCTGGTGACCGGTGACTTCACCGCGGCGCGGGGCGGCGCGGCGGCGCTGGCGGCGCTACGCCGGTGGCCGGACCTGGACGCGGTCTTCGCGGCCAGCGACGCCACCGCGTTCGGGGTGATCGCCGCGTTGCGTGGGCACGGGTTGGGGGTGCCGCACGACGTGGCGGTCGGCGGTTTCGACGACCTGCCGTACGCGGCGATGAGCAGTCCGGCGCTGACCACCGCGACCCACCCGGTCGACCGGATCGCCACCGCCGCGGCCACCGCCGTGCTGACCCGGGCGCCGGTCGCGCCGAGCACCGCTTTCGCGTCCACGCTGGTGACCCGGGAGAGCGCCTGAGCGGCGACGGTCAGCGGCCGGTCCCGCCGTTCCGGGCCACCCGCCGCCGGCGGCACCCTCAGCGCTCCGGCCCGGTGACCGCCGCGTCGACCCGGCTGAGCACCGTCGCGTCGTCGTCCACGCCCACGCCGCGCAGCAGGTCGATGGCGGTGGCCCGGACCGGCCCGATGACCAGCGCGAGCGGCAGCGTCGGGCCGGCGGCGAAGAGCCGGCCGACCGACCGTACCGCCGCCAGCGCCGCCGCGTCCGCCCGGGCGGCGTGCCCGTCGGCGGTCTCCTCCGCACCGTTGAGGTCGGCGGCGAGCGCGTCGCCGGCCGCGCGGACGGCGGCGGCCAGCGTGCGTACGGCGGCGCCCAGGTCGGTCGGGACGGGCGCGTCGCCGCGGGTGACCGTGACCGCGGCCCGGGCCAGCACGCGCACGTTGCGCACCGCGTAGTCGATCTGCCGGATCGAACCGGTCACGGAGCGCAGCCGGCCGAGGTGCCGGCGACGCCGGACGTTGAGCCGGAGCGCCTCGCCGGCGGCCTGGACCGCGTCCCGCAGTCGTTCCACCCCGGCGTCGGCGTGCCGGGCCCGGTCCAGCGCGGCCAGGGCGGCCTCGTCGTCGGCGTGGTCGAGCGCGTCGGCGATCTCGTCGAGCACGCCGGCCAGCTCCGTGAACGTGTGCCGGAACTCGGCCACCAGCGGGGCGAGCGGCCGGCGGGCGTCGACGAGCTGACTGGCGACCACCGCCACCGCGCCGCCGATCAGCGCGTCGACGAACCGGAACGGGATCAGCGACTCGGTCGGGGGCGAGACCACCACCAGGTAGAGCGCGGAGACCGCGGCCTGCACCACGGTGACCGAGCTGGCGCCGACCGCCACCGCCAGCGCGACGGTGAGCAGGATGACGGTGAACACGGTCCAGGTGGTGCGCGGACCCAGCGCCTGGACCACCAGGTCGGCCACGAGCACGCCGGCGGCCACGCCGAGCACCACCTCCACCGCCCGGCGGATCCGCTGGCCCCGCGCCTGACCGAGCACGATCAGCGCGGCGGCGGGCGCGAAGAACGGCTGTGGGTGCCCGACCAGCCGGGTGGCGAGCATCCAGGCGACGGTGGCGGCGAGCGTCGCCTCGACCACCGGCAGCCAGCCCCGCCGCAGCCGCCCGGCCGCCGTCCGTACCGCCGGGCCGACCCGCCGCCGGCCCTCGCGTACCCCGCTCATCCCCGCCTCCCGTTCCACCCGGCCCTATCCTGCGGGACCGGCCCGCACCCCGCGCGCGATCTTGCGGTTCCGGCCCGCGCTTCGGGTGGTTCAGCCGCTTTGTCGGGGCAGGAACCGCAAGATCGGCGCGTCGGGTGCCGATCGACCCTGGTCGTCGCCGTCCGCGCCGGTCCGGAATGGAGATGGACGGAGAGGAAGGGGACAGCTCATGCGTACGGGACTGTGGCGACGGCACGTGCGGTGGATGTACCGGGGCGGCCGGGTGTGGAACAGGCTCGCCGCCCGGCAGCACGCCGCCGGGCTCGGCCCCCCGGACCTGGGTGACGCTGGAGGTGGCCGCCGGCATTCCGGTCTTCCGGATCACGTCGGCGGAGCCGGCGCCGGGAAAGGCGGAGTGACAACCTTTCAGGATATCGATCGCGCACGTTCCCGGGGTCGTCCGAATGGGAGAGGTGGCCGGTAAGATCGGCGACAAAGCGGCGGCTGATCGCTGACTGCCGGCCACGGCGCGACCGCGCACACTGGGACCATGAATACGAGACTCCGCCGCAGCCGGGCATTCCGCCTCGCGGTGTGTCTCGCCCTTGTGGCGACGCTGAGCGGCTGCATGCAGCTCAACCTCGGGCTGACCGTGAACCCCGACGACACGGTCTCCGGCCAGCTCCTGCTGACCGCCCAGAAGTCCGTGCTCAAGCAGCGCAACCCGGACGTCGCGGCGGCCTTCGCCGAACTCCGGCAGAACATTCCCACACTCCCCGTCGGCACCGAGAGCCGGTACGAGGACGCCACCTCCTACGGCATTCAGATCGCCTACCGAAAAACACCGCTGTCACAATTCACCAGCGAGAGTGTGAATCTTGTCCGGGATGGCGATCTCTATCGCTTCTCCCTTCCGCTGGACCCGAAGAAATACGGCGGAAAGGTGGCCGAACAAGATCCCCGGAATCAGCAGGCGTTCATGACCCTGATGGCGTTCGAGATCTCCGTGACGTTCCCCGGCCGGGTGCTGGACAGCAACGGGACGGTCAACGGGCGCTCGGTGAGCTGGCAGGTCGTCGCCAACCAGCCCAAGCCGGCCGAGTTGCGGGCCGTCGCCGAGGCCCCACCGACGCCATCCGCCAGCGCGGTCGCCGCCGTGACCGGGGGTGGCTCCTTCCCCTGGCTGCCGGTCGTCGGCGGAGCGGTCGGGCTGCTGGTGGTCGCCGCGGTGGTGGTGGTCGTCCTGCTGCGGCGCCGCTCCCGGGGCGGCCCGGCCGGGGCGCCGCCCGCGTCCTCGACGACCCCCGCGCCCACCGCGACCCCCGCGCCGACGCCCCCGGCCGACCGGCCGACCTGAGTGCCACCGACCGCACCGGCCATCGACCTTCCGACCCCAGGCCACCGGCCACCGACGCCCCGCTTCGACCCCGGCCACCCGGCCTCTGCCCCGACCTGGGTCACCGACGCCCCGGCCCCGGCCCCGGCCCCGGCTTTCCCGCCGCACCGGCGGCGACCCGCCGGTCCCCCACCGCGCACCGGGCGCAACCCGTGGACGCCATCCCCGGGCCGCCGCACCACCGAACCCCGACCGCACCACCGCACCGTCGAAAAGGGGGATCGCCGTGAACGATCTCTTCACCTGGGCCGCCCTGGGCAGCCTGACCGGCGCCAGCGCCGCCACCCTGCTCGCCACCAACGTCATCGGCGGCCTGATCGGGCCGAGCGGCGACAAGGCGCGCAAGTGGATCGCGCTGGGCGTCGCGCTCCTGCTGTCGTACCTGACCGCCGCGTTCGCCGACGACGCCGGTCCGGAGAAGTGGATCATCGCGTTCTTCAACGGCCTGGTCATCTTCTCCGCCGCGCTCGGCATCAACCAGTTGCCCCCGGGCAACCGGCAGGCGACGCAGGCGTCGCCGACCCAGCTCGCCCAGGGGCACGAGCCCCGCTTCGTCCGCTCCTGGGTCTGAGGGAGGTGTCCGCCATGGTCTTCGGCATTCTCAGCGCCGCCGCGCAGATCGTCTTCGGCGCGGTGCTCGGGCAGGCCGCCGCCGGCACCGTCGGCCTGCTGGTCGGCGCCGTCGTCGGGCTGCTCGTCGGCGCGCCCTTCGGCTGGGCGACCGCCTCGGCCGGCACCTACGGCGCCGACGCGAAGGGCATCCTCCGCTTCGTGGTCGACCACACGTGGAGCCTGCTCAACACGTTCGCCGGCGCGCTCTACCTGGCCCTGCACCTGGTCGTCGGCCACCAGCTCGACCGGGTCGTCTCGGCCGGCAGCGGCCGGGTCAACGTGGTCGAGGGCGTCTCACCCCGGTACGCCACCACCATCGGCACGGTCTGCGCCGGGTCCAGCCCCGGCATCCAACGGCACGAGGACGTGCACGTGTTCCAGGCCCGGCTGCTCGGCCCGTTCTACCTGCCGCTGGTCGCGCTCAACTACGTGCTGTTCACCGTCGCCCCGGTGTGGCTGCTCTGGCACGACCACACCAACGCGCCGATCAACAGGTTCACCCGCTACTTCGAGATCGGCGTCTACCCGCACGTCTGGAACGAGGCCATCGCGTACCGGATCCAGGGGACGCCGCCGCGATGACCGGCGCCATCGAGGCGGCCGTCGCGGACGTCGCGGCCTGGCTGACCGGGACGGCGGGTGAGCCCGTCCCGGTCGGCCCGCCCCGCGACGACCCGACCGGCGGGCTCACGGTCTGGCCGCTGGAGCTGCGGCCGGCCCGGCAGACCGCGGCCGGTGGCGCGGCGCGTGAGCCGTACCGCTTCGTGGTCCGGCTGCTGGTCAGCGGCGGCGGGCCGGCGGCGGTGCCGGCGCTGGACCGGGTGCTCGCCGCCGCCACGAGCGGGGGCGGCCGGGCGGAGCTGGTGCTGGCCGCCGGCGACCCGGCGCTGTGGCGGGCGTTCGGCGTGCCGCCCCGGCCGGCGCTGCTGCTCGACGTGCCGGCCCGGATCGACCGGCCGGCGCCGACCGCGCCGCCGGTGCGCCAGCCGCTGCGGCTACGGCAGCTCGGCATGCGCACGCTCGACGGCCGGGTGGTCGGGCCGCAGGACCAGCCGCTCGCCGCGATGCGGGTGGAGCTGGTCGGCACCGCGCAGGCCACCGAGACCGACGCCACCGGCCGGTTCCGGCTGGTCGGCGTGCCGCACGACCCCGACGCCCCGGACCGTCCGGTACGGATCCGGCTGGTCGGTCGGGGGCGCGTGCACACCGCCGAGCTCGACCCGGCCGCCGACGACCTGATCGTCGTGCCCGCCCCCGACTGACTTCCCGAGGAGGACCGATGCCCACCTACTTCTCCCCCGGCATCTACGTCGAGGAGGTGCCCTCCGGGGCCCGCCCCATCGGCCCGGTCGGCACCAGCACGGCCGCCTTCGTCGGGGTCGCGCCGGACCGCACCGCCCACGTCGACCGGCCGATGGCGGTCAACAGCTGGACCGAGTTCCTGCGTCTCTACGCCGACGGCGAGCACCTGGAGAGCACCCCGCTGGCCCGGGCCGTCTTCGGCTTCCTCGACAACGGCGGCACCCGGTGCTGGGTGGTCAACGTCGGCGAGGGCGGCCAACTCACCGGCACCGGTGGGCGGCGCGGGGGCCTGCAACTGCTGGAGGCGATCGACGAGATCGCCATCCTGGCCGCGCCCGGCTACCACGACCCGGTGTCGCACGAGGCGCTGATCAGCACCGCCGAGCGGCTGCGCACCATGGTGGCGATCTGCGACCCGCCGCCCGAGGTCACCGACGTCTCCCGGCTCACCCGGGTCGCCACACCCGGCAAGCCCACCACCGGCAAACCCGCCGAGGGTACGCCGAAGGACAGCGACGACGACGCGCCCGGCACCGGCGGCGACCGGCCCCGGCAGTCCGACTTCGCCACCTTCTACTTCCCCTGGATCCGGGTCCGCGACCCGCTCGGCGGCGACCTGGTGCTCACCCCGCCGAGCGGGCACGTGGCCGGCATCTGGGCCCGCACCGACGCGCTGCGAGGCGTGCACAAGGCGCCGGCCAACGAGCCGGTACGCGGCGCGGTCGACCTGGCGTACCGGGTCACCCGGCCGGAGCACGACGTGCTCAATCCCAAGGGCGTCAACGTGATCCGGTTCTTCGCCGGCGAGGGCATCCGGCTCTGGGGCGCCCGGACGCTCGCCGCCGAGGCCAGCGAGTGGCGCTACCTCAACGTACGGCGCCTCGCCATCTCCATCGAGCAGGCCATCGCCAACGGCACCCGGTGGATGGTGTTCGAGCCGAACGACTTCACGCTGTGGCGCTCGATCCGGCGCGACATCGGCGCGTTCCTGACCCGGGTGTGGCGTGACGGCGCGCTGCTCGGCCGTACGCCCGAGGAGGCGTTCTTCGTCAAGTGCGACGAGGAGACCAACCCGGCCGACGTGCGCGACGCCGGGATGGTGGTGGCGCACATCGGCATCGCGGTGGTCAAGCCCGCGGAGTTCGTGGTGTTCAAGCTGAGCCAGTGGGCCGGCGGCACCGAGACCGAGACGATCGGAGGCTGACATGCCGACCACGGCCACCCCGCAGCCGGGCGCGCCCGTCGACCCGTACCGGGCGTACCACTTCAAGCTGCTCATCAACGGCATCACCAACGGGCACTTCACCGAGGTCAGCGGCTTCGAGGTGGCGATACCGTCGCTGGCGTACCGGGAGGCCGGCAACGAGCGCATCCGTGCCGTGCCCGGGCAGGTCGAGTACGCGCCGGTGACGCTCCACTTCGGCCTGACCAACGCCCGGGAGCTGTGGGACTGGGTGAACGCGGCGGCGAAGGGCACGGTCAACCGGCGCAACGTCTCGGTGGTGCTGCTCGACCCGGCCGGCACCGCCGAGGTGCTGCGCTGGAACATGATCAACGCCTGGCCGACCCGGTGGCGGGGCGCCCACCTGAACACCCTCTCCCAGGAGATCGCCATCGAGGCGCTGACCCTGGCGTACGAGGGGCTGGAGCTGGAGTCCGGCAGTGCGACCGCCCCGGCGACCGCGTGACCGGCTGGCCCGCGCGTTGCGGGCCACCGCCGACCGTCTGACGGGCCCGTCACCCGACGCCCACCGGCCTCCCGGCGTGCCGTCGGCGGCCCTGCCGCCGCGTCGCCCCGGCGAACCTCCCGAACACTGGCTCCGCCTGGTGGCCGCCCACGCCCCCGGCCTCCTCCGGGACCTCCCCCACCCCGCGCCCGTCGGCGATGACCAAGGAGTGGGCGTCGGCTCTGACCCCGTCGCCGACACGAACTCCTTGATCACCGGGCGTTCCGCGCGGGCCGGGGCGGGACGGGGCCGGGTGGGACGGCTGTGGCGTGGGTGGAGAGCGCACCCGACCGATGGCGTCGGCGTGGCCCGGCGGCTCGGCTCGCCGAGATCTTGGTACGAAAGGGCCCCCCAAGGGGCCGCTTCCTACCAAGATCTTCACCAGCGCCCGAGCGTTGGGACGAGTGTCCCGTCCAGTGGTAGCGAGGAGGGCGGTGGAGGGGGGCGGCCCGGCGGGCCGGATGCGGCGGCGGTGACCGGCTCCGACCTGGACGGCGGGGCGGCGTGGATCGACTCGGAGTGGCGCCCGGGTCCGAGGGAGGCGGGTGCCGGACCGACCCGGGTGCCGACAGGATGGGATCCGGGCGGCACGGCACCGGTAGGCCGGGGCATGCCGCCGGCCTGGGCCGACCCGACGGGGGCAGCATCCGGGGCGATGTCCCCCGGCCCTCGGACCAATGCCGGCTCCCGCTCTACCGGATCACCGACCGCCGGATCACCGACCGCCGGATCACCGGCTGCCGGATCACCGGCGCCTGACGCAGCGGCTTCCGGAGTCTCCGCGGCATCCGCTGGCGGCGCCACGAGGCACCACGGCACACCGAGGCGGAACGATCCCGCGGAACCGGCCGACACGGGGTGGCCGGCCGACACCGGACGGCCAGGCGACACCCGATCGCCGAGCGACACCCGACGGCCCGACCAGGGCGCGGACCGGGTGGACGTACCCGGTGGAGCCGGACCGGACCGGGCGGGGACGCCGGGCCGACACGCGGCGGCCGACTCCCGTCGTGGCGGCCGGGACGGGCGCCGGGCCGACGCCACCGCCGGGCCGACGCGCGCCGGGGCGGACGGGTGGTCGGTCCGGGAGTCCGTGCTTCCGCTCTCGTTCGGACCCGCGCCACGGGGATCGGTCGACGGGCCTGACCGGGCCGGGCCCGAACGGGCCGGACACGACGGACCCGACCGGGTGCAAAGCGGCGGGTTTGCGGTGCCGCCGTCGTGGCGGCGACCACTCCCGTCGGCGTCGACGGAGCACGACGGAGGCCGGCATCGTCCGGTCGAACCGTGGCCGGCCCTGCCCGATGAGACCGGCACGGGTCGGGCCTGCGGCGCGGGGCGACCGTTCGGAGCGGGACAACCGACGGGCGCGAACGGGACGACCGAGCCGGGCACGGCGCACCGGGACCCGTGGCCGGCGCTGCCGGACGAGCCGTCGCCCCGGGCGTCGGCCGCGCGGGGCGCCCGGTTCCGGGACGCCCTGCTGGACCGGGAACAGGCGGGTGGCTGATGGAACGCGTCGCCTTCCTCGTGGACGAGTCGGGCACCCGGGTCGACTGCCTGCTCAATCCGGAGACCGTGCAGGTCACCCGGCTGGCCGGGATACGCCCGCGCGGCGGACCGGACGGGTCGCTCACCGGCGCCGGCCTCGCCGACGACCCGTTGGTCTTCACCGGCGGCGGGCGCACCGAACTGGTGCTGGACCTGCTCTTCGACATCGACTTCGTGGAGTCCCCGGCCCGCCCCGACGATGTCCGCGCGCTGACCCGTCCGCTGTGGATGCTCGCCGAGAACTCGGCCGTCGAGCACGGCTGGCCGCGTCCGCCGCTGGTCCGGCTGGTCTGGGGCAAGACCTGGAACGTGCCGGGCGTGATCGCGGCGATCGCGGAACGCTTCGACGCGTTCACGCTCACCGGCACGCCCCGGCGTTCCTGGCTGCGGCTACGGCTGGTCCGGGTGGCGGAGAGCGCCGAGGCGGCCCAGGCCGGCTTCGAGGCGGAGCTGGCCGCGGCGAGCACCCCGACCGTGACGCCCGGCTCGGCGGTGGTGGCCGCCGCGGACGGCGCGGCCGAGCCGGGCTGGTCGGGTGTGCGCTTCGACCTGCTCGCCCACGACGCGTTGGGTTCCCCGCTGCGCTGGCGGCTGCTCGCCGAACACAACCGGATCGCCGACCCGCTCACGGTTCCGGCCGGCACCGCGCTGGCGGTGCCGGCGTCCGTCCTCGCCACGCCTCCGCTCGACGCCACCACCACGACGGGAGGTACGCCGTGACCGCATCCGACCCGCCCGCGCCGGTGGCGCGCGGCGGCCACCCCGCCGGCCGCCTGCCGGGGGCGCACCACGCGACGACCGGAGACGTGCGGTGAACCGGGCGGCGGCGGTCCGCGTGGACGGCCGGCCGCTGGCCGACCCGACGCGGCTGCGCGGGGTCCGGGTCGCCGCCCGGCTGGACCGGCCGACGCAGTGCGAGCTGGCGCTGGCCACCGCGCCCGGCCCGGGTGCCCTCGACCCACCGGTACGCCCCGGCGCGGCGCTCGACGTCCGCCTCGACGGGCACCCGGACGCGTTGTTCACCGGCGAGGTGACCGCCGTCGAGGTGGAGTACGCGGGCGACGGCGCCGCGCTGCTGCGGATCCGGGCGTACGACCCGCTGCACCGGCTGCGCAAGCGGCAGGAGCTACGGGTGTTCGAGTCGGTGACGGCCGCCGAGCTGGCCGGGGAGCTGTGCGCCGGGCTGGGGCTGACGGTGGTCGCCGAGGTCGACGGGCCGCGCCTGGACCGGCTGCTCCAGCACCGGCACACCGACCTGGAGCTGCTGTGCGAGGTGGCCGGCCGGGCCGGGCTGCACCTGGGCGTGGACGGGGACCGGCTGCGGCTGCTCACCCTCGACGGGCACGGCGAGCCGGTGCCGTTGACGCTCGGCGGGACCGTGCACGCGCTGCGGATCGTCGAGAACCTGGACCGGGCCGGGGCGGAGTGCGCGGCGCTGGGCTGGCACCCGCAGCGCGCCGAGCCGCTCGGGCAGCGGGCCGGCGAGGCGCGCAGCGGGCGGCGGATCCCGCTGCGCCCGGAGCCGGGCGACGTCGGCGCGGACGGGGTGCGTACCGCGGTGGACCAGCCGGGGCGCAGCGACGACGAGCTGGCCGCGCTGGCCCAGGCCGGGCTGGACGCGCGGGTCGCCGCGCTGGTCACGGTCGAGGGCACGGCCGAGGGCGACCCGGCGTTGCGACCGGGCCGGCGGATCGCGCTGGCCGGCGTCCCGGAGCCGGTGGCCGGCGTGTACGTGCTGACCGAGGTGGTGCACACGGTGGACGCGGACGGCCACCTGACCCGGTTCTCCACCGTCCCGCCCGAGCCGCCGCCGGTCGCGGCGCCGCCGGCGGCGACCGTCACGCTCGGCACGGTCACCGCCGTCGACGACCCGGACGGGCTGGGCCGGGCCCGGGTGACGCTGCCGGCGTACGGGGACCTGGACGCCGGCTGGCTCGCCGTGCTGTGTCCGGGGGCGGGCCGGGGCAAGGGGATCGTCGCGCTGCCCGACCCGGAGGACACCGTGCTGGTGGCGTTGCCCGGCGGCGAGCCGACCTCGGGCGTGGTGCTCGGCTCGCTGTTCGGCGCCGTCGAGCCGTACGACGCGGGGATCGTCTCCGGCCGGTCCCGCCGCTGGTCGATGCGGACCGGCACCGGCCAGTCCATCGTGATCGACGACGACGGGCGCACGCTGCGGCTGGCCACCGACGCGGGCAGCTTCGTCGAGCTGCGTCCCGAACTGACCACCGTGCACGCCGCCGGTGACCTGGTGCTCTCCGCGCCCGGTCGGGCCATGGTGGTGCGCGCGAAGACCGTCGACTTCCTGCACGCCCCGGCGGCCGAGGACGCGCAGACCGCCGCCGCCCAGGCCCGTACGCTCGCCCGTTCCTCCGGAGGTGGCTGATGCGCTGGATCCACCGCGACTCGTTGATCACCTGCGGCCACGACGGTCGGGTGACGAACCGCCCGTCGCAGCACTGGGTCACCGTGCGGGGCGTGCCGGCGCTGGTGCGGCCCGACCCGGTGGGACGTGACGTCACCGCCTGCCCGAACTACGGCCCGACGGTCAAACCCTGCCTGCACACGATGACCGTGACGGTCGGCTACAGCGCCTGGGTGCGGGTGGACCGGCAGCCGGTGGTGCTGTCGCACCTGGACGGCCTCACCGACGGCACGCCGCCGGGCACCGTGCACCACCAGGTCCGCGACCCGCGGCAGATGTTCCTGGGGGCGGACCGATGAGGGCCTTCCGCTTCGTCGGCGCCGGCTTCGACGCCGGCCGCGCCGGCGGCCTGGCGTTGACCGCGGCCGGCGGGCTCGCCATGACCGAGGGCGACGAGACGGTACGCCAGGCGCTGTGCCTGCTGCTGTCCACCACGCCGGGCGAGCGGTTGATGCGTCCCGGGTACGGGTCGCGGCTGCACCGGTTGGTCTTCGCGCCGAACGACGACACCACCGCCGGGCTGGCCATCCACTATGTGCGGCAGGCGATCCGGCGCTGGGAGCCGCGGGTGGAGGTGCTCGACGTGGACGCCGGCCCGGACCCGGACGACCCGTGGCGCCTGGTGATCCGGCTGGACTACCGGGTGCGGGCCAGCCTCTCCCCCGGCCAGCTCGTCTTCTCCGTCGACCTGCTGCCGCCCGACGACGAGCCCGACGACCCGGGCGACGACCCGGGCGACCGGCCCGGCGGCAGCTCCGCCGGCCGGCCCGGTGAGGAGGCCACGCCATGACGCTGCCGGTGCCGCACCTGGACGACCGCGCCTTCCTCGACCTGGTCACCGAGGCCCGGGAACGGATCCGCCGCTCCTGCCCGGACTGGACGGACCTGTCCGCGCACGACCCGGGGATGGCGTTGCTGGAGGCGTTCGCCTACCTGACCGAGGTGATGATCTACCGGCTGAACCAGTTGCCGGAGAAGGCGTACGTGGCGTTCCTGAACCTGCTCGGCGCGACCCGGCACCCGCCGGCGGCGGCCTGGGCGGACGTGCGCCTGACCCGCACCGGCCCCGACCGCGGCCCGGTGCGGGTGCCGGCCGGCACCCGGATCGCCGCGGCCCGCGGCGCCGACCCCCGGCCGGTCGTCTTCGTGACCACCGAACCGGCCCTGCTGCCCGCCGGCGAGACCGAGACGACGGTGCGCGTGCACCACTGCGAGCCGGTCGACGCGGAGCTGCTGGGCACCGGCACCGGCCAGCCCGGCCAGACGTTCCGGGCCGCCCGCGCGCCGCTGACCCGCACCACCGAGGCGCTGGACCTACTGCTCGGCGTGGAGGTGCCGGCCGGCTCGGTGGAGCTGGGCGCCGCGGCCCGCGAGCACGAGGGACGCACGTACGAGATCTGGCGGCCGGTGGACAGCTTCGCCGGCGTCGGCCCGCAGGCCAGGGTCTACCTGGTCGACCGCGCCTCCGGGGTGGTCACGTTCGCGCCCGCGCTGGACCTGCGCCCGGCCACCGGCGCCGGGAGCGGGCAGGACGCCGGGAGCGGGCCGGACGCCGGGCGCGGCACCGGGAGCGCCCCGGCCGACGAGGGGACAGCCGGGGTGACCACGGTGGCGGCGGTGCCGCCGGCCGGGCGGCAGGTGCGGCTCTGGTACCGGTGCGGCGGCGGGCCGGCCGGGAACGTGGCCGCCGGCGTGCTGACCAGCCTGCGCGACCCGCTGCCGGGGTTGCGGGTGGCGAACCCGCTGCCGGCCACCGGCGGCCGGGAACTGGAGTCGCTGGAGTCGGTGCTGGCCCGCGGGCCGTACGAGTTCTTCGCCCAGCAGCGCGCGGTCACCGCCCGCGACTTCGAGGTCCTCGCCACCGGCTCCGGCGCGGTGGCGCGGGCGCGGGCGTTCACCCGGGCCGCCGTCTACAGCTTCGCCCGGCCGGGCGAGGTGGAGGTGGTGCTGGTGCCGTACGTGCCGGAGGCGGCCCGCCCCGGCGGCCGGCTGCCGGTGGCGGTGCTGCGCGAGCACGAGGTCGAGGAGGCGCGCCGCCGGGTCGAGGCCGACCTGGAACGCCGCCGCGCGCTGGGCACGGCGGTGCGGGCCGGCTGGGCCCGCTACAAGGCGGTCTCGGTCCGGGCCCGGGTGGTGGTGCGCCGCGAGGAGGACGTGGACGCGGTCCGCCGGCGCATCCACGACCGGCTGCACCAGACGCTCAGCCCGCTGCCCACGACGCTCAACCCGACCGGCTGGGCGTTCGGCGAGCCGCTGCGCGCGTCGAACGTCTACCGGATGCTGGAGCACGCCGAGCCGGGCGTGCGGTACGTCGAGTCGGTGCGGTTCGTGGTCGACGAGGCGCCGGACGCGCAGGTGCGGACCGTCGCGGTGGACCAGTACCAGCCGGACACCTGGTACGCCGGGCGCGGGCCGGTGCTGTTCCGCTCGACCGACGCGGGCGCGGGCTGGGAGCCGGCCGGCCGGTTCGACGACGAGACGGTGGTCCGGGTGGCGCCCGCGCCCGCCCCGACCCGCCCCGGCGTGGTGCCCCGGGCCGGTTCGGTGGCCGTGGTGACCGCCCGCGACGCCGGCGGCTCCCGGGTGCGGCTGAGCACCGACCTGGGCGAGACATGGACGCTGCTCACCGACCTCGACTCCGGCGTGCGGGACCTGGCCTGGATCGACCGGGACGGCACCGGCGCGCTGCTGCTGGCCACCGACGCCGGCCTGTACGAGGTGCCGCTGCTGCCCGGCGCGGTGCCGTTGCAGATCCTGGTCGACCCGGCCGACGCCGACCGCGGGTTCTACGCGGTGCGGTCGTTCGTCTCCGAGCGCGGCGCGCCCGGCGTGGCGGTCGCCGCGCAGGCCGGCTTCGGCGTCTACCTGTCCGTCGCGGCCGGCCGCCCCGGCACGTTCAGCCACGTCGGCCTGGCCAACGTGGACAACCGGGTCCTCGCGGTGCAGTACGACGGCCCGGCCACGCTGCTGTGGTGCGGCGCGGGCGAGCCGGACCCGAAGAAACCCGGCCAGGGCGCGCACCGCACCCGGCTGTTCGAGTCCGACGTGCAGTGGCAGTCGATGGCCGCCGGCTGGATCGGCGGCACCTGCCGGGACCTGGCGTTCAGCGGGCCGCTGGCGCTGGCGGCCACGCAGAGCGGCGGCGTGGTCCGGCTGGACACCCTGGCCGGGCAGCCGCAGTGGCGGCCGGTGATGGTCAACTGCGGGCTGCCGCTGCGGGACCGGACCCGGTTCTCGCCTGTCGACGCCATCGCCGCCACCGCGCCGGCCGACCCGTCCGGCGCCGGGCGGCTGGTGCTGGCCGGCGGCGAGCGCGGCGTGTACCGCAGCGGTGACGGCGAGGACTGGACGGCCAGCGCCAACCAGGCCACCGCCGACGTGGTCACCGTCCCCGGCACCTGGCTGCTCTGCTCCGGCGAGCACGACATCGAGGTGGTGCGGCAGGATGCGCCGAACCGCGATTGAGCGGCTGCTGCCGGCCGCGTACCAGCGGGCCGCCGGCCCGGGCAGCGTGCTGGGCGCGCTGCTGGACGTGATGGAGGCGCTGCACGAACCGGACGAGGCGGTGCTCGCCGACGTCGACGCGTTGTTCGGGCCGTACCGGACACCGGACGGGTTCGTGGCGTACCTGACCCGCTGGGTGGCGATGGACCACGTGGTCGCCGCGCCGCGCGCCGACGCGCCGCCGCCGCTGCCGCTGGGCCGGCTGCGGGACCTGGTCGCGCACGGCGCGCTGCTGGCCCGCTGGCGCGGCACCCCGTACGGGATGCGCACCGCGCTGGAGCTGGCCACCGGGGTGACCGGGTTCGTGCTGGACGAACCGGCCGACCGGCCGTTCCACCTGGTGGTGCGCGTGCCGGCGGCCGCCGCGGACCGGCTGGCGCTGATCGGCCGGATCGTCGAGGCGGAGAAACCGGCAGCGGTCACCGTCGAGGTGGTCGCCGCCCCGGCCGGCCCGCCCCACGACCCACCCGCCGGCCCGGCCGACGACCCGCCCCCGCCCGGGCCGGTACGCGCGGTCGGCCGGGCGCCCGTGCCCCCACCCCTGCCCCACGAGCCGCCGGAGGAGTCGTCATGACCACCGAATGGACCGTCGTCGCCGCCGCCGAACAGTTCACCCTGGACGCCCGCAACGCCGGGGAGTTGACCTTCACCGTGTCCAACCCGGGCCCGGCGCCGGACACCGTGGTGTTCGACGTGGCGCCCGGCGAGGGCAGCCAGCGGGCCTGGTTCACGGTCACCGAGCCGCAGCGGGTGGTGCCCGGCCAGGGCTCGGTGTCGGTGCTGGTCCGCCTCGCCGTGCCGGCCGGCACCCCGCCCCGGCGGTACGACATGACCGGGTTCGCGTACTCGGCGAACACCGCCCCGGAGGAGAGTTCCCGGTCCAGCGGCCGGGTGACGTACGACGTGCGGGCGGTCGCGCCGCCGAAGCGTACGCCGTGGCCGTGGCTGGCCGCCGCGGCGGTGCTGCTGCTGGTGGTGACCGGCGTGGCGGTCTGGCTGGTGACCCGCCCGGAGCAGCCGTCGCCGCCTCGGCCGGCGGCGGTGACCGTGGAGGCGGAGACGCTGGTGGCCGCCGCCGAGGTCCGGTCCACCACGGCCGCGAAGGCCGAGGTGGTGGCGCAGGACAACTGCTGCGACGTGACGTGGTCCGGCGACGCGCAACTGTTCTTCCTGGGCCGGGCGGTCGGTGACCGGGTGACCGTGCCGGTGGACGTGCCGGCGGACGGCGCCTGGCGGTTCTCCACCGTGCGCACCACCTCGTTCGACTACGCGAACACCATCTGGCTGGTCGACGGCCGGCAGGTGGGCGACACGTTCCTCGGCTTCACGCCGACCGTGGTGCGCACCGACGACGTGGAGGTGGGCACGCTGGAGCTGACCCGGGGCACGCACAGGCTGACGCTGGTGGTGGTGAGCCGGACCCAGGGCACCGACCGCTACTTCGCCGGCGTCGACCAGATCCGGTTCACCCCCGTCGGCCAACCATGAGTGGTCGGCAGAAGCTGCTGGTGGTCGCGCTGGCCGGGCTGCTGGTGGTGCTCTACGTGGTGGCGGTGGCCGGGCGGCACGACGGCCCGGGTGACCCGGCCGCCGGGCCGGGACCACTGGCCCGGCTGGGACGCGGCGTCGGCACGGTGGACCCGGCGACGGTGGGCGTGGCGTGCGTGCCGCCGGCCACCGCCCCGACCGCCACCGCCGACGGGGTGGTGGTCGCGTTCGGCGCCACCTGCCGGCTGCGCGTCGCCGACCCGGGTGCGCTGCGCACGCTGGTGCTGCGCGGCGCGACGCCGTTCGAGGTGACCGCCCGCGCGCCCGGCGACGCGGACGTCACGGTCACCGACGAGGTCACGCCCGGCCCGGACGGGGCGACGGTGGCGAAGGTGGCGGTGGACCGGGAGACCGAGGTGCTCCTGCGGTGCCCGGGAGGTGGCGGGTGCACGGTCACGCTCGCCCGGTCCTGACCGGGCCCGACTGCGGGGAGGCGCGACATGGGTGAGCTGCGGAAGCCGTTCCTGCTGCTGGCGCTGCTGGCGGTGGCGCTGGTGGTGGGCGTGGAGCTGGGCGCGGCGGCGCTGACCGGCGGCGGGGACGCGGGCGCCGCGCTGCGGGACAGCGCCGGCGGGCTCGGCGTCGAGCTGGGCGACGTCGGCGCGGTGGCCGAGCCGTCCGGTCGGGGCACCGGCTACCTGGCGCTGATCGACGTGGTGGCGCTCTGGACCACCGGGCTGTTCGCGCTGAGCCTGGTGCTGCCCGACCGGGTCCAGGGCCGGGTGCAGGGCGCGGCCACGCTGGTCTTCTCGGTGGTGCTGCTGGTGGTGTCGCTGGTGCTGCTGGTCGTCGCGTTCGTCGAGCTGACGGTGATGGTCTCGCTGTTCCTGGCGGTCCCGTTCGGCACGCTGGCGTACCTCGCGGTGTGGGGGTTCTTCCCGGTCGGCGACGCGGCCGTGCTGCTCGGGCTGGCGCTGCTGCTCAAGCTGGTCTGGGCCGGGCTGCTGCTGGCCGCGCAGCCGCGCTTCCTGCGCAACAAGGGGCTGGTGCTGCTGGCGTCGACCACGCTGCTGTGCACCGTGGTGTTGCAGTTCCTGCACGGCCTGGTGCCGGTGATCCTGGTCAGTGTCGTCGACGACCTGGGCGCGGTGGTCTTCGCGGTGGTGGCGGTCATCTGGGCGCTGGTGCTGCTGGTCGGCTCGATCCCGGCGATCGTCAAGGCGGTGCGGACCACCGCGACGACGTCCGGGCGCACCGTCAGCTGACCGGGTCGCCGGTGGCGAGCGCCGCCAGGCGCGGGAGCTGCGCCGGGTCGGTGAGCGCCGAGCCGACCGCCACCACGCGTACGCCGGCGGCCAGGAAGTCGCCCGCGTTGCCGGCGTCGATGCCGCCGGTGGCCACGAAGCGTGCCTCCGGCAACGGCCCGGCGACCGCCCGGAACCAGGCCGGGCCGAGACTGACCGCCGGGAACGCCTTGAGCCAGACCAGGCCGTGGTCGAGCGCCCGCTGCGCCTCGGTCGGGGTCGCCACGCCGGGCAGGTGCGGGATGCCGTAGCCGCGCGCCGTGTCCGCGACGACCAGGTCCAGGCCGGGGGCGACGGTGAACGCCGCGCCGGCGCTCATCGCCTGGCGGACCTGCGCCGGGGTGCGGACCGTGCCGGCGCCGACGAGCCGGTCCCGGCGCCGTCCGGCGGTGACCGCGGCGCTCAGCGCGGGCACCGCCGCGGGGGTACGGATCGGGACCTCCACCACGCCGATGCCGAGATCCCAGGCCAGCTCCGCGAGCCGGACCGTCTCCTCCGGCGGCAGGTCGCGCAGGATCACCATGACCCGCCCGTCGCCGAAAAGCGGGGCGAAGTCGTGCTCGGTCATGTGCCGCTCCCTTCGTCGCGGCGCCTCGCCGGCGCCGCCCATTCCCGGTCCGTCAGCGCCAGCGCCCGGGCGATCCCGGCCGCATCGGGCGGCGGCGCGGTGTCGCCCGGCGTGGCCAGCACAGGCGCGGCGGTGAGATGCCCCATCCGCAGGCAGGCGCACAGGTCGAGGTCGCGCAGCAGCCCGGCGAGGAAGCCGGCGGCGAACGCGTCCCCGGCGCCGACCGGCTCCACCACGTCGACCGGGGGCGTCGGCACGAAGACCGCCGGCCCGCTACGCGGCAGCGCGGTCGCGCCGACCGGCCCGTCCTTGACCACCACCAGCTCCGGCCCGGGCAGCAGGTCGCGGACGGCGGCCGGGTCGGCGCTGCCCCACAGCGTCGCCGCCTCGTCCAGCCCGACGAGGACCACGTCGGCGCGGTCGGCCAGGTCGCGCAGCGCCGGCGCGGCCCGGTCGGCGGGCCAGAGCGCCGGACGGTGGTTCACGTCGAACGTGGTCCGGGCCCCGGGCAGCGCCCGCCCGGTCAGCGCGTGCGCGAGCAACTCCCGGCAGGAGTCGGAGAGCGCGGCGGTGATCCCGGACAGGTGCAGCAGCCGCACCCCGGCCAGCCGCGGGTCGGCCAGGTCCGACGCGCCGAGGCGGCTCGCCGCGGACCCGGCGCGGTGGTAGTGCACGCGGGTGCCGGCCGGGCCGGGGTCCTTGAGGTAGACCCCGGTCGGGGCGGCCGGGTCGACCGTGACCGTGCGGACGTCCACCCCGGCGGCGGCGATCTCGGCAACCACCCGGCGGCCGAACGGGTCGTCGCCGACCCGGCTGACCCAGGCGGCGCGGTGGCCGAGCCGGGCCAGGCCCATGGCCACGTTGGACTCCGCGCCGCCGACGCCGACCGCCAGCCGGTCGGCGTGCTCCAGCGGCCCGCCGTCGTCGGGCGCGAGCACCACCATGGTCTCCCCCACGCAGGCGACCTCCGGGCCGGTCAAGGTGTGTCCTTTGTGCGCGACTGCGGGGCTCGCAACCCCGGCTCACTCCTCGCGCTCACGGGAGCCGCCATCCGTTCCGCGACCTCGGCCCGGTCCAGGTGGCCGTCGACGACGAGGACCCGGTGCCGGTTGCGGCGCGGCCGGTCGGCGGCGACCACCGCCGGGCGGTCGAACGCGTACGCGACGCAGACGCCCGGGTACATCGCGGTGCGGACGAACCACCTGTCGCCCGGCCCGAGCCCGCTGAACACCAGCGTGTACGCGGCGCCGCCGGGCGCGGTGCCGGACAGCGCCAGCCAGGGCGCGGCCGAGCCGTTGACCGCCTCCTCGCCGACCGCGTCCACGGTGCACACCCGGGGTTCCGGGCCGGCGACCGCCCGCCAGAAGAAGCCGCCGTAGCCGGCGCCGCCGGGGCGACCGTTGGTGGCCGGGCTGCCCAGGTGGACGTCGGCGCCGGTGGCGGACGTGAACGTGGCGGACAGGTCGAGCCACCAGGCGTCGTCCCCGGCCGGCGCGGCGGTGAGCCGGCGGTGCTCGCGCAGCAGCGTCCGGCCGTCGGCGTCCCGCCAGTCGAGGTCGTGGTCGAGCCGGTCGGCGGCCCGCTCCCGCCAGCCGGTGTGGGCGATGACGCCGTGGTCGTCCCGCCAGGTGTAGCCGGTGCCGCGCACGTACGTCCGGCCGCCCCAGAAGTTGGCGCCGGCCACGTCCGGCACGGTGAGGGACGCGCCGAGGTGCCAGAGGTGGTCGGCCGGGAGCGCGTCGGTGACCGGGGTGCCGGCGCGGGTGCGCACCGGATGCAGGTAGGGCCGGGGGCCGTGGCGCGGGTCGAGGTCGGGGCGGACCAGGTAGCGGGCCACCTCGACCCCGGCCACGACCAGCCGCTCCTCGCCGGGACCGGCGGTCACGACGCCTCCGGCCCGAGCGCGGCGGAGTGGGCGCGCGCCCGGCGTCGGGCGTCGACCGCGTGCAGCGCGGCGAGGGCGTACCCGCCGAGGATCGGCACCGCCACCGGGGTGACGAGCGCGGCGAGCAGCGCGGCGAGCCCGCCGATCCCGGCCGCGGCGGCCCAGCCGCCGGGGTGTCGGGTGCAGACGCGGGCCACCTCGCGGGCGGCGCGGCGCCAGCCCCGGCCTCCGGTGCGCCCGACCGCGACGGCGACCAGGCCGGCGTACCCGAGCAGGGCCGCGACCACGACGGCGGTGACCGCCAGGGCGGGCCCCCCGCCGGGGACCCGGCCGGTGGCCAGCGCCCACATGTCGACGGTGAGCAGCGCGGCGACCGCGAGCGCGACGGCGCTGACCGCCGTGCCGGCGGGCACGGCGCGGCCGAACCGGGTCAGGCTGGTCCGGGCCGGCGGCCAGCTCCCGGTGCCGGACCGGTCGTGCAGCGCGGCGGAGGCGGTGGCGACGGCCGGGGCGAGCGTGAGCACCGGCAGCGACGCCGCCGCCACCGCGAGCCCGAGCAGCGCCAGGTCGGCCGCCTCGGCCACGGTGTCCCGCCAGTCCCGGCGGGGGGCCTCGGCGCTCATCCCTTCAGCCCGCTGGTGTTGATGCCCTCGACCAGCATCCGCTGGAAGGCGAGGAAGAACAGGAACACCGGCAGCAGCGACAGCACCGACATGGCGAACATCGGGCCGACCGCGCTCTGGCTGGTCGAGTCGATGAACAGCGTCAGCGCCACCGGGACGGTGTAGTCCTCCAGCGTGGACAGGAAGACCAGTTGGCGGAAGAAGTCGTTCCAGGTCCAGATGAACGAGAAGATCGCGGTGGTGACCAGCGCGGGGCGGCTCAGCGGCAGGATCACGTGCCGGAAGACGCCGTACGGCGACGCGCCGTCGATCTTGGCGGCCTCGTCCAGTTCGCGGGGGATGCCGCGCATGAACTGCACCATGAGGAAGACGAAGAACGCCTCGGTGGCCAGGAAGTGCGGGATGAGCAGTGGCAGGTACGGCCAGTCGCCGCCGACCAGGTCGAGGCTGCGGAACAGGATGTACTGCGGCACGATCAGCACGTGCCCGGGCAGCAGCAGGGTGCCGATCATGACGGTGAACCACGCCTTGCGGAACCGGAACCGCAACCGCCCGAGGGCGTACGCGGCCAGCAGGCAGGACAGCGCGTTGCCGACCACGGTGAGCAGGCTGACCATGGCGCTGTTGAGGAAGAACCGGCCGAAGCTGACGTCGAAGTTCGTCCAGCCCTCGGCGTAGTTGCCGGGGGTGAACTCCGCCGGCAGCAGGCCGATGTTGTTGACGATCTCGGCCGGCGACTTGACCGAGGTGCCGAGCATCCAGATCAGCGGGTAGAGCACCACCGCCACGATCGCCACGAGCACCACCAGGCGCAGCGCCTGCCGGTTGCGCGGGCGGCGGCGGCCGGCGACGGCGGTCACCGCGGTCATGAGTCGTCCCCTCCGTCCGAGTAGTGCACCCAGAACCGGCCGGTGCTGAAGAACACGGCCGTGATGAGCGCGATGGCCAGCAGGAACACCCAGGCCATCGCCGAGGCGTAGCCCATCTCCAGGTCGGTGAAGCCGGAGATGTAGAGCTTGAGCGTGTACATCAGGGTGGAGTCGACCGGGCCACCGGTGCCGTTGCTGAGCACGAACGCGGCGGTGAAGCCCTGGAAGCCGTGGATGGTCTCCAGCACCAGGTTGAAGAAGATCACCGGGGAGAGCATGGGCAGGGTGACCGCGCGGAACCGTCGCCAGGTGCCGGCGCCGTCCACAGCCGCCGCCTCGTACAGTTCGACCGGGACCTGCTTGAGCCCGGCCAGGAAGATCACCATGGGCGCGCCGAACTGCCAGATCGCCAGCACCATCAGCGTCTGGAGCGCCCAGTCCGGGTCGGCGACCCAGGGCAGCCCCTCGATGCCGAAGAGCGCGAGGAACGAGTTGAACGCGCCGTCCCGGTTGAACATGTTGACCCAGACGATGGCCAGCGCGACGCTGCCGCCGAGCAGCGACGGCAGGTAGAACAGGCCGCGGAACAGCCCGACGCCGCGCCAGGTGCGGTTGAGCAGCAGCGCCACGCCGAGCGCGGCGGCGAGCTTCAGCGGCACGGCGACCAGCGCGAACGTCAGCGTGACGCGCACCGCGTGCCAGTACGACGGGTCGGCGGTGAACATCCGCTCGTAGTTGGCCAGCCCGACCCAGCGCACCTCGGACAGCGGGGTGAGGATGTCGTAGTCGGTGAAGCTCAGCCAGAGCGAGAGCAGCATGGGGATCGCCGTGACGCCCATCAGTCCGATGAGCCAGGGCGAGAGGAAGACGTACCCTGCCAGGCCCTCGCCGAGCCGGGCCCGGCCGGCCCCGCGCCGCGTGGGGCGGGGGCCGACCGGTCCGGTTCGCGGGCTCCGGCCGGGCGCCGTGGTGAGGGCCACGGGTCCGGTTCCTTTCCGTCGAGGGGTCAGGCGATCGCGGCTTTGCAGGCGGTGACGAACTGCTCCGCCGCCTGGGCCGGGGTGGCGCGGCCGTACTGGGCGTTCTCGGCGGCCTTGGTCAGCTCCGACTTGACCTTGCTGTGTCCCTTGATCGGGACCTGCGGGGACGGCCCGAACTTCTGCGCCAGCTCGGACTCGACCTGGATGGACTGCTTCATGGCCGGGTCGGTGGCGGTCTCACTGACCTTGGCCCGCAGGTCCATGTTGGAGGGCAGGCCGCGGTCGGTGCCGAGCAGCGCGACCGCCTCCGGGTCGTTGTTCAGGAAGTTGATCACGTCGACCGCGACGTCGCGGTGCTTGCTGCCCTTGAACACCGACCAGTACATGGAGGCGCGGGCCCACTGGGCGCTCGGGTCACCCGGGTACGCGACCACGCCCAGCTCGTCCTTGGTGTTCTTCTTCAGATCCGGCATCTGGTTGGCCCAGACCCAGGAGGTGGCCGCCTTGCCGGTGACCACGAGCTGCTTGGTGATGTCGGTGGCGTTGCCCTGGTGGATGACGTCCGCGGTCGGGGTGGCGCCGGAGTCCCGGGCGCCCTTCCACAGCTCGAACCACTTCGTCACGTCCTCGACCGTGAAGCCGAGTTCCTTGCCCTTGTACAGGTCCTTGCCCTGCTGGCGCAGCCAGACCCAGAGCGCCTTGTAGTCGGCGCTGGGGTCCTGGGTGCCGGGCACCTTCGTCTTCTTCGCCACCTGCTCGGCCCAGGCGATGTGCTCCTCCCAGCTCATCCCGGTGGTCGGCTCCGGCAGCCCGTTCTTCGTCAGCAGCGTCTTGTTGTAGACCAGGCCCTGGGTGTTCTCCCCGGCGGCCACCCCGGCGAGCTTCCCGTCGACCACGCCGTACTCCAGCAGGCTCTTCGGGAACTTCGACACGTCGAGCTTGCCGGAGTCGCGGTAGCTGCCCAGGTCGAGCGTGGTGCTGCGGGCGGCGTACTCGGCCAGGTAGTTGTCGTCGATCTGGAACAGGTCGGGCGGGTTGCCGCCGGCGGTCAGCGTGGCGAGCTTGTCGAAGTAGCCCTGGTTGGCCTGCCAGGTCTTCTCGAACGTCACGTCGGGGTGCTTCTTCGTGTAGAGGGCCAGGGCGTCCTCGGTGAGCTTGGCCCGGGCCTCGCCGCCCCACCAGAAGACGGAGAGCTTGACCGGGCCGCCGTCGCCGGCGGCGTCGTCGTCGCCGCAGCCGGCCGCGCCCAGCGCGAGCGGCGCGGCCAACGCGACGACGGCCAGGCCGCGGACGAATCGACGTCGGGACAGGGGGGTACGGTGATCCCGCCCGGCGGGTGCGCCGGCGGTGGGGGGCGTTGCGGGGTGCATCTGCGCTCACTCCTCGGCTGTGGGAGGCGACGACGTCACCGGCGGCCGTCCACGGGTCGCCCGGGTCCGCACCGCTATGCGGGCCCGGGCCACCTGCTCAGGCCCCGGTGCCGTCCCGACCGGGAACGGGCCCGGTCGAGTCGCGGACGACCAGTACGGTCTGGAGCATTACCTGTGCGGTGGTGCGACGGTCGCCGGCCGACGCGCCCCGGCCCCGCACGCCACGCGGCGCGTCGGAGTCGAGTTGCAGCAGCATGTCGACGGCCGTCCGGCCGGCGGCCGCGGTCGGCGTGGCCACCGTCGTCAACTTGGGGCGGGTGAGCCGGCTCAGCGCGATGTCGTCGACGCCGACCACGCTGACGTCCTGCGGCACCCGCAGCCCCAGCGCGTCCAGCCCTTCGATCAGGCCGATCGCCATCAGGTCGTTGTAGGCGAGCACGGCGGTGACGCCGCTGCGGCGTACCTGGTCGGCGAGCGCGCCGCCGCCGGTCTCGGTGGGTTGGTTGGGCCCGAGCAGGGTCAGCTCGGCGCCGCCGCCCCGGGCGGCCGCCGAGGCGGCCCGGCGCATCTCCCGGGCGGTCCAGGAGCCGCGCGGGCCGCCGAGCAACGCGATCCGCCGGTGACCGAGGCCGAGCAGGTGCTCGATCGCGGAACGGGCGCCCTGCCCGACGTCCATCATCACGCAGGGCAGGCCGGCGACCTGGCGGTTTATCACCACCACCGGGACCTCGCGGCTGACCTGCTCGATCAGGCTGTTGCTCATCCGGGGGCTGCACAGCAGCACGCCGTCGACCTGTTTGGCGAGCGCGTGGACCAGGTCCTCCTCGGCGGCCACGTCCTCGTTGGTGTCGGCCACGAACACGTGGTAGTCGCGGTGCCGGGCCTGTCCCTCCGCGGCCTTGATCAGCGGCGGGAAGAACGGGTTGGCGATGTCGGCCACGATCAGGCCGATGTTGTGGGTCCGGCCGGTGATCAGGGCCCGGGCGGCCCGGTTGGGCCGGTAGCCGAGGTCCTCCGCACAGGCCAGCACCCGGACCCGGGTCTCCGGGTTGACCAGGTGCGGGGCCGAGAACGTGCGGGAGACGGTGGAGATGTGCACGCCGGAGGCCCGGGCGACGTCCCGGATGGTGGCTGGCACGGCGGGCTCCCTCGTCCGATGTGGTGGGGGTCACGGGGTGTCGCCAATTAATGCAAACGGTTGCGCCGGTGTCAACGGTCCATTGTTACGTCTCGATTGCGGTACCGCTCCCGGTGGGCGCACAAAAACGTACTAATATGGATTCATAGGGCGGGATGTTCATCGACCGTTGACGACGTCTCGGCCGACGTGGTTTCTTCGGCTGCAAACCTTTGCAGAACCGCGGGAGGCCGACGTCATGTCACCACCGGCCCGGAAACGGGTCCGCCACGCCCTGGTCGGCGCCGGGGCGCGCGCCGAGATGTTCGTCCGCGCGCTCGCGCTCGACCACGCCGACACCGCCGAGCTGGTCGCCCTGGCCGACGTCAACCAGGCCCGGATGGACGCGCACAACCGCTGGCTCGCCGACCTCGGCCACCCGCCGGTGCCCACCTACGCCGCCGCCGACTTCGCCACCATGCTGGCGCAGGAGCGGGTCGACGTGGTGCTGGTGACAAGCGTCGACGTCACCCACGACGAGTACGTGACCGCCGCGCTGCGGGCCGGCTGCGACGTGGTCACCGAGAAGCCGATGACCGTCGACGCGCCCCGCTGCCGGCGCGTCCTGGACGCGGTCGCGGAGACCGGCCGGCAGGTCACCGTCGCGTTCAACTACCGCTACAACCCGCTGCACGAGCAGCTCCGCCGGCTGCTCGCCGACGGCGCGGTGGGCGAGATCGGCTCGGTGCACTTCGAGTGGCTGCTGGACGTGCGGCACGGCGCCGACTACTTCCGCCGCTGGCACCGGGACAAGGCCACCTCCGGCGGCCTGCTCGTACACAAGGCCAGCCACCACTTCGACCTGGTCAACTGGTGGCTGGACGCCCGACCGGTCGAGGTGTACGCGGCCGGCCGGCTGTTCTTCTACGGCGAGACCGGCCGCCGGCACGGCTACGCCCGCGACTACGACCGGGCGCACGGCGCCCCCGCCGCCGCCGACGACCCGTTCGCGCTGCGACTGGCCGAGCACCCCCGGCTGCGCGAGCTGTACCTCGACGCCGAGGCCGAGGACGGCTACCACCGGGACCGCAACGTGTTCGCCCCCGGCGTGACCATCGAGGACGACCTCGCGGTGCTGGCCCGCTACTCCACCGGCGCGACCATGACCTACCACCTCACCGCGTACGCGCCCTGGGAGGGCTACCGGGTGATGGTGAACGGCAGCCGGGGCCGCCTCGAACTGGAGGTCACCGAGAGCGACCACGTCAGCCCCGGCGGCGCGTCCGCGCTCAAGGGCGCCGCGCTGCACGGCGACGAGGCCGCGGTGGAACGCGGCGCGGCCCGGCTCACGCTGCGCCCGTTCTGGGCGCCGCCGGTGGAGATCGCAGTGGAGGGCTGGACCCGGCGCGGGCACGGCGGCGCGGACGCCCGGATGACCCGGGTGCTGCTCGGCGGCGAACCCGACCCGCTCGGCCGCGCCGCCACCGCGTACGACGGCGCGCTCGCGCTGCTCACCGGCCTGGCCGCCAACCGCTCGCTGGAGACCGGCGCGCCTGTCCGGGTCGCCGACCTGCTCACCCTGCCCTGACCGAGGAGACCGCTTCCGTGCCGATCATCTCCCCCAGCGATCTGCTGCTGCCCGCCGAGCCCGGCCAACGCGCGCTGGCCCGCGAGCTGTACGCCCTGGCGGCCACGCAGCCGATCATCTCCCCGCACGGGCACGTCGACCCGGCGCTGCTGGCCGAGGACCGCCCGTTTCCCGACCCGGCCCGGCTGCTGATCGTGCCCGACCACTACCTGACCCGGATGCTGCTCAGCCAGGGCGTGCCGCCGGCCGACCTGGGCGTGCCGAGCGTCGACGGCAGCCCGGTCGAGACGGACGGGCGGACCATCTGGCGGCGCTTCGCCGCGCACTGGCACCTGTTCCGGGGCACGCCGTCGCGGCTGTGGCTGGAGCAGACGTTCCGGAACGTGTTCGACGTGCACACGCCGCTCTCCCCGGCCACGGCCGACACGGTCTACGACGCGCTCGCCGCCCGCCTCGCCGAGCCGGCGTTCCGGCCCCGGGAGCTGTTCACCCGCTTCGGCATCGAGGTGCTCGCCACCACCGAGTCGCCCCTGGACGACCTGGGCCGGCACGCCAAGCTCGCCGCCGACGGCTGGGGCGGGCCGGGCGGGCGGGTGGTCACCACGTTCCGCCCGGACGACGTGGTGGACATGGAGTTCGACGGCTGGGCAGCCAACGTGGACCGGCTCGCCGACGTGTCCGGCGAGGACACCGGCACGTACGCCGGCTACCTGGCCGCGCTGCGGCAGCGCCGGGCGGCGTTCGTCGCGGCCGGCGCGACCTCCACCGACCACGGGCACCCCACCGCCCGTACCCTCGATCTCGACCCGGCGCAGGCGGCGGCGCTGTACGACAAGGGCCGGCGCGGCCTCGCCGACCCGGGCGACGCGGAGGCGTTCCGGGCGCACATGCTGCTGGAGTTCGCCCGGATGTCACTCGACGACGGCCTGGTGATGCAACTGCACCCGGGCGCGGTGCGCAACCACAACCGCTGGCTGCACGCCCGGCACGGCCGCGACGTCGGCGGCGACGTGCCGCAGGCCACCGACTACGTGCACGGCCTGGCCCCGCTGCTGGACGCGCACGGCAACGACCCGCGGCTGACCGTGGTGCTGTACACGCTCGACGAGGACACCTTCACCCGGGAACTGGCGCCGCTCGCGGGCGGCTACGCGGCGCTGCGGCTCGGCGCGCCGTGGTGGTTCCTCGACTCGCCGGAGGTGCTGCGCCGGTTCCGGGAGGCGGTCACCGAGACCGCCGGCTTCTACAACACCGCCGGGTTCGTCGACGACACCCGCGCGTTCTGCTCCATCCCGGTCCGCCACGACGTGGCCCGCCGGGTCGACGCCGGTTTCCTGGCCCGCCTGGTCGCCGAGCACCGCCTCGACGCCGACGAGGCCGCCGAGACCATCGTCGACCTGGCGTACCGGCTGCCCAAGCAGGTCTTCAAGTTCTCCGGAGGGCGCTCATGACCAGGATCGTCGACGTCGAGGTGCACGACGTGCGCTTCCCCACCGCCGCCAGCGGCGACGGCTCCGACGCGATCAACCGGGGCGACTACTCGGCCACCTACGTGGAGCTGACCACCGACGGCGGGCCGACCGGCACCGGGTTCACGTTCACCAACGGCCGGGGCAACGAGATCACCTGCGCGGCGGTCCGCGCGCTCGCCCACCACGTACGGGGGCGCACGGTCGCCGAGATCGCCGCCGAGCCGGTGGCGTTCTGGCGGTCGCTCACCGCCGACGTGCAACTGCGCTGGCTCGGGCCGGAGAAGGGAGTGATCCACATGGCCACCGGCGCGCTTGTCAACGCGGTCTGGGACCTGCGCGCGAAGCTGGCCGGCAAGCCGATGTGGCGGTACCTCGCCGAGCTGCCCACCGACGAGCTGGTGGCGACCGTCGACTTCCACCACATCACCGACGCGCTCACCCCGGACGAGGCGGCGGCCATCCTGGACAAGGGACGCGACGGGCTCGGCGAGCGGCTGGCCGGGCTGGAACGCGACGGCTTCCCCTCGTACACCACGTCGGTGGGCTGGCTCGGCTACCCGGACGAGCAGGTGCGCGCGCTGACCCGCGACGCGTACGCGGCGGGGTGGCGGGCGATGAAGATGAAGGTCGGCGGGCGGCTCGACGACGACCTGCGCCGGGGAAGGATCATCCGGGCCGAGATCGGCCCGGACGCGTTGCTGATGATGGACGCCAACCAGGTCTGGGACGTGGACGAGGCGATCGCCGCGATGAGCGTGCTGGTCGAGGTCGACCCGTACTGGATCGAGGAGCCCACCCACGCCGACGACGTGCTCGGGCACGCCCGGATCGCCCGCGCGGTGACCGAGCTGTCCGGCGGCCGGTGCCGGGTCGCCACCGGCGAGGTCGCGGCCAACCGGGTCATCTTCAAGCAGTTGCTCCAGGCCGAGGCGATCGGCGTGATGCAGGTCGACGCGTGCCGGGTCGGCGGCGTCGACGAGGTGCTCGCCGAGCTGCTGCTGGCCGCGAAGTTCGGGGTGCCGGTCTGCCCGCACGCCGGCGGCGTCGGGCTGTGTGAGTACGTCCAGCACCTCGCGGTCTTCGACCACCTGCGGGTGAGCACCGGCCTGGACGGCCGGATGGTCGAGTACGTGGACCACCTGCACGAGCACTTCGTCGACCCGGTCCGCACCCGCGGCGGGCGCTACCTGCTGCCCACCGCGCCCGGCTACAGCGCCACCATGCGGCCGGAATCGATCGCGGAGTTCCGCTTCCCGGAGGGACCGGCATGGCGCTGACCGTCGACACCGACCGGCTCGGCCTGGCCACGCTGCGCCGGCTGCCCGAGGAGAGCCGGCCGCTGGTGCGCCCCGGCACCGTGCCGGCCGGCATCGTCCACCTCGGGCTCGGCGCGTTCCACCGCGCCCACCAGGCCGTGCACACCGAGGCGGCGGTCGGCGCCGCCGGCGGCGACTGGGGCATCGTCGGCGTCGCGCCGCGCAGCACCGACGTGGTCGAGGCCCTCGCTGCGCAGGACGCGCTGTTCAGCGTCACCACGCTCGCCCCCGACGGCGCGTCGACCCGGGTCATCGGCGCGCTGGCCGGGGTGCGGCACGCCGCCGCCGACCCGGACGCGGTGGTGCGCCTGCTCGCCGACCCGGCGATCCGGGTGGTCACGCTGACCGTCACCGAGAAGGCGTACCAGCTCGATCCGGTGACCGGCGCGCTGGCCGCCGACGCGGAACTGACCGCCGACCTGACCACCGACCGGCCGCCGCGCACCGTACCCGGGCTGCTGGTCCGCGGGCTGCTCGCCCGGGCCGCCGCCGACGCCGGGCCGCTGGCGCTGGTGAGCTGCGACAACCTGCCGGCCAACGGGCGCCGGCTGCGCAGCCTGGTCGACCAGTGCCTGGCGCTGGCCCGGGTGCCCGACGCGACGCTGGCCCGGGTGACGGCGCAGGTCACCTGCCCCGGCACCATGGTCGACCGGATCGTGCCGGCCAGCACCGACGAGACCCGGGAGACCGCGCGGCGCGCGCTCGGCGTGACCGACCTGGCGGCGGTCGCGGCCGAACCGTGGTCGCAGTGGGTGATCGAGGACGACTTCCCGGGCGGCCGACCCGCCTGGGAGCGGGCCGGCGCGGTCCTCACCGACGACGCCGGCCCGTGGGAACGGCTGAAGCTGCGCGCGCTCAACGGCGTGCACTCCGCCACCGCGTACCTCGGCGCCCTCGCCGGCGCGGAGACGGTGCTCGACGCGCTGGCGCTGCCGCACCTGGACGCGGTGCTGCGCCGGCTGGTCGCCGAGGAGATCGCGCCGAGCTTCACCCCGCCGCCCGGCGTCTCCGTGCCGGACTACGGGGAGCAGGTGCTCGCCCGCTTCGCCAACCCGGCGATCCGCTACCGCACCGCGCAGGTCGCCTCGGACGGCTCGCAGAAGCTGCCGCAGCGGGTGCTGCACACGGCCGTCGACCTGCGGGCGGCCGGCCGGTCCGCGCGGTGGAGCGCGCTGGTGGTGGCCGCCTGGCTGCGGTTCCTGCACGGACACGCCGACGACGGCCGGCCGCTGCCGCTGGACGACCCGCTCGCCGACCGGCTGCGCGCGGCGCTGGCCGACGGCCGGCACACCCCGGCCGGCGTGGTCGACGCGGTGTTCGCGGTCCGCGAGGTCTTCCCCGCCGAGCTGGCCGCCGACGAGGAGTTCCGGACGACCGTGACCGGCTGGCTGACCGCACTGGACCGGCACGGCGTCCGGGCCACCCTGGCCGGCACCCGGTGACCGTTGGTGCGCCGCCGCGGGTGGCGCTGGTCGGCGCGAACGGGCACGGCCGCTGGCACCGGCGGGTGATCGCCGCGCTGCACGGCGCCGGCCGGCTGCGGCTGGTCGCGCTTGTCGACGTGCGGCCCCCGGAGGAGGAACCGGACGCGCCGACGCCGCCCGGAACCGGGATCTTCACCGACCACCGGGCGATGCTGGCCGCGGCCCGGCCGGACGTGGTGGTGGTGTGCACGCCGCCGCACACCCACCTGCCGATCGCGCGCGACGTGCTCGCCGCCGGCGCGGACCTGCTGCTGGAGAAGCCGCCCGTGCTCGACCTGGCCGAGCACCGGGCGCTTGTCGGCGCCGCCACCGCCGCCGGGCGGGCGGTGCAGGTCAACTTCCAGGCGCTCGGCTCGACGGCGCTGGCCGAGCTGACCGCCGCGCTGGCCGCGGGGCGGCTCGGCCCGGTCACCGGCATCGCCACCGTCGCGGCCTGGCAGCGTCCCGACGCCTACTACGCCCGTTCCCCGTGGGCCGGCCGGCGCTCGATGGACGGCCGGCCGGCGCTGGACGGCGCGCTGGCCAACCCGCTCGCGCACGCGCTCATGCAGTGCCTGGCGGTGGCCGGGGCGGTGGCCGGCGAGCCGGTGCGACCGGCCCGGATCGAGGTGGAGCGCTACCGGGTCCGCCCGATCGAGGTGGACGACACCACGGTGCTGCGGCTGACCCCGGACGTCGGGCCGCCGGTGCTGGCCGCGCTCACGCTGGCCGCCGAGGAGCACGTCGCCGGGGACGTGCTGGTCACCGGCGAACGGGGACGGGCGGTGCTGGAGTACCCGACCGACCGGCTGTGCCTGCCCGGTGACGCCCGCCCGCGCGCCGTGCCCGGCCGGGTCGGGCTGCTGGCGAACCTGCTGGACCACCGCGCCGCCGGCGTGCCGCTGATCGCGCCGCTGGCGCGTACCGGGCCGTTCACCGAGGTGCTGGACGCGTTGCGGGACGCGCCCGAGCCGACGCTGCTCGACGGTGACCTGGTGCGCACCGTGGGCGACGGACCGGAGCGGGTCCGGGTGCTCCGGGGCGTCAACGCGGTGCTGCGGGACGCGGCGGAGACCGGCGTGCTGCCGTCCGAGGCGGGCGTGCCGTGGGCGGTCCGGCCGTACCTGGTGGACCTCGGCGTCGACATCCCCGACAGACAGGACGGAACACATCATGCGTAGACGAACGGTCACCGCCGCGATCCTCGCCGCCGCGCTCGCGGCCACCACCGCCGCCCCGGCGTCAGCCGCGCCGACCGGGCAGCGGTCGTCCCGCGCGGCTGAGCCGATCGCCCGTCAGGAGCCGGCGACGAAGCTGCTCGGCCGCCAGGCGCTGCCGGCGAACGACGGCTGGGCCGCCGAGGGCGTCGGCACCACCGGCGGCGGGGCCGCCACCGTCGACCGGGTACGCGTGGTGCGGACCCGCGCCGAGCTGGTCGCCGCGCTCGGCGGCGACAACGCCACGAACGCGGCCGACGCCACCCCCAAGATCGTGTACGTGGCCGGCCCGATCGACGGCTTCGAGGGGCCCGACGGCACGCCGCTGGACTGCGCCGACCTGGCCGACCCGGAGTACTCGCTGCCGGCCTACCTGGCCGCGTACGATCCGGCGGTCTGGGGCCGGGTGGACCCGAGCGGCCCGCTGGAGGCGGCCCGGGTCCGGTCGGTGGCCGCCCAGACCCGGCAGACGCAGATCAACGTCGGTTCCAACACCACGATCGTCGGGCTGCGTGGCGCCCGGCTCACCGGGCTGACCCTGATGATCGACCGGGTCGCCAACGTGATCGTGCGCAACCTGGAACTGGCCGATGCCCGGGACTGCTTCCCGGCCTGGTCCCCCACCGACGGCGACGCCGGCAACTGGAACTCGCAGTACGACCAGATCTCGGTGCGGCGCAGCGAGCACGTCTGGGTGGACCACAACACGTTCACCGACGGCGACAACCCGGACCGCGCGCAGCCGAGCTACTTCGGCCGGCCCTACCAGGTGCACGACGGCTCGCTCGACGTCACGCACACCGCCAGCCTGGTCACCGCGTCCTGGAACCGGTTCGTCGGGCGGGACAAGCTGATGCTGATCGGCTCCTCCAACACGGTCGGCCCGGATGTCGACCGGCTGAAGGTCAGCGTGCACCACAACCTGTTCGACGGGGACCTCCAGCGGCTGCCCCGGGTGCGGTTCGGCCAGGTGGACGTGCACGAGAACCACTACCGGCTCGGCGGCCCCGGCTTCGAGTACGCGCTCGGCGTCGGCGTCCGGTCCGCCATCGTCGCGGAGCACAACTTCTTCACGCTCGCCGACGACGTCGACCCGGCGGACCTCATCCGCGACTGGGGCGGCACCGCGCTCACCGAGCGCGGAAGCTGGGTGCGGCAGGGCGACGGCCGGGCCCGGCCGGTGGACCTGCTGGCCGCGTACAACGCCGCGCACGACCCGGACCTCGGCGGCGACGCCGGCTGGACGCCCACGCTGCGCGCCGCGCCGCCGCTGCCGACGCCGCTGGTGCCGCTGGTCGTCGGCGCCTGGGCGGGAGCCGGCCGGCTCCCGCTCTGACCGCTGACCCACCCGCGCTCCGGGCCGGCGTCCGCACCCGACGGACGCCGGCCCGGCGGCGTCCCGTCGGGGTGTCGGCTGACACGCCGGCCCCGATGCGCGATGATCACCTTTGACGGGACCCGCCGTCGGTGGCATGAATCGGCGGTCACCGGGGACAAGAGGGTGAGAACCGGGCGGTGACAGCGCGAGTGGATGCCCAGGCCCGGAGACGGGCACGGGACGGAGGCCGGACGTGACGGGTGGGACATCCGGCCGGGTCCTCACCATCGACCTGCCCGCCGACCCCGGCCGGCTCGCGCCCACCCGGGAGCGGCTGCGCGGCTGGCTGCACGCGCACGGCATCGGCGAGTGGGACGTCGAGACGGTGCTGATCGCCACCGGGGAGGCCTGCGCCAACGCGATCGAGCACGGCTACCGCTTCGCCCCCGACGGGATCACCACGCTCCGGGTCGAACTGCGCGACGACCGGCTGGAGATCGAGGTACGCGACCACGGCGCCTGGCGGCCGGCCGACGGCGGCGACGAGAGCGACCGCGGCCGGGGGCGGCTGATCATGGCGCGGGTGATGGACGAGGCGACCATCGTCGGCACGCCGGAGGGCACCTGCGTACGCCTGGTCAAGCGGCTCACCCCGGCCGGCTGACGCCAGCCGGGGTGCCTGTCGCCTGTCCCCGGCGAGCGAAGATCAGCTATAAGGGACGTATGGAGTTCCCCGCGCACCTCGCCACCATGCCGATGCACGCGATCACCGAGATCCATGGTGAACCCGGCCTGCTGGCCCGTTTCCGGCTGGAGGTCGCCGCGTTCGACGACGCCGCCCGCGACCGGTTGACCGAGGCGCTGGACCTCGCCGCCGAGCTGCACCGCGACGACCGGCGGGTCCGGGAGCCGTACCTGAACCACCTGCTGCGGGTGGCGATCCGGCTGATGCACCACTACCAGGTGCGGGACGTGGACGTGGTCGTGGCGGGGCTGCTGCACGACGCGGTGGAGGACCATCCGGTCGAGCTGGCCGGACCAACGGTCGACGGGGACGGGGACGTGACGACGGCGGCGCTGGCCACGCTCGCCGCGCGGTTCGGCCCGCGGGTGGCGCGGCTGGTCGCGGCGGTCACCAACCCGGAGTACGACCCGGGTCGGGACCGGGACGCGCAGTACCGGGAGCACGTGGCGAGCAGTCTGGACCGGGAGCCCTGGGCGCGGGTGATCAAGGTGTCCGACTTCACCGACAACGGCGTCGGCGTGATCCACGCGGTGGGCCCGAAGGTGGCCCGCGCGGCCACCAAGTACCGCCCGCTGGTGCCGGTCTTCCGCGAGCTGGTCGCCCGCCCCGACACGCCCCTGTCGGCACCGGTCAAGCAGCACATCTTCGCCCAGCTCGACCTCGCCGAGGAGCGCTTCAGCGCCATCCTCGACCTTCCGAACTGACCCACCCCACCCCCACCCTTTCCACCCCAGGCGGCCGCTTTCCGTGCAACTGCGGCCAGGGGTGGGGCACGGAGGGGCGGCGGGTGTTCAGGCGGGGTCGGGGGCGCCCAGGGCGGCGGCAACTCTGGCGCGCAGCGCGGGCAGCCGCTCCGGGTGCTCGCGCAGCACCACCCGCAGGGTGGCGTGTCCGCCGGCGGCTGCCGCGCCGAGCACGTCGAGCAGCGTGCCGAGCTGGGCGGGCGGCTCGTCGGCGAGCAGGTTCGCCGCGTCGCGCACGACGAGGGTGAGCGGCCCTTCCAAGATCCGGTCGTTGAGGACGTCGGCGAGCGCGTCCCAGTTGCGGCCGTACCAGTCGGGCAGCGGCAGCGCCCCGGCCAGCGTCTCGTGCAGGGCCGCCCGGGTGCGGGTGGCCGGGCCGGGGACCGGCACGCCGGCCGGCTCGGGCGCCGAGTCGGCGTCGAGCGTGAGCCAGGCCGGCGGCTGGGGGGACGCTGCGCCCATGGGATCTGTCCTTTCCGACCGTCGGCGCCGGCCGGGGAGGCCGGCGCCGACAGAACTCAGAGCCGGTAGAAGTTGGCGTAGTGGTCGGGTGAGAACCAGGTCGCCCCGGTGCTCTTGTTCACCACGATCCGGTACGCGTCGCGGGCGGCGTTGCAGGCGCGCGGGTAGACGTCGTACTCGTAGTAGGTGGCGTTGGTGGGCAGTTGGCCCTCGCGGTTGTAGAACTGGCCGCCGGCGAAGTTGCACTGTCCGCCGCTCCACGAGTACCAGCCCCGGCTGGTCGGGAAGCTCTTCGCCGACCAGCCGGAGCGGGCCGTCCGGGCGTCCGCGCAGCGCGACAGCGTGCAGGAGCTGTAGACGGCCGCCTCGGCGGGCTCGGCGAGTCGGGTGGAGACCGTGGCGGGGGCCACCAGCGCGGCGGCGGCCACGGCGGTGACCAGGGCGGACGCGGCCAGGGCGCGGCGTACGCGGGTGACGACGGCGCGGAACGGGGTCAAGGGATCCTCCTTGAGCGAGCCGACAGAACATCGACCGACATCGTTGGCCGGTCGGCGCTCAGTCTGCCCAGGATCCTGCCCGGCGTACAGCCCTCACCCGGCGACCGTGCCCCGAATCCCGGGTGAACAGGCGGTGGCGGGTGCGGACGGACCGAGCCGCCCGCACCCGCCGTGTGCTCAGCGCGCGAACGCCTGGAACTCGGCGATCCGCACGTTCTGCGCCTGCGGGCTGGCCGTCGCGCAGTCGGTCGCCGCCCGGGGGTCGGCGTCCTGCTCACCGGCGTAGTCCGGCGCGCCGGTGCACTGGTTGGTCAGCACCTCGACGCGCAGGTGGGTGGCCCGGGTGCGGGGGATGTCGAACGAGCGCAGGATCAGCTCCGGCGCCCGGGGGCGCGGCGCCACCGCCGGGAACGCGTCCGGCCGGCTCGTGAACACCGGCCGGAAGTCGGCCGCGTCGGCACAGCTCACCGTGCCGCCGGCGGTGCACGCCAGGACCCGGAACTGCCGCACCGCGGAGTACCGGCTCTGGGTGCCGGCGTCCGGGTCCCCGGTCACCGGCGGGCGCAGCATCGCGCTGACCTGCACCCGGCGTACCTGCTGGGGGCCGCCGGCCAGGTCGACGGTGACCTGCCGCCCGGCCACCGGCGCGCCGAGCGAGGCCCAGTTGGTGGCCTCGTCGTCGTCCGCGACCGACGCCAGGTTGATGCCGTCGCCGGCGACCGTCGCGCCCGCCGTCGTCGACGCCAGGTTGGGCCGCAGCACCACCGGCAGCGTCCGGCTCTGGCCGGCCCGCACCGTCACCGGGCCGATCCGGGTGTGCCCGTACCCGGGCGCCCGGACCACGAACTCGTACGTGCCGGGCACCAGGTCCACCCGGTCGGTGAGCGGGGTGGCCGCGTCGGTGTCCGCGACCGGCACCGCCCGCGCCTGGTAGCGCCCGACGAACAGCTGCGCGCCGGCCACCGGCCCGCGGTCACCGAGCGGCAGCAGCCGCAGCGAGCCCTCCTCCGCGTACGGGGAGGTGAAGCCCGGCGTCGG
This sequence comes from Micromonospora sp. NPDC049240, assembly GCF_040647835.1. Lineage (NCBI taxonomy): Bacteria > Bacillati > Actinomycetota > Actinomycetes > Micromonosporales > Micromonosporaceae > Micromonospora > Micromonospora sp. NPDC049240. The sequence continues at coordinate 200,958 of NZ_JBEZCX010000003.1, forward strand.
ATCGGGGTCGGCGTTGCCGACGCTGGCCGCGGTCTCGCCGAGGCCCCGCGCGGCGAACGCGTTCCAGAGCAGGTCCTGGTTGGCCCCGCCGAAGCGGATCCGGTCGGCGGCGAGCATCGCGTCCCGGGCGTCGACCATGCTGACCTGGCTGACCGCCATCAGCAGGAACGAGTCGACGACGAGCTGGATCCAGCGCCGGTTGCCCGGGCAGGCCGTCACGTCGCGGGCCCCGGTCGCGCACGCCTTCTGCACGGCCGGCGTGCCGGCGCCCCAGCGGCGCATCATGGCCGCCCGGATGTCGGTGTTGGTGGCGCTCCACACCTCGCCGGACGCGTGCACCTGGAGGCCTGTCACGTCGTAGTCGACCGACGAGTAGTTGAGCGGACTGTCGCTCATGTTGTAGTTGCGGATGCCCGCGTTCGGGTCCTGGGTGGTGTACTCGCCGATGGTGAAGCCACGCCGGCCGGGCGCGGCGTACCCGTGCTCGAACAGGTACTCCATGGCGAGCTGGTCGGACCAGCTCTCGCTCATGCCCTGCGGCGAGCTGACGCCCGCGCTCGGGCCGGCGATCATGCGGTTGGTGACCGCGTGGCCGTACTCGTGGGCGATCACCGACATGTCGAAGTCGCCGTCCACGCAGGGCGCGTAGAACGAGCCGGCGACCGGCTGCCACAGGTACATGTTGGTGGTCGGCGCGACGCCGTCCGGCGGGGTGATCTGGTTGGCGTTGTTGCGGGCCGGGAACGTCGGCGGGCCGCCGCTGACGCCGCCGGCCTGCGCGTTGCCCTGCTCGGCGTCGCCGCCGAGACCGCCCCGGCCGAGGTTGTCCTGTTGCAGGTTCCAGGTCTCCTCGGTGAAGCCCAGGTGGTAGGTCCAGTCGTGCATCCGGTTGTGCATCCCGAACAGGTTCGCGCGGGCCGCGTCGATGTCGTTGGCCTGCGGCGAGGTGAACACCTCCGGGTCGCAGCGCCGCTCCTGCCACTGGTTGGTCCACGGGTACGCGTAGCCGCGGTCCGGTCGCGGCGTGGCGGTCTCGGTGCCGACGCTGAACGGGTCGTTGCTGAACCAGTTCTGCACCGCGACCGCGTTGTTGCCCTTCGTGGTGGTGGTGGACACCCCGGTGGCCGGGTCCACGTCCCACGCCGGGTGCCCCGGCACGCCGACCACCTCGCGGCAGCCGGCCGCCGGCACGGCGCACCAGCGCACCCGGGTGTCGGCCGAGGACCTGTCGACGCGCGGCGAGTTCGGGAACACGTCCCAGGACGGATTGTCCTCCGCGTGGTCGATCAGGTCCTCGCGGACCAGCACGCCGCCGTCGCGGGCGTCCACGTAGGTGGAGTAGGCGGCCGGGTCCGCGCCGGTGGTGTCCGCGCCCAGCACCACCTCCCAGGCCGCGCGCGGCCCGCGGTCCGCGGTGGGCACCGCGACCAGCGAGGTACGCAGGACCTGCGCGTCGGCGCGGCCGGCGTCGGCGACGGCGACCTTGCGGGCCTGCGCGGCGTCGACCGTGGCCGGCGCCGGCGTGCCGGCGTCGCGGGCCAGTGACGAGCTGACGTGCCAGACCGCCCCGTCGCGTACGCCGATCGCCAGCATGCCGTCGACGGCGGCCGGCAGGTCCCCGAAGCGCTGCCGGAACAGCACTGTCGCGCCCGGCCCCATCGGCGCCACGGTCAGCTGTTCCAGCGCGGCGGCGCCCTCGGCGGTCAGCCCGAGCACGTCGGAGTTCGCCGTCACGTAGGCGCGCGCGGCGGCGGCCGGGTCGGCGGGCAGCCCGGTGGCGAGCGGCTTCCCGGTCGAGGTGAGCGTGGCCGGCGTACCGAAGTCGGTCCAGCGGACCCGCGCGCCCAGCGCGGCGACCCGGTCCCGCTGCCGCGCGCTGGCGGCGACGCGGCCCTTGCGGTTGTCCTTGGCCCGGGTGTCGTGCCGGTCCCCCGGCAGGTGGTCGGGTACGGCCCCGGTGCGGGCCTGATCCCGGGGTGCGGCCTGACCGCCGGCTCCGGCGGTCAGGACCATGCCGGCTGCCATGAGCAGCGCGGTGGTCCCCGTCAACGCACGGGATGGTGTGCGCACGGTCCCTCCTGTCATCGTCGAACGGCGATGTCCGTGCCGCCATCCGACCAGGATGATCGACCGGCCGACACCCGCCGAACATCCATTAATGACAGTGCGTCGATGCCTCGGGACGCCCGTCAGTGCGGCTGCTGGCCGATCAGGGCGCAGACCGCCAGGTACACCTCCCGACGGCGGATCTGGTCCTTCCGCTCGACCACGAACACGAGGTCGCCCCGGCGGGTGCGCAACAGGACACCCGGGAGCATGTTGGACGCCCCCAGGAGGCGGCTCACCGGATGCCGGACGTTGCGGTCGGCGACGGCTCCCGCGAGACCCGTCATGTGGAACTCGTCCTCGCGCGCCGACAGGATGTCGCCGGCGGCGAGCCGGTCGGTCACCAGCCGTCCGCCGGCCACCAGGCTGCGCGTCACGACGAGGTGGTCGGCGAAGACCCGCATCACCGCGTGGATCCGGCTGGCGTCGGCACGGGCGCCGAGGCCGGCGGTGAACCCCTCGAACGTCACGAGCGGCGCGGCGTCCCCACCCGTGGGGGCGGTGCGCAGTCTCCGCTTGCCGCGACGGGCCGCCATGACGCCGAGCAGGAGCGGAGCACCCCCGATCAGCAGACACAGCAGGAAGCCGAGCGCGGGACTGTTCCGGCTCATGGGTGTTTCCCTTCCCTCGACGGCGGAGCGGACCTTGATCCGACCACGAGGGACGGTCGGCGGGATCGGTTGCCGGGCCGCAATCAGCGGCGCGGTCGCGGGCCACCGCGCCTGATCGGCCGAATCGACCGGCCTCGACGGCGACTCGGGCCGCCCGATCAGGCGGCCCTCACTTGGAACCGGTCCCGGTCCGGACGCCCGCGACCATCAGGCAGTCGGACGGGGTCGGTCGTTCGGGTCCGCCGTCCGGCCGGGGGTTCCATCCCGCGGGCTCCGGGGCGCCAGCGCCGCCGGTCCCGACCGGCCAGTCCCCGGGAGCAGATGTCTCACCTGCTCCACCGAACCGCCTCGCACCCCCAGGCTCTCCCGGGCGGCGCGGTAGAACCGGTCACGTCCCACGTCGGCCCGATGGACCATTCCGGGCACGTCCGTCGGCGGCCGGGGCAGGTCCCGGGCCGCCGACTCGATGTCCCGGACCGCGTGCCGCCACTCGGCGGCGGCCCGGACCGTCGCCTCGTCACCGAGCAGCAGCACCGACTCCCACGCCAACGTGTGCCGGACGTCCGCCTCGGCCAGTCGCGCCACTCCCTCGGTGTGGTCGAGCGCCGGCCGCCGCGCACCGGGACGGTGCTCGCCGAGCATCTGGGTCGCCACGGCGTGGATCTCCTTGACCGCCTTCGTCAGCTCCACGTACGCGTCGAGACGCCGCTCGTCCCACCGGACGGTCTGGCTCCGGCGCCACCGGGTCCGCTCGTTCAGGCCCGTGGCGAACATCGTGCCCACCGTCCCGATCAGGACGCCGAGCAGAGCCGGTAGTTGCGTCCCGAGGTTTCCCAGCACGCTCATCGATCCCCCGCCCGCCAATCCCGTCCGGCTGACCACGCTATCGCCGGTTCCCCGGGGTGCGATCACCGGGACGCGAAGCCGATCGGACGGCGGCGTACGCCTCCGGGTCGAGGCGTTGAACGGGAACGCGTAGCGCAATTCCGAAGAACGTACCGGCAACGACCGTCCCTTATCGTGCCCGCATGATGATCCCGACCGAACCGATCGGCAGCATCCCCCGCTCGCCCGAGCTGCTGGCCGCCGTCGCCGACCACGCGGCCGGCCGGATCGGCGCCGACGAACTCGGGACGCGGTACGACGAGGCGGTGCGGGACACGATCACGCGGCTGGTGGCGCTCGGGTCGCCGGTGGTGACCGACGGCGAGCAGCGCAAGCCCAGCTTCGCGACGTACCCGCTCGCCGGGCTGACCAACATGGCGCCCGACGGCGTCGTGATCCCGTTCGCGGACGGCCACACCCGGCAGCTGCCGAGGCTGACCGAGGGGCCGTTCCGGTACGCGGTGCGGTCGGTGGAGTACCTGCGAGGCGCGCAGCGGTACGCGACGGTGCCGGTCAAGCAGGCCGTCATCGCGCCGTCCGCGCTGAGCCTGCTGTACCCGGCGGGCGGCATCGCCGGGTACGACCGGGAGGCGTTCCTCGACGACCTCGTCAACGAGGCCGAGGCGGACATCCGTGAGGCGCTCGACGCCGGCGCGGACTCGGTTCAGCTCGACTTCACCGAGGGCCGGCTGGCGGTGAAGCTCGATCCGTCCAAGGGGTTACTGGAGTCGTTCGTGGCGCTCAACAACCGGGTGCTGGACCGGTTCACCGACGCGCAGCGGGCGCGGATCGGGGTACACACCTGCCCGGGTGGTGACCGCGACTCGACGCACAGCCTCGACGTGGACTATGCCGAACTCCTGCCGAGCCTGTTCGCGCTCAATGCGGGCCGGTTCTCCGTGCAGCTCGCGAGCGAGCCGGACCCGAAGCGGGTACTGGCGGCGATCGCGGCGCACGCCCGGCCCGGACAACGAGTTTTCGTCGGCGTCACGGACCCGATCGATCCGCATGTCGAGACTCCCGCGCAGGTGCGCGACCGGGTGCTCCTGGCCGCCGAGCACCTCGGGCCCCAGCGGCTGGGCACATGCGACGACTGCGGGTTCGCGCCGTTCGGCGATGACGTGTCGACGTCTCGGGAGACGGCATTCGCGAAGGTACGGGCCCGGATCGAGGGTACGGCCCTGGCCGCCGAAAGGCTCTGACCGTCCGCGACGATCCGCACCGAAACGTCCGCGAAGAGGCCCGGATTCCCGGTCAGTCCTGCGTGCAGGCGAACAGGGTCCAGGCGTCGACCTCGGTCGGGTTGAGTGGCCGGGCCCCCGGAAGGTAGGCGGACAGGTCCCGGAAGTCAGCGGTCGCGTTGTGGACGCACACCGCGAGCGCGCCGTCGAGCAGGTCGCGTACGGCCTGCGACTCGGGCGCGGTCACGTCCTCCAGCAGCGGACTCCACACGTCGAGCGTGAACACCACGTGGCAGGCGCTCTGGTCGGCCTTCACCACGCAGTAGTAGCGCCCGGTGTCGGCCAGCCGGTTGCGGATGTTCGCCCAGGTCATCGCGCCGGAGATGTCGGCGACGTCCGCGCCGGGCGCGCACGCCATCTGGAAGAACCAGCGGGTCGGGTCGCCCTGGACCACCGCGCCGTAGACCAGGACCAGCCCACCGTGGTGGTACACCACGAAACCCTGCACGTCGGGGGTGAGGGTGAGGAAGTCCGGGGTCCACACCCGGTCGTACTGCCGCTCCGCGAGCGACCTGAGGAATTCGATGGTCCGGCCGGCGGCCCGGCGAGCTTCCACGCCCATGCGTTCAGTCCCTCCCGCGCCCGGCCCGGCGGACGTCGGCTTGTCGGCACGCAACCACGCCATGACGGTCGTGACCGGCACGGCTCCGGCGATCAGCATTCGCCCCCCACGGGAACGACCGCGGCCATCGGTGGCGCCCCACCACCCGAGGGGTTCGCGGAAGCCTCACGCTACGAAGCGCGACGTAGCGGAATCAAGACATCACCCTGAGATCAGGGTCCGGTCTGGACGGTCGGTCCCGTTGACGGGACCGACCGCACTGAGCACGTTAACAGACCCGGCGGCAAGTCCCGTCGATCGGACTACCCGACACGTCGTCCGATCGGCCGAACGCGAGCGACGGGCCGCCCGCGCGGCTGCCCACCCCGGCCGTACCCGGTTGTTAGGTTGACTCCGGGACACCCCTCACCCGACCGACCCGCCGCCCCACGACGGCCGGGCGGCCGGCTGCCGTCCGGCGGAGAGGGGTGCGATGACGGCGATGCCACCGGATCCCGGCCCGACCGGCCGGCGACCGGGCCCCGGCGCACCTGTCGACGGCCGGCGGCGACGCTGGGCCGGACGGGCCCGGGCGCTCGGTGACGCGGCGCGCCGGCGCGCCCGGCGGTTCTGGGCCGGCGCGCAGCCCACGCTGCGAGGCCTGTGGTGGACCGAGGAGCCGGCGACGCCGGTGACCACCGTCGACCGGCGACAACCGGAGCAGTTGGTGGTGCCGGCCCAGGGCCAGGTCTACGTGTTCGGCGTCCGGGCCACCTACACCTGGTCGTCGGAGACCGCCCGGCCGGAACTGTTCGGCTGGTACGTCGACTATTTTCAGCCGCAGGCGACGCAGCGGCTGCACCGGCTGGCGGTCCGCTGCGCGGCGGAGGTGCCGCCGCACCGTCCGCGCGACCTGCTCGCCGCGCTGACCGCGGCGCTCGCCGAGCACGATCCACCACCCTGGGCGTACGCGCGGGGCGACGTGACATTCACCTGCGAGCCCGACGTGACGGTGCACCTGGACGAACGGGTCCGCCGGCTGCTCCAGCCGTACTGGGAGCAGCGCATCGCGCTGGAGTGCGAACGCGACCTGGCCCGCCGACGCGCCGAGTACGCCGAGGAACGCCACCGGCGCGACCCGCCGTCCACCCCGTCCGGGCCGCACCCGGACGCGAGCCGCCCACCCAGGGATCCGGCGGACCGGACGGACCCGACGCGGCCGACCAGACACGCGAGTCGTCCCGCGACTCGGGGCGGACCACGCCCAGGCACTCCGGTGGAGGCGTTCACCCCGCTGGAGCCGCTGCTGCCTCCACCAACCCCACGCCCAACTCCCCACCAGCGGCCCTATCCGTCCTCACCGAACGACCCGAACCCGCCCACCCCCTGAACCACCACCCACCACTCCCGCGCCCGCGCCCGCGCCCGCGCCCGCGCCCGCCGATCTTGGACTTGTGGTGCCATGGAATGTTCTTTTTTTATGGGAATTCGGAGGTGCCACAACTCCAAGATCGACGCGCCGGGCACGCGCGGGGCGCGCGGGGTACGGCGGGGGGCGGGGCGGGGGTCAGCCGACCAGGGTGGCGTAGCGGCCCTGGTGGTCGAGCAGGGTGGTGTGGGTGCCGGACTCGACGATGCGGCCGTGGTCGAGCACGGCGATCCGGTCGGCGTCGCGCACGGTGGAGAGGCGGTGCGCGATGGTCACCACGGTCCGGCCCCGGGCCAGCTCGTCCAGGGCCCGCTGCACGGCGCGTTCGGTCTCGGTGTCCAGCGCGCTGGTCGCCTCGTCGAGCACCAGGATCCGCGGGTCGCGCAGCAGCGTCCGGGCGATGGCCAGGCGCTGCTGTTCGCCGCCGGAGAAGCGGTGGCCACGGGAGCCGACCATGGTGTCGTACCCGTCGGGCAGCGCGGCGATCAGGTCGTGGATCCGGGCGGCGCGGGCGGCGGCCTCGATCTCGGCGTCGGTGGCGTCCGGCCGGGCGCACCGGAGGTTGTCGCGCACCGTGGCGTGCAGCAGGTACGTCTCCTGGCTGACCACGCCGACGACGGCGGCCAGGTCGGCCAGGCGCAGGTCGCGCAGGTCGACGCCGTCGATGGTGATCCGGCCGGCGTCCGGGTCGTGCAGGCGGCTGATCAGGGCCGCGAGCGTGCTCTTGCCGGAGCCGGTCTCACCGACCAGGGCCAGGCTGGTGCCGGCCGGCACGTCCAGGGTGACGCCGGCCAGCGCGGCGGTGTCGCTGCCCGGATAGCTGAACGTGACGTCCTCGACGCGCAGGTGGCCGCGGACCGTGGCCGGGTCCAGCGGCGTCGGGCGGGCCGGCTCGGCGACCTCGACCGGCAGGTCGAGGTACTCGAAGATGCGGGCGAACAACGCGAGCGAGGCGGTCAGCGTGACGCCGACGTTGAGCAGGCCCATCAGCGGGCGGAACAGGTTGCCCTGCAACGCGGTGAACGCGACCAGCGTGCCGATGGTGAGCGTGCCGGCGGTGCCGGGCAGGCCGGCGCCGAGGTAGATCACGGCGGGGATGGCGGCGAAGACCACGGTCATGGCGGCCATCCGCCAGCGGCCGGCCAGTTCGGAGCGCAGCTCCAGGTCGACCAGGCGGGCCGAGGAGGCGGTGAACCGGTCGACAAGCGCCGCGCCGGTGCCGAGCGTCTTGGCCAGCCGGACGCCGCTGACCGACAGCCCCTCCTCGATGGTGACGGTGAGGTCGGCCAGCTCGCGCTGGCGCCGGGCGGTGATCTCCCGGCGCAGCCGGGCGACGCGGCGGGTGAGCCACAGCGCGGGCGGCAGCACGATCACCGAGACGAGCGTGAGTCGCCAGCTCAGCGCCACCATGGCGACGGTGGTGGCGACGACCGTGGTGAGGTTGGCGGCGATGGAGGTGGCGGTGGAGGTGACCACCGACTGCATGCCGCCGATGTCGTTGGTGATGCGTGACTGCACCTCGCCGGTGCGGGTGCGCACGAAGAAGCCGATCGACTGCCGTTGGAGGTGGGCGAAGACGTCGGTGCGCAGCCGGTGCATGACCTCCTGGCCGACGCGGGTGGAGATCCAGGTCTGGACGACGCCGAGCACGGCGGTGACGGCGGCCACCGCGATCATGGCCGCGACCAGCCAGGCCAGCAGCGTCAGGTCGCGGTCGGGCAGGGCCCGGTCGATCACGGTACGCAGCAGGAACGGCGAGGCCATCGCGATGATCGACGACGCCACGATGATCGCCACCACGGCGGCGAGCGGGCCGCGGTGGGCGGTGAAGAGGCCACCGATGCGGCGAAGCGACACGTCGCGGGCCTGGGCCTTCTCGGTGGGGGACACGGTTCGGCCGGCTCCGCGGCCGTCGGGGATGCGATCCAAGGGGGTCTCCTTCGTCGGGGGCAATACTGAGGTTACCTCATCATGAGGGAACAACAGGATCGGCTGCTACCGTATTCCGGGTGAGCGGCAGCGACGAGGAGAGCCCGGCCGAGACGTTCTGGGCGGTGGCCCGACGGCTGCGCCACCAGACGAAGCGCGCGCTGGAGCCGTGGGAGGTCAGCCCGGGGCAGGCGCGGGCACTCGGCGTCCTGCTGCGGCACGGCGCGTTACGCCCCGGCGCGCTCGCCGAGCACCTGCACATCGCGCCCCGCTCGGCCACCGAGGTGGTCGACGGCCTCCAGGAGCGCGGCCTGGTCGAGCGGCGGCCCGACCCGGGCGACCGGCGGGCCACGCTCGTCGCGCCCACCGCCGAGGGCGAACGGGTCGGCGCCGCCATCCGGGCGGCCCGGGCCACCGAGGCGGAACGCTTCTTCGGCGCGCTCGACCCGGGCGACCGGGCGGAGCTGACCCGGATCCTGCGCCGGCTGCGCGACGAGTAGCACCACCCGGCCAACCGGCCGGCCGTGGCGCTACCCGGCCAACCGGTCCCGGCGGCGGCGCAGGAACGTCCGCTCCGCCTCGTTGCCGGTGCCGGCGATCGCCTCGTCGTACGCGGCCCGCGCCTCGGCCGGCCGGTCGAGGCGGCGCAGCAGGTCGGCCCGGACCACGTGCCACACGTGGTACCGGGCCAGGTCGAGCCGGTCCACCTCGGCCAGGGCGACGGCCGGTCCGCGTACCTCGGCCAGCGCGACCGCCCGGTTGAGCGCCACCACCGGCCCCGGCGCGCAGGCTGCCAGCCGGTCGTAGAGCGCGAGGATCTGACCCCAGTCGGTGGCGGCGGCGGTGGCCGCGTCCGCGTGCACCGCGTTGATCGCGGCCTGGATCTGGTACGGGCCGGGCCGGTTCCGCCGCAGGCAGCGGCGCACCAGGTCCTGACCCTCGACCACAAGCGTCCGGTCCCAGCGGCTGCGGTCCTGTTCCGGCAGCGTCACCGGCACCCCGTCCGGGCCGGTCCGGGCGGCCCGCCGCGCCTCGGTGAGCAGCATCAACGCGAGCAGTCCGAGCGCCTCCGGCTCGTCCGGCATCAGGGTCACCAGCAGCCGGCCCAACCGGATCGCCTCGGCGCCCAGCTCGACGCGGCCCAGGCGCTCCCCCGCGCTGGCCGTGTGCCCCTCGTTGAAGATCAGGTAGACCACGGCCAGCACCGCGCGCAGCCGGTCCGGCAGGTCGGCGTCGCGGGGCACCCGGTACGGGATCCCGGCGTCCCGGATCTTGGCCTTGGCCCGGACCAGGCGGCTCGCCATGGTCGACTCCGGCACCAGGAAGGCCCGCGCGATCTCGGCGGTGCTCAGGCCGCCGAGCAGGCGCAACGTCAACGCCACCCGGGCGGCCGGGCCGAGCGCCGGGTGGCAGCAGGTGAAGATCAGACGCAGCCGGTCGTCGGTCACGGGCCCCTCCTCGGCGGGCGGGTCGGCGGCGTACAGCAGGGCGGCCTGGGCGTGCCGGGCGGCGCGGGTGGACTCGCGACGCAGCCGGTCGATCGCCCGGTTGCGTGCGGTGGTGACGATCCAGCCGGCCGGGCTCGCCGGCGGCCCGTCGACGGCCCAGCGGCGCACCGCGACGGCGAACGCCTCCTGGACCGCCTCCTCGGCGAGGTCGATGTCGCCGAGCAGGCGGACCAGGATCGCCACCACGCGGCCGTACTCGGCCCGGAAGACGCGTTCGACAGCGGTCATCCCTCGCCCTGGAACGGCCGGACCTCGATCGGCAGCGTGGTGGCGCGGGCGTAGCGGCGGCCCCAGTCCAGCGCCGCGTCCAGGTCGGGGGCGCGGATGATGGTGACGCCGCCCAGGTACTCCTTGCCCTCGGCGAACGGCCCGTCGGTGACCAGCACGTCGTCGTCGCCGGCCGCCCGCAGCACGGTCGCGGTCTCCGGCGCGTGCAGGCCGTCGCCGAACACCCAGCAGTCGGCCTCCCGCAGCTCCCGGCCGATGGCCTCCACCTCGCGCATCACCCCGGCCAGGAACGCCGGGTCCGGCCGCTGCGCGCCGGCCGGCTGGTACATGCTGATCAGGTACTGCTTCACGGTTCCTCCTCGGCACCACGGGCGACCCCTGCCGCCCTCCACCCTTCACACGAACGGCGGACGCCGGTCTCGACACGCCGGGCGGGCGAGATTCCCGCCGGGATCCGGGTATGCCCGGCCGTGGGCGACGGCCGGGTGATCGTGGTGGGAGCGGGGTTCTCCGGGTTGGCCTGCGCGCTCGCGGTCGAGGCGGCCGGCGCGCGGTCGCTGCTGCTGGAGGCCCGGGACCGGGTGGGCGGCCGGACGCTGAGCCGACCGCTGCCCGGCGGTGGCTGGCTCGACCTCGGCGCGCAGTGGATCGGCCCCACCCAGGACCGGATGTACGCGCTGGTCGCCGCGTACGGCCTGGAGACGTTCCCGTCGCCGGCCCGGGGCGCGCCGACGCTGGTGCTCGACGGTGCGCCGGTGGCCGGGCCGCCGGCCGGGCTGGCCGGGCTGCTCGACACGCTGGACGCGCTGGCGGCCGGGGTCGACCCGGTCGCGCCCTGGCGGGCCGCCGGGGCGGCGGAGTGGGACCGGACCACGCTCGGCGGGTGGCTCGCCGCCACCGCGCCCGACCCGGTCACCGCCCGTTACGCCGGCCGGCTGCTGGCCGGTGGGCTGCTGGCCGCCTCGCCGGCCGAGGTGTCGCTGTTGCAGATGCTGTTCTACCTGCGCAGCGGCGGCGGCGTCGGGTCGCTGCTCGGCATGGCCGGCGGCGCCCAGCAGGACCGGATCGTCGGCGGGCCGGCGGCGCTGGCGCAGCGGATGGCCGACGCGCTGCCGCCGGATCGGCTGCGCCTCGACACGCCGGTGGACGCGATCGCCCAGGACGCCACCGGCGTCCGGGTCCTCGCCGGCGGTCAGGCGCACCACGGCGACGCGGTGGTGGTCGCGGTGGCCCCGGCGCTGGCCGGCCGGATCCGGTACGACCCGCCGCTGCCGGCGCTGCGCGACGGCCTGACCCAGCGGATGCCGATGGGCGCGGCGGTCAAGGTGCACGCGCGCTATCCGGAGCCGTTCTGGCGGGCCGACGGCCGCTCCGGGGTGGCCACCACCGACACCGGGCCGCTCACCGAGACGGTGGACAACTCGCTGCCCGGCTCGCCGGGCGGGGTGCTCACCGCGTTCAGCTACGGCGCGCAGGCGCGGGCGCTGCGCCGGCTGTCGGACGGGGCGCGCCGAGCCGCGTTGCGGGACGCGCTGGCCACGCTGTTCGGCCCGACCGCCGCCGACCCGGTGGACCTCGTCGAGTACGACTGGTCGGCCGACCCGTGGACCCGGGGCTGCTTCTGCGGCATGGTGTCGCCCGGCTCCTGGTGTGACTACGGCCCGGAGCTGCGCGCGCCGGTGGGCCGGGTGCACTGGGCCGGGACGGAGACCGCGACCCGGTGGAGCGGCTACCTGGAGGGCGCGGTGACCGCCGGCGAGCGCGCCGCCGCCGAGGCCCTCGGCAGCCTCGGCTGACCCGAATTCAAAGAAAATCTTCGATGCGTCTCTTGAAAAGTTTCTCCACCCTGTGACCTAATGTTGACAGTTCCTTTCGGTACTCCCGCCGCCGCGAGGCGGCAACCCCCAGGGAGGAAAGATGCACCGTCACCTGCGATCGGCGCTGCGCGCGGCCGGCGCCGCCCTGCTCGCCACCGTCACCGCCGCCGCCGCGGCCCTGGCCGGCGCCGCGCCCGCCCAGGCCGCCCCGGCCGGACTGCCCGGCATGGACGTCTCCAGCTACCAGGGCAACGTGAACTGGTCCGGCGCCTGGGCCAACGGCGCCCGGTTCGCGTACGTCAAGGCGACCGAGGGCACGTACTACACCAACGCCTACTTCGCCCAGCAGTACAACGGCTCCTACAACGTCGGGATGATCCGCGGGGCCTACCACTTCGCCCGCCCGGACACCACCACCGGCGCGACCCAGGCGAACTACTTCGTCGACCACGGCGGCGGCTGGTCGCGGGACGGCCGGACGCTGCCCGGCGCGCTCGACATCGAGTACAACCCGTACGGCGCCACCTGCTACGGGCTGAGCCAGGCGTCGATGCGGAGCTGGATCGCCTCGTTCGTCAACCAGTACTACGCGCGCACCGGCCGGTGGGCCACCATCTACACCACCACCGACTGGTGGAGCACCTGCACCGGCAACACGTCGCAGTTCGCGGCCAACAACCCGCTGTGGATCGCGCGGTACTCCAGCAGCGTCGGCACGCTGCCGGCCGGCTGGGGCACGTACTCGTTCTGGCAGTGGTCCTCCTCCGGCGTGTTCCCGGGTGACCAGAACGTCTGGAACGGCACGCTGGACCGGCTCCGCGTGCTGGCCTGCAACGGCACCTGCTGACCCACCGGCGGGGCGGGTCGCTGCGGCCCGCCCCGCCGCCGTGTCCGAACCCGACGAGGAGGCCCCGATGTCCGTTCCTCTCCCCCGGCGGGCCGTGCTGCGCGGCGCGGTCCTGCTCGGCGCCGCCGCCGGCGCCGGCGCGCTGACCCAGGCCGGCGCCGGCCACGACGCCCGGGCCGCCGCCACCCGGGTCGACCAGCCGACCATCGCCAACTGCGCGACCTGGGGCGCCCGTCCCCCGTCGTCGCCGGTGAGCGTGGTGCAGAGCCGACCCAACAAGATCATCATTCATCACACCGCGTTCCCGAACACCACCGACTACAGCCTCGCCCAGGCCTACCGGAACTCCCGCGACATCCAGAACCTGCACATGGACAGCAACGGCTGGCTCGACTCCGGGCAGCACTTCACCAACAGCCGGGGCGGTTACCTGACCGAGGGCCGGCACGGCAGCCTGTACGGGCTGCTGCACGGGCAGAGCATGGTGCAGGGCGCCCACTGCGTCGGGCAGAACAGCCAGGCCATCGGCATCGAGAACGACGGCATCTACCTCGACGTGCAGCCGCCGCAGGCGCTCTGGGACAGCCTGGTCTGGTTCTGCGCGTTCACCTGCCAGCAGTACGGCATCGCGCCCACCGAGATCTACGGGCACAAGGACTTCAACTCCACGCAGTGTCCCGGTCTGCTGCACGACCGGCTGCCCGAGCTGCGGCGTACCGTCGCCGGCCGGCTCGGCGCCTGACGGTCCCCCGCGGGACGCCCCGGCGAGCGGGTCGCCGCCTTCCACACCCACCCCTGAGGTAAGGCGGGGCCCCTTCCTCACGTATTCGGTAGAGGAAGGGCCCCCGCTCGACTCGACGGGCCCGCCCGGAAAGCGGCGTGCGGAACGTCGGTGGGGGCAGGCAGGATGCGGGGCATGCCGATCCGATCCGTCGCCGACCTGACCGCCGCCCTCGACGCCGGCCAGTCGGTGAGATACCTGCACTTCTGGGGGCACCGGCCGCAACGGGACGGCAGCGTCGGCGCCGGCTGCCTGAGCCAGTGGTGGCCGGCGGCGTTCACCGTGGACGGTCGGGAGTTCGCCACCGCCGAGCACTGGATGATGTGGCACAAGGCCACCCTCTTCGACGACCACGCGATCGCCGAGCGGGTGCTCGCCGCCACGCACCCGCACCGGGCCAAGGCGCTCGGCCGGCAGGTGCGCGACTTCGACGAGGCCGTCTGGGTGGCCCGCCGCCGGGAGATCGTCGTGGCCGGCAGCGTGGCCAAGTTCGGCCAGCACGAGCCGTTGCGGCGGTTCCTGCTCGGCACCGGTGACCGGGTGCTGGTCGAGGCGAGTCCGACGGACCGCGTCTGGGGCATCGGTCTGACCGCCGACGATCCGCGTGCCGCCGACCCGGCGACGTGGCGGGGCGAGAACCTGCTCGGTTTCGCCCTCATGGAGGCACGCGAGCAGTTGGCGGGCCGGGCGTGAAGGCGGCCGGCCCGGTTCCGGCACCGGGTTCCGCGCCGGGTGCGCCACCCGACGGGGCAACTTGGCGGCCGGTGGGCCGGGTAACGTGCGCGACGTGACCGCGTACTCGCACTGTTCCTTCTGCGGCGCGGCCTACCCGGCGGACGCCGGGTGGCCCCGCGTCTGCCCGGCCTGCGGCGAGACGGTGTGGCGCAACCCGCTGCCGGTGGCGGTGGCGGTGCTGCCGGTCCGCACGCCCGACGGGCTCGGCGTGGTGGTCGTCCGCCGCGACATCGAGCCGGCCCGCGGCCAGCTCGCGCTGCCCGGCGGCTACATCGAGCTCGGTGAGGAGTGGGAAGAGGCGCTGGTGCGGGAGCTGCGCGAGGAGACCGGGCTGCTCGCCGAGGCCGGCGAGGCGCGGCTGTTCGCGGTGCACGGCACGCCGGCCGGCGGCACCATGATGGTCTTCGGCGTGCTGCCCGAGCGGCCGGTCGGCGACCTGCCGCCGTCCGCGCCGACCGAGGAGGCCACCGAGTGGCTGGTGCTCACCGAGCCGGTCGAGCTGGCGTTTTCCACGCACACCCGGGTGCTCGCCGACTTCCTGGCCGGCCGGCGCCCGCGCTGACCACGGTGGCGGCTCAGCCCCGGGCCGGCACCGGCCGGGGTGCGAACGGCACCCCGACCGACGCCTCGACGGCCGGCTCGCCGGCCGGGTGCCGCCACAGGCCACGCCGGCGCAGGATCGGCAGCACGCCCTCGCCGAACCAGTACGCCTCCTCCAGGTGCGGGTGGCCGGAGAGGATGAACTCGTCGATGCCGAGCGCGTGGTAGTCAGCGATCCGGTCGGCGACCTCGGTGTGGCTGCCGACCAGCGCGGTGCCCGCGCCGCCCCGGACCAGCCCCACCCCGGCCCACAGGTTGGGCGCGATCTCCAGCCCGTCCCGGGAGCCGCCGTGCAGGTCCAGCATCCGCCGCTGACCCTCGGACTCGCTGCGCCGCAGCCCCTCCTGCACGGCCCGGATGTCGTCCTCGGCGATGCCGTCGAGCAGCCGGCGGGCCTGCGCCCACGCCTCGTCGGCGGTGTCCCGGCTGATCACGTGCAGCCGGATGCCGTAGCGCAGCTCGCGGCCGGCGGCGGTGGCCAAGCCACGGATCCGGTCCAGCTTGTCGGCCACCTGCGCGGGCGGCTCGCCCCAGGTCAGGTAGACGTCGCTGTGCCGGGCGGCCACCGGCCCGGCGGCGGCGGACGACCCGCCGAAGTAGACCGGCGGCACCGGGTCGGGCAGCCGGCCCAGCCGGGCGCCGGAGACGCGCAGGTGGGCGCCGTCGTGGTCGACCGTCTCGCCGCGCCACAGCGCACGCACCACGTGCAGGAACTCGTCGGTACGCGCGTACCGGGCGTCCTTGTCGAGGTAGTCGCCGTACGCCCGCTGTTCGGTGGACTCACCGCCGGTGACCACGTTGAGCAGCAGCCGGCCGCCGGAGAGCCGCTGGAAGGTGGACGCCATCTGCGCGGCGAGCGTGGGTGAGAGCAGGCCGGGTCGGAACGCCACGAGGAACCTCAGCCGCTCGGTCACCTGGGTGAGCATGGCGGTGGTCAGCCAGGCGTCCTCGCACCAGGCGCCGGTGGGGGTCAGCGCGCCGACGAAGCCGAGCTGTTCGGCGCTGCGGGCGATCTGGCCGAGGTAGGCCACGTCGGCCGGGCGGGCGCCCCCGGCGGTGCCCACCGGCACACCGTGCCCGCCGCCCACGATGTCCCGGCTGTCGCCGTACGTCGGCAGGAACCAGTGGAAGGTGAGCGACATGGGGGCCTCCGGCGCGGGTCGGGCGGGCCGCCTCCTGAGGGGTGGGACGACCGCGCCGACAGACTACCCATAAAACCTATCGGGTTGGTAGGTTGCTGACGCCCGCCGAGGTGCCGGGCCCCACCCCTTCCGAGGAGTCGTCATGCGTACCCCGTCGAGACCCCGCCGCCGGGTGACCGCGCTGCTCACCACGCTCGTGCTGCTCGCCGCCGCGACGCTGACCGGCTGTGGCGGCGAGGCCGCCGACGCCCGCGACGGCGACGGCGGACCGCTGCGGATCGGCTACCAACGCTTCGGCGGGCTCAGCCTGGTCAAGGCGCGCGGCACCGCGAAGAACGTCACCTGGTCGCTGTTCGAGAGCGGCCCCGCGCTCACCGAGGCGCTCAAGGCCGGCTCCATCGACATCGGACAGGTGGGCGAGGCCCCACCGGTCTTCGCCGCCGCCGGGAAGATCCCGTTCTCCGTGATCGGCACGTCCGAGCCCATCCCGCAGGGCGAGGCGGTGCTGGTCAGGGCGGACAGCCCGTACCGGAGCTTCGCCGACCTGCGCGGGCGGACGGTCGCGCTGAACAAGGGCTCCAACGTGCACTGGCTGCTGGTGAAGCTGCTGGAGGCGAACCGGATGACGCTCGCCGACCTCAACGTGAAGTACCTCAAGCCGGCCGAGGGACGACCCGCGTTCGACAACGGGCAGGTCGACGCGTGGCTCATCTGGGACCCCTACTTCGCGCTGGCCGAGCGGCCCGGCGTACGGGTGCTCGCCGACGCCACCGGCCTGGCCGGCAACCGGGAGTACGTGCTGGCCGCGCCCGGCGCGGTGAAGAACCGCACCGACGACGTCCGGGCCTTCCTGGACACCTACCGCGAGACCACCGACTGGGGCATCGCCCACCCGGCGGAACGGGCCGCCGTGCTCGCCCCGGAGCTGAAGATCCCGCTGGACGTGACCACCCGGGCACTGGCCCGCAGCGCCCGGCCGCTCGCCCCGGTCACGCCGGACATCGGCCGGGAGTTGCAGGCCATCGCGGACAGCTTCGTGGCGCTGAAGCTGGTGCCGGGACCGGTGGACATCGCCGGCCGGGTGGACGACCGGTTCACCGAGGCGTTCCGGTGACCAGCCCGGCGCTGGCCGAGGCGCCCACCCCGGCCGTACCGTCGCCGGCGCCCCGACGACCGCGGGCCCGCACCGGCCGGCGGTGGTGGCGGCTGGTCAGCCCGGTCGCGCTGGTGGTCGCCTGGGAGGCCGCCGCGCGGGTCGGCCTGCTCTCCGCGGAGAAGCTGCCGGCGCCGAGCACGGTGCTGGCCACCGGGGCGCGGCTGGCCGCCGACGGCACGCTCGGCACGCACCTGCTCGACTCGCTCACCCGCGCCGCGCTCGGCCTGCTCATCGGCGGCGGCCTGGCGGTGGCGCTCGGCGCCGCGGCCGGGCTGCTGCGCCTCGGCGACGACCTGGTCGACCCGCCGGTGCAGATGGCCCGGATGCTGCCGCACCTGGGCCTGGTCCCGCTGCTCATCATCTGGGTCGGCATCGGCGAGTCGCTGAAGGTCACGCTCGTCGCGCTCGGCGCGTTCTTCCCGATCTACTTCAACCTGTACGCCGGCATCCGCGACATCGACGAGCGGCTCGTCGAGGCGGCCCGCACCTGCGGACTCGGTGCGGCGGCGCGGCTGCGGCACGTGGTGCTGCCCGGCGCGCTGCCCGCGCTCTTCCTCGGGCTGCGGCTGGCCATCGGCGCGGCCTGGCTGAGCCTGGTCGTCGGCGAGCAGGTCAACGCCCAGACCGGCGTCGGTTTCCTGATGATGGAGGCCCGCGAGTTCAGCCAGACCGACGTGGTGGTGCTCGGCCTGCTCGTCTACGCGTTGCTGGGCCTGGCCTCGGACCTGCTCATCCGGTACGCGGAACGGAGGACGCTGACGTGGCGACGCGGGCTGCGCGCGACCTGACGCCACCGGTGCTCACCGCCCACGCGGTGACCCGGTCCTTCGGCCCCGCCGTGGTGCTGGCCGGGGTCGACCTCACCGTCGCCGCCGGGGAGACGGTGGCGCTGCTCGGCGGCAGCGGCTCCGGCAAGAGCACGCTGCTGCGGGTGCTGGCCGGGCTGGACGACGACGCGGGCGGCGAGCACGCGGTGCACGGCACCGCCGCGGTGGTGTTCCAGGAGCACCGGCTGCTGCCCTGGAAGCGGGTGGCCGACAACGTGGCGCTCGGCCTCACCGGGCCGGGCGTGGGCGACCGGGTCGGCCGCGCGCTGGCCGAGGTCGGGCTCGCCGACCGGGGCCGGGCCTGGCCGGCCGAGCTGTCCGGCGGGCAGGCGCAGCGCGTCGCGGTGGCGCGCGCGCTGGTCCGGGAGCCGGACCTGCTGCTGCTCGACGAGCCGTTCGGCGCGCTGGACGCGCTGACCCGGCTGCGCATGCAGGGGCTGCTGCGCCGGCTGCGCGCCCAGCACGGCTTCGCGGCGCTGCTGGTCACCCACGACGTGGAGGAGGCGCTGCTGCTCGCCGACCGCGTCCTGCTGCTCGACAGGGGCGTGATCGCCGAGGAGGTCCCGGTGGGCCTCGGCCCCGCCCCGAGCCCCGACGACCCGGCCCTCGGCGCGCTGCGCCGTCGGCTGCTCGACCGCCTCGGCGTACCCACCTCGTGACCATGATGGAGCACCGATGACCCGCTGGACCCCGGACCCGACGTTCTACCCCTCCCCCACGCTGGCCGCCGCCGCGCCGGCCGAGAAGCTGGCGTACGTGGCCGCGTTCGACCGCGCCGGGCGGCAACCGGACGCGATCGCGGTGCTGGACACCGACCCGGACTCGGACACGTACGGCCGGGTGGTGGGCTGGACCGAGCTGCCGCACACCGGCGACGAGCTGCACCACTTCGGCTGGAACGCGTGCAGCAGCGCGCTCTGCCCGACCGCGCCGCACCCGCACGTGGAACGCCGCTACCTGATCGTGCCCGGCCTGCGCTCGTCCCGCATCCACGTGCTGGACACCAAGCCCGACCCGCGCCGGCCCGAGCTGGTGAAGGTGATCGAGGCGAAGGAGCTGGGCGAGCGCGCCGGGTACTCCCGCCCGCACACCGTGCACTGCGGGCCGGACGGCATCTACGTCTCCGCGCTCGGCGGCGCCGACGGCGAGGAGGGGCCGGGCGGAATCGCGGTGCTCGACCACACCACGTTCGAGGTACGCGGCGCGTGGGAGGCCGACCGGGGACCGCAGTTCCTGGCGTACGACTTCTGGTGGCACTACACGCAGGACGTGCTGGTCACCAGCGAGTGGGGCACCCCGTCGATGATCGAGGACGGCATCGTCGGCGAGCTGCTGCTCGGTCGCCGCTACGGGCACGCGCTGCACTTCTGGGACCTGGCGAAGCGTCGGCACGTGCAACGCGTCGACCTCGGCGACGCGTACCAGATGGCGCTGGAGCTGCGCCCCGCGCACGACCCGACGAAGTCGTACGGCTTCGTCGGCGTGGTGATCAGCGTCGAGGACCTGTCCGCCTCGGTCTGGCTGTGGCACCGCGACGGCGACGCCTGGGCGGTGACCAAGGTGATCGACATCCCGGCCGAGCCGGCCGACGCGGCGGACCTGCCCGAGCTGCTCAAACCGTTCGGGGCGGTGCCGCCGCTGGTCACCGACATCGACCTGTCGGTGGACGACAGGTTCCTGCACGTCTCCTGCTGGGGCACCGGCGAGCTGATCCGCTACGACGTCAGCGACCCGTTCCACCCGGTGCGGGTCGGCTCGGTGCGCCTCGGTGGCATCGTCGACCGCACCCCGCACCCGGCGTTTCCGGACGAGCCGCTGGCCGGCGGCCCGCAGATGGTGGAGATCAGCCGCGACGGCCGCCGCGTCTACGTCAGCAACTCGCTCTACGGGGCCTGGGACGACCAGTTCTATCCCGACGGCGTGGGCGCCTGGGTGGCGAAGCTGGACGTCGACGAGGAGCACGGTGGCCTCGTGCCGGACCCGCGGTTCTTCCCGCGCGGGGACGAGTTCCGCGGCCGGCGGGTGCACCAGACCCGGTTGCAGGGCGGCGACGCCTCGTCCGACTCGTACTGCTTCCCGTGACCGGCGCGACCTGGGCGGCGCTTGTCGGCCTCGGCGCGTTCCACGGCCTGAACCCGGCGATGGGCTGGCTGTTCGCGGTGGCCCGGGGCCTGCAGGAACGCCGTCGGGCCGCGCTGCTGGCCGCTCTGCCGCCGATCGCGGCCGGGCACCTGGCGTCGGTGGCGGTGGTCGCCGCGCTGGTCAGCGCCACCCGCTCGGTGACGGCCGGCACGGCGGTCGCGGTCGGCGGCGGGGTGCTGCTGGTCGGGTTCGGGCTGTGGCGGCTGCTGTCCGACCGGCACTTCCGCTGGGCCGGGATGCGGCTGTCGGCGGCCCAGCTCACCGCCTGGTCGTTCCTGATGTCGGCGGCGCACGGCGCGGGGCTGATGCTGCTGCCGGTGCTGCTCGCCGAGCCGGCGGTCGGCGCCGGGCCGCACGCCGGGCACCTGGCCGCCGCGCCGGCCGGCGCGCTGACCGGGCTCGCCGCGGCGGCCGTGCACACCGGGGCCATGCTCGGTGTCGCGCTGACGGTCGCGCTGCTGGTGTACGAGGTGCTCGGCGTCGGCGTGCTGCGCCGGGCCTGGTTCAACGTCGACCGGCTGTGGGCCGGCGTGCTGGTGGCCGCCGGTGTGGTGACCCTGCTCGGCGCCACCTGAGGGCCGGCAGCGCCGGACCGCCCGTCGCCGTCATCCGACGGTGGCGGGCGATCCGGTGTTCAGCATCGCGGGACGGCGGCCCGCACCGCGCCGCGGCGTACGACCCGGTCAGCGGCCCGGCAGGGTGGCCAGCACCAGGTTCGGGTCGACGCCTGTGGTGTACGCGGCACTGAGCACCGCGACGGTGCGACCCCGCACGGCCACCGAGGTCGGGTTCTGGAGCCCGTCAGCGGTGGTCAGCAGCGTTCGTGACCGGCCGGCCGCGTCGATGCCCACCACCGTGTTCGGCCCGTTCAACGCGGCGACGACCTGCCGGTCACCGGCACCGACGAACGCGAAGTCGTCGATGCCGACCAGACCGGCCGCCGCCACCCGGACCGGACCGGGCCGACCGTGCCGCACCGGAATGCGCAGGAGCGTGCCCTGGTCGAGGTTGGTCGCCCACACCGCGCCGGCGCGCACCTTGATGCCGTTGGCGCCGAGGAAACCCGTCGCGGCGAGTTCGGGCGCCGAGGACCAGACCTCGACCCGGCCGCCGTCCAGAGCGACTGTCGAGATCGTGCCGAGCACCGAGTCGGTGAGGTAGAACCGCTTCGCCGTCGCGTCGAACGCCAGGCCGTTGGGCAGTCCGTCGGCCGGCAGGGCCGCGATGCGGTGCGGGGCCTGGCCGGGGCGTAGCCGGTACAGACCGGTCGAGGCGGCGTCGCCACTCGCGTACAGGAAGAAGAGCGTGCCGTCGGCCGTTCGGACGATGCCCGTGGTCAGCGCGAACGAGAGCACCGGCGTGCGGACGCCCCCGTCGGCGGGGGCCGGCAGGGTCGCCAGGATCCGCGTCCCCCCGGCGGGGGTGACCGCGGCGACCTGTCGGGAGGCCGCGAAGGTGACGTAGGCCGTGCCGTCCGGGCCGGTCGCGACGTTCTCCGGCATCTGCCCCTTCGTCAGGTCGAAGTGGACCGCGATCCGCGAGGTCACCGACGGGTCGGACGGTCGGTCCGAACCGACGGTCAGGGCCCGTGCGGTGGCGGCCGGTGCGGCGTTCGGCGGCACGGCGGTCACGACGCCGATCCCCGCCGCGGCGAGCGCGACGGCGAGGGTCATCATTCTCTTACGCATTCTTGTTCCTTACTGACGGTCTGCTTGGTGGGCGTGAAACGGGCGCGACGGGTCCGGCGCTCCTCGCGGAGCACCTCGCGTCGCACGATCGGGGTGGTGCTATTCGCGCCGGACAGGCGGGCGCGCAGCGTCGGCACGGGCGGTGGTGACGCTGTGCACGAGCAACGTCATCGCCGCGTGCGATGCCGAGCCGGGCTCGGTGGTGGCGACGACGACGGTCTGACCACCCTCGGTCCGCAGGACCTGCTGCGTCACGTCCATGGCACCGACCAGCGGGTGACGCATCCGGTAAACGGTGTCGCCGCCGGCCTTCACCCGGTGGTCGGCCCACATGGCGGCGAACTCCGGGCTCCGCAGGCTCAACTCGCCGACCAACGCGGCCATCAGCGGGTCGTCCGGATCCTGCCCGGAGGCCATCCGCAACGTCGCCACCACCGCGCGGGCCTTGGTGGGCCAGTCCGCGTACAGGTCGCGGGTGTGCGCGTCCAGGAACACCAGCCGTGCCATGTTCGGGGACCGGTCCGGCCGTTCCGGGATCTCCGGAGTCAGGTGGCCGGCGAACAGCGCATGCCCCGGGGTGTTCCACGCCAGCACGTCGGCGCGACGACCGAGCACCACCACCGGCACGTCGCCGAGCGTCGCGACGAGCTGGCGGACCGCCGGGCTCACCCGCTCCGGGGCCGGGCGGCGCACGGCGGGCCGCCGACGGGTCCCGGCCGCCAACTCGGTCAGGTGCCGGCGTTCCGCGTCGTCGAGCCGCAGTGCCCGGGCGAGCGCGTCGAGCACCTCGGGTGAGGCGTTCCCGGCCTGCCCCTGCTCCAACCGGGAGTAGTACGACGCGCTCACCCCGGCCAGCAGCGCGAGTTCCTCGCGGCGCAGGCCGCGAACCCGGCGCCGCTCCCCGTACGTCGGCACGCCGGTGTCTTCCGGCCGTAGCTAGGAGCGCCGGGCCCGGAGGAAGTCACCGAGCTGTCCTCTCGCGTTCATGACTCGAAGTATCGCCAGCCCCGCCCTGCGCCAACCACTCCCTGTCGGGGATAGGCACCGCGGGGCGAGGCAGGCCCACGTCGACGACAGTCAACTCCTACTGATTCAATAGGAAAGGCAGTGTCGCCGAGCCCGGAGGTCCCCGTGAGCCTGTCCCCCACCGAAGCCGCCCACGACGCCGAACGGAGCCGGCAGTGGCTCGCCGGTGCGGCACGCGGCGACGGCGTCGACCGTGACGCGTTGCGGGAGCTGGGCGCCGCCATGGCCGCGGTCACCGCCGCCGCCGCGGAACGCGAGCCGGTCGCGGTGACCGCCGTCCCGGTCGGCGTCGACCCGCCGATCGCCAAGCCGCTGCCGCCGGAGCTGCTGCGTCGACTGGACACCAACGCCGAGATGCACTGGTCGGCGATGGCCGGTCAGGGATACGTGGTCCCGACCGACCGCTTCTTCGTCCGCAACCACACCGTCACCCCGCGACTCGACCCGGCAACCTGGCGACTGTCGCTGTTCGGCGACGGGCTGCACGGCGCGCCGACCCGGACCGCGCCGGTGGAGTTCAGCCTCGACGAGCTGCGCCGGCTGCCGGCCGAGGAGAGCACCGCGCTTGTCGAGTGTGCCGGCAACGGGCGGCGGTTCTTCGCCGCGCAGCAGGGCGAGCCGGCCCCGGGCGTGGCCTGGGGGCTGGGCGGTGTGGGCGTGGCCCGCTGGCGCGGCGTCCGGCTCGGCGCCGTGCTGCGCCGGGCCGGCCTGCGCGACGACGCGGTCGACGTGATGCCCGAGGGCCTGGACCCGCACTACGTCACCGGCGGGATCGACCTGGGCCGGGTCCGCCGGCCGCTGCCGGTCGCCAAGGCGCTCGACGACGTGCTGCTGGCGTACGAGATGAACGGCGCGCCGTTGCCGGCCGACCACGGCTTCCCGGTGCGGGTGGTGGTGCCCGGCTGGATCGGCATCTCCTCGATCAAGTGGGTGGGGCCGGTGGAGGTCTCCACCACGCCGCTGTTCTCACCCTGGAACACCCGGTTCTACCGGCTGTTCGGCCCCGGTCACCCGGACGGCGGCGCGGTGCTCGGCGCACAGCCGGTGAAGAGCGCGTTCGAGCTGGCCTGGGACGCCCGGGTGCCGGCCGGCGAGGAACTGCTGCTGCGCGGCCGGTCCTGGTCCGGCAACGGCCCGATCGAACGGGTCGAGGTGGACACCGGCGACGGGTGGCGCGCGGCCGACCTGGTGGCCGCCGACCGGGGCGGCCCCTGGCAGCGCTGGACCGCGCGCTGGCGCCCACCGGTCGTCGGCCGGCACACGCTGCGGGCCCGCGCCACCGACCGCACCGGCGCCGGCCAGCCCGACCGGGCCGCGCCGAACACGCTGGCCTACGTCTTCGACGCCGTGGTGGCGCACCCGGTCACGGCGTGCTGACGGTCAGGTAGCCGGGCGGGACGGTGTCGGTCAGCCACACCCCGTTCGCCGACCGGTAGAACAGATAGCCGTGGTCGGCCATGGCGGCGGCGTCGACCGCGAGCACGACCACCGCGCCGGAGCGCCGCGCGCCGACCCGCCGGGCCGTCGCCACGTCCGGCGACAGGTGTACGTGGTGCCGGCGTCCCCGCCGCAGCCCTTCGGCCCGGATCGCGTCCAGCACCTCGTCGGCGGTGCCGTGGTAGAGCCGGCCGGGCGGCGACGCCGGCGTCAGACCGAGGTCGACCGGGACCGAGTGGCCCTGGTTGGCGCGGATCCGGTCGGCCCCGTCCGGGCCGGGCTCCACCGCGAAGCGTTGCTTGTCGTTGCCGGCGACCACGGCGTCCAGCTCGACGCGGCTGATCCGCATCGCGGCGAGCAGGTCGGTGACCGGCGCCCAGCCGGCCCGATCGAGCGTCAGGCCGAACCGGTCGGGACGGTGCCGCAACGCCAACGACATCCGTCTGCTCACCCGGACCAGGTCACGGTGTTCCATCCGGACAGTGTGGGCGTTCGGCCGCGCCGCGTCGACCGGGTTCGGTAGCCGGCGGGGTTCAGCGGACGGCGGCCGACTTCGGGTCGGCCATCAGGCCGGCGACGTCCACCACCTCGAAGTCGCTGCCGCGCAGGCGGTCCAGCGCATGCAACGCGTCGTTGTCCCAGCGCGGATCCGGTGCGCCGGAGACGTACCAGGCCGAGCCGTGGTCGGCCACGATCAGCCCGTGGCGGCGCATCGCCTCGGCCACGATCCGGGCCTGCCGGGGCAGCCCGGACAGGTCGACCGAGCGCTTGAGCCGCAGCCGTTGACCGAGCTGCGGCAGGGCGGGGTCGGTGGCCGACGAGGCGGAGTGACCGGCCGGCCACGTCCAACCGGTCCGGGTACGCGGCACGGTCACCCGGATCGCGTGGTCGATCCGACCGGCGGCCACCTCCTCGTAGCGGACCAGCCCGGCGAGCACGGACAGCCCGGCGGCGTCGGCGGAGGTCCAGCCGGCCGGCCGCATCCGATTTGCCCGCAGGTCGAAGACCGCGCCAGAGCCGGCCCGCCAGCCGGCGCCGGAGCGGTGCGCGTCGAACAGCTCGTACGCGCGGCAGGCGGCCCGGTCCCAGACGATCACGTGCCGGTCGCCGGTGCCGGCCGGGCCGCCCTCGACCTTCGCGTCGGGCGGGATCGGGTACGGCCCCGGGTCGCTCTCGTCGGCGTACCCGAAGGTGACCGGGACCTTCCGTTGCCCGGCCGCGACGACGGTGACCGGGATGCCGATCGGCGCGCCCGCCCACTGCCCGGAGCCGAAGTCGGCGTGCACGGTCGCGCCGGCCCCGATCGCGCCGATCATCGCGCTGGACCGGGTGTGCACGGGCAGCCGGGAGACGTCGGCGTGCCAGACGTTGTCGGCCGGGAACACGGTGCACGGGTGGGCCGGGGCGCTCGGCCGGGCGCCGATCCCGGCCCGGGCGGCCGGCACGGGCGACGGCGCTGTCGTGGCGGACGGCGCACCCGGCGTCACGCCGGCGGACCCGGGCGCGGCGGTGGACGCGGCGGGATCGGCCCCGGACGCGGAGCAGCCGGCGGTCAACAGGGCCAGCACGACGACGGCGGCGCGGCGGGGGCGGGGCATCCCGGCGATCCTGCCCCACGCGTGAGCTGGCGGTCAACGCTCGGCGGCCGGCTCGCCGGTGCCGGCCAGGTAACCGGCCGCCTGTAGTTCGAACAGCTGCCGGTAGGGGCCGTCGGAGGCCATCAGCGTGCCGTGGTCGCCCTGCTGGACGAGGCGACCGTGGTCCAGCACGAAGATCCGGTCGGCGTGCCGCACGTTGGCCAGCCGGTGGGTGATCAGCACGACGGCCCGTTGCGGGTGCCGCCGCAGGTGCGCGAAGAGGGCGTGCTCGGCGCGCGCGTCCAGCGCGGCGGAGGGCTCGTCGCAGATCAGCAGCCGGGCGTCGCGGTAGAGGCTGCGGGCGGCCACCAGCCGCTGCCACTGCCCGCCCGACAGGTCCTGACCGTCCTTGAACTGCCGGTCCAGCAGCGTGTCGTACCCGAACGGCAGCTCGCTGATCATGTCGTGCGCGGCGGCGTCCCGGGCGGCGGCCTCCACGGTCGGGCCGGGCCGCCCGCCCCGGTCGTGGCGACCGACCCGGATGTTCTGCCGGGCGGTGAACGGGAACTTCCACCAGTCCTGGCTCATCACCGCGACCTGGGCGGCGACCTGGCGCGGGTCCAGCTCGGCGATGTCCACCCCGTCCCAGCGGATCGTGCCGTCGGTGGGCCGGTAGAGGCCGGCGATCAGCTTGGCCAGCGTGGTCTTGCCGGAGCCGTTCTCCCCCACCAGCGCGACCACCTCGCCGCGCCGGACCGTGAGGCTGACCTCGTCGACGGCGACGCCCTCGGTGTCCGGGTACCGCAGGCTGACCCGGTCGAGCTCCATGCGGTCGAACCCGTCGACCGGCCGCTCGCCACCGGCCGGGACCCGCCGGTCGGCCCGGTCGAGGAAGTCCCGGTAGTCCTGGTAGTAGAGGGCGTCCTCGTAGAGCGAGTTGGTGGCGAAGATCGCGGTGCGCAGGCTGCCACGCGCGGACTGGAGGGCGAGCAGCGCGGTGGCCGCCGCCGCGAGCGCCACCACGCCTCCCATGAGCAACGCGCCCAGCACCAGGTAGAGCCCGAACGTGGCGATCCCGGTGACGGACAGGCCGACACCCCGGGTGATCGTCTGAGCCCGGGCCAGGCGCAGCTCGGCCCGGGTCTCCAGACGCGTCATCAGGCGGTACTCCGAGAGCAGGAAGTCGCGCATCTGGTAGGCGCGGATCTCGGCCGCCGTGTGCCGGTTGGCCATCAGGTCGGCGAGCATCCACTTGCGGCGGCGCCGGGTGATCCGGGCGAGCCAGTCGACGTGCTGCCGGCGGGCCATCCGCACCGCCGTCACCGCCTCCGGGGCGGCGGCGACGAGCAGACAGGGCAGCAGCGACGGGTGGACGACGGCCACCGCGACGGCGGTGGCCACCACCCCCACCACGCCGGTGACCAGGTTGACCGTGTCGTCGACCAGGGACCCGGCCTCGGCCAGCCCGCGGTCGCGGGCCCGGTCCATCTCCTCGGCGAAACCGGCGTCGTCGAAAGCGGCCAGCTCGACCGCGGAGGTGGTCTCGAACAGCCGCCGCTCCACCGCGTAGTTGATCTGTGGGATGAGCCGGGCCTGCGCCCATCCCGCCGCGACGGTCAGCGCGCCCCGCGTGGTGACGGCCGCCGCGGCCAGCACCAGGGCGGGCAGCGCCGCCCGGATCCGAGCCGGCGTCGGACCGGCCGCGAAAAGCTGCTGGAGCACACCCGTGGTGGCGAGCAGGCCGAGCGTGGTGAGCACGCCGGCGGCCACGTTGAGGCCGAGCGACGCCGCGGTGTCCCGGCGGCTGGTCGCCCAGGCCAGGCCGACCGCCTCGCGGACCAGCGCGGGCAGCCGACGGGCCACCGACCAGAAGCCGGTGTGGGCCAGCTCGGTGGCCCGGTGCATCCAGTGCGGATCGACCAGCTCCGGCAGCGCCGACTCACCGGCCGGCTCGTCCGGGTCGGACGGGGGACGAGGGTGGACCACTCGGGGCATGGCACCTCCCACACGGGGACCGGGCAGCAGGATATTACGTTCGGCAATCGACCGGTGTCAGCCGGTGACCGGCGTGTCGAACGGACGCGCCAGGCTCGTGTCGGGCTCGACGCCGCGTGGGACGCGCCCACCAGGTGAGGCGATGCCGGGTCGCGTCGCGGTGACCGGCCCCGGATGGCAGGCTGGTGGGGTCGCCGGCGAAGGCCCGCCGACCGCCCCGTCGTGAAGGAGAAGATCGACCCGATGGCTGTGGACGTCACCACCACCGACGAATGGCAGGCGCTGCGCAAGCACGCCGAGGCGATGCGCGCCACCCACCTGCGCGACCTCTTCGCCGCCGACGGGCAGCGGGGCGAGCGGCTCATCGGCGAGGTCGCCGACCTGCACGTGGACTACAGCAAGAACCTGGTCACCGACGAGACGATCGCGCTGCTCACCGCGCTCGCCGAGCGGGTCGGCCTCGCCGAGAGGATCGCGGCCATGTTCGCCGGCCGGCACATCAACGTCACCGAGGACCGCGCCGTGCTGCACACCGCGCTGCGCCTGCCCCGGGACGCCACGCTGCACGTGGACGGCCAGGACGTCGTCGCCGACGTGCACGCCGTGCTGGACCGGATGTCGGCGTTCGCCGACCGGGTGCGCTCCGGCGGGTGGCGCGGCCACACCGGTGAGCGGATCACCACCGTGGTCAACATCGGCATCGGCGGCTCCGACCTGGGTCCGGTGATGGCGTACGAGGCGTTGAAGGCGTACCGGGACGCGGGGATCTCCTGCCGGTTCGTGTCCAACATCGACCCGACCGACATCCACGACAAGACCGCCGACCTGGATCCGGCGCGCACGCTGTTCGTGGTGGTCTCGAAGACGTTCTCCACCCAGGAGACGCTGGCCAACGCCGACCAGGCACGGCGTTGGCTGCTCGCCGGGCTGGACGCGGACGACGACGCGGTCGCCCGGCACTTCGTCGCGGTCAGCACCAACGAGCAGCGGGTGCGTGACTTCGGCATCGATCCGGAGAACATGTTCGGCTTCTGGGACTGGGTGGGCGGGCGGTACTCGCTGCCCTCGGCGGTCGGGCTGTCGGTGATGCTGGCGATCGGCCCGGACCGGTTCCGCGAGATGCTGGCCGGCTACCACGCCGTCGACGAGCACTTCCGCTCGACTCCGGTCGAGCGCAACGTGCCGGCACTGCTCGGGCTGCTCAACGTGTGGTATTCGGACTTCCTCGGCGCGGAGACCCACGCCGTGCTCCCGTACGCGCAGTACCTGCACCGGTTTCCGGCCTACCTCCAGCAGCTCACCATGGAGAGCAACGGCAAGTCGGTACGCGTCGACGGCTCCCCGGTGACGTACCCGACCGGGGAGATCTTCTGGGGCGAGCCCGGCACCAACGGTCAGCACGCCTTCTACCAGCTCATCCACCAGGGCACCCGGCTGATCCCGGCGGACTTCATCGCGTTCAGCCGGCCCAACCACGACCTGGGCGACATGCACGACCTGTTCATGTCGAACTTCTTCGCCCAGACCGCCGCGCTGGCGTTCGGGCGCACCCGTGAGCAGGTGGAGGCCGAGGGCACCGCGGCCGACGTGGTGCCGCACCGGGTGATGGCGGGCAACCACCCGACCACCTCGATCCTGGCCCCGAAGCTCACCCCGGCGACCCTGGGCCAGCTCATCGCGCTCTACGAGCACATCGTCTTCACCGAGGCGGCGGTCTGGGACATCAACGCCTTCGACCAGTGGGGCGTGGAACTGGGCAAGGTGATGGCCAACCAGCTCGCCCCGAAGCTCACCGGAGCGGCCCCGGACCTGGCGGAGGTGGACACCTCGACCGCGGAACTGATCCGCCGCTACCGCGCCGAGCGCGGCCGGAGCTGACCTCCGCCGACGACGCCCGGGTGACCCGACCGCCCGGGCGTCGTCGTGACCTGCGGTGACGTGAACCCGCCATTCGGTTGCACGAATTGCTCGACTGCTTACTCCCCGACAGTCGCCACATTTACCCGCGCCTCACCTTGACCCCGCGCGTCGGCCGCCGCAACCATGGATGAGCCGACGTCGATTCACATTTCGACGACGGCGCGGCGGACCACCTGAGCAGTGGGGCGTCGGTTCGCAACGGGGGCTCGACGGGGAAACGGCTTTCCGCACGTCACCGATCCGGACGGCATTCCGGATGCGCTGGCGCGCGCCTATTCTCCCGCACCCGTGATCCGTTGCGGAAACGGCATTGCCGCCGCCATTCGACAGCGGATCACGACGGGGGAAATCGTGGATCAGATCCTGTACTGGAACGAGGTGGCCCTGGAGGCGAACCGGGTCACCCACACCACCGGCGACGTCACCGAGGCACAGTCGCAGGGGCCGGTGGGCAGCGCCCGCGCGCTGGCCATCGTCCACCTGGCCATGCACGACGCGTACGTCGGTCTCACCGGGGCGTACGAGCCGTGGCTGGGCGACCGGCTGCCGGAGGCACCCGCCGACGCGGACCCGGACAGCGCCGTGGCGGCCGCCGCCCGGACCACGCTGGCCGTGCTGCACCCGGCACAGCGGGCGTCCTTCGAGGCCCGGCACCTCGCCGCGGGCCTGGTCGCCGGCAAGCACGACGGCAGCAGCCCGGTCACGCCGTGACACGGCAGCGGCCCGGTCGAGCCGTGAACGGCGGCGGCCGGGACGCGCCCGGAAGCGGCGGCGGTCGCTCGGGCCGCCGCTCGGACGGCCGTCGTGCCGCGCGCCACGGGGGTGCGCGCGGCACGGCGGCGCCGGCGGGGTCGGGCCGGGCGGCTCCCGGGGTCGGGCGCGTGGTGCGGACGACCCACGCCACGGGGCCGGTGGCGCCTGGCCCTCGGCCGAGGCACGGGCGGCGCTTGCCGCCGGGCGTCGGTCGGCCCGGCCGGTCAGGGGCGCAGCAGGTCGGCGTGGGCGGCACGGAGCCGGGTGAGGGCCGCGTCGCCGGCCGGCGCGCGCCGGTCCAGCTCGGCCCACGCCTCGGCGAGCGCGTCGGTGAGGGCCCGCAACTCGGCGGCGTGCCGCCGGCTGGACTGCCGGTGCAGCTCCTCCAGGCGGCGGGCCCAGCCGGCGCTGATCGCGGCGATCCGCTCCGCGTCGGCCCGGGCCTGGGCCCCGGTGCGGGCGGCCGGGGCGGGCACGATCGCGGCGATCGGGCGGGGGTCGCCGTCACGCGTGACGACGGTGACCGTGTCGGTCAGCTCGGCGAGGGAGACGAGTTGGGTGAGCCGGGTGCGGACCTCGCGCAGCGGCAGGGCGCGCGGCTGGGGGGACCGGTCGGCCAGTGCGGGGACAGCCATGGACACATGTTGACGTCCGGGTACGACAAGAACCCTTCTCAGGCCGTCCATTCCGGCGCCAGCACCGACCAGACCTCCATGTCCGCCCGGCCCTCCGGCACCGGCGCGGCGTCCCGGAGCACCCCGTCGCGGCGCATGCCGAGCCGGCGGGCGACCGCGATGCTGCGCTCGTTGCCGGCCCGGGTCACCCACTCGACGCGGTGGATGCCGCGCTCCCGGACCGCCCAGTCGATGACGACCCGGGCGGCCCGGGTGACCAGGCCCTGGCCCTCCGCGTCGGCCTCCAGCCAGCAGCCGGCCTCGCAGACGCCGCGCGCGGTGCTCAGCGACACCAGCAGCACGCCACCGACGAGCGTGCCGCGCTGCCAGATGCCCCAGATCCCGCCGTCGTCGCGGGCCCACCGGTCCGCGTACGCCTGGAGGACCCGGCGGGCCGACTCGGCGTCGGTGGCCACGAAGGACGCGCCGACCCAGGGCGCGATGTGCTCCCGGCAGCGGTCGAGGTTGGCGAGGAACTCGTCGGCGTGCCAGGGCTGCAACGGGCGCAGCTCGGCGTCGTCGGTCAGGGCAAGCGCGAACATCCGTGCAACCTACCGGCCCACCGTGCGGTCCCGCCCGCCGATTTCGCCGCTCACTGTCGCATCTCGTACGCGCCGGCCAGGTCGGCCACCCGCTGCCACGTCCGGGCGCTGCGATCGGCGTCGACCACCGGGCGGCGGATGTGGGCGAGCGCCCAGGCGGCCTGCTCGTCGGTGGTGGCCGGTTTGCCGTGCAGCTCGGTGGCGTAGCCGGAGAAGTCCCGGACCAGCAGGTCGAAGATCTCGTCGAGCAGGTCCGGGTCGAGGCCGGTCAGCTCCGCCTGCTCCAGGACGAGCTGACCGTAGACCACGAGCGCGAAGAGCTGGCCGATGGTGAGCAGGAAGTCCAGGTCGCGCTGCTGCGTCTCGTCCGGCGCGTGCGCGGCGAGCAGCGTGACCAGCCCGTCGGCCTGTTCCCGGAACCGGGCCACGTTGGGCAGGTGGGCGTGCGCGTCGTAGGCGTCGCGCCAGTCGTGGAACCGGATCGCGCCGAGGCCGCGCGCCGGGCCCTGCCGGAACAGGAACGTGTCGTCGGCCGCGTCCCGCCGGGTCGGCACCGCCGGGTGCTCGGTGGGCCGGAACAGGTAGTTGGGCATGAACTTGAGGATCAGCGCCAGGTTGACGTGGACGGTGCCCTCCAGCTTCGGCAGGCCGCGGATGTCCTTGGCGGCCTTGTCGAAGTAGGTGTCGGCCTCGAAGCCCTTGGCGGCGATGACGTCCCAGAGCAGGTCGATCACCTTCTCGCCCTCGGTGGTGACCTTCATCTTGGTCATCGGGTTGAACAGCAGGTAGCGGCGGTCGTCCGGGCCGGCCGAGCGGAAGTAGTCGACCGCCCGGTCGCTGAACAGCTTCATCGCCACCAGCCGGGCGTACGCGTCGGTCAGCTCGCGGCGCACGTGCGGGAAGTCGGTGACCCGCCGGCCGTACAGCACCCGGCCGTGGGCGTGGCTGACCGCCTCGTACATGGCGTGCTCGCAGATGCCGACGGACGCGGTGCAGAGGTTGAACTTGCCGACGTTGACCGTGTTCAGCGCGGCGTCGAACGCGGCCGGCCCGGTGTGCAGCACGTCCTCGGCGCGCACCGGGTAGTCCTCCAGCCGGAACTCGGAGACGTACATCTGGGCGGCGACCACGTTGCGGACCAGCCGGTACGCCGGGTGCCGGCTGTCGGCGGCGAAGAACACGTACCCCTCGGGGCCCTCGACGTCGGCGCGCCGGCCGAAGACCGAGACCAGCCCGGCGACGTTGCCGTTGCCGATGTAGTACTTGCCGCCGGTGGCCCGGAACCCACCCGCGCCGTCGGGGGTGAGCAGCATGTCGGTGGCGTAGATGTCGGCGCCGTGCGGACGCTCGGAGAGACCGAACGCCATCACGTGCCCCTGGTCGAGCAGCTCGGCGGCGCGGGCCCGGGCGGCGGCGTTGCCGCTCTGCCACACCGGCCCGAGGCCGAGCACGGTGACCTGCCAGGTGTACCAGTAGCCGAGCCCGTAGAAGCCGAGGATCTCGCTGAGCGCGGCGTTGCGGGCGGTGTCCCAGCGCTTGTCGGCGTCGTCGCCGCCGTCGGCGGACGGGGTGAGGAACGTGGCGAAGAGGCGTTCCCGGGCGGCGAAGTCGAGGAAGTCGGCGTACCACTCGCGGGCGTGGTAGCTGTCGACCAGGGCGCGCTTGCCCCGGGTCTCGAACCAGTCGATGGTGCCGCGCAGCAGCCGCCGCGAGGTCTCGTCGAGGTCGGCGGGGTCGTAGTGGTGCGGGTGGAACAGCAGCGGGTCGCTCACGCGGGGGGCCTTTCCGGGTCGAGGTCGCGGAGGGTGGCCAGGACGTCGTCCAGCCATGCCAGCACCATCCGCTCGTACGCGATGCCGCCGCGCAGCACCACGTGCTGCAACGCCGCCCGGGCGTCGGGTGCGGCGGAGCCGAAGTCGCGGCGCTCGCCGGCCAGGTAGCCGGCGAGGACGGTCTGGTGGTCGGCGCGATAGCGCTCGACCTCGGCGACCAGGAGCGCGCGCCCGGCCGCGTCGTCGAACGCGGCGCCCCGGATCTTGACCGCCAGTTCGTGCCGGACCGCCTCCGGGCGCACCGGGGCGTGCAGCCAGCCGACAAGCGCGGCCCGGCCGGTCGGGGTGACCGACCAGAGCTTCTTGTCCGGCAGGCTCTCCTGACCGATCTCCTCACCGGTGATCCGGTCGTCCTCGGCGAGCTGCTTGAGGACCCGGTAGATCTGCTGGTGCGTGGCGGTCCAGAAGCGCCCGATCGAGCGGTCGAAGCGACGGGCCAGCTCGTAGCCGGAGGCGGGTTGCTCCAGCAGCGAGACGAGGATGGCGTGCTCCAGCGACATGCCGGTCATCTTGCTATGCACTTTGTTGCATAGCAAGACCCCGCCCGGTAAGGCACGGCCGTGAGGGTGGTCATAACGGCTGGACGACCGGCGCACCGGTGCTGCTAGCCTTTCGGGAGGTCATGAGCGCCAGCGTCAAGCCCCGGCTCGCTGGCCGGCAACCCTCCGCCACGGTGGGGTGCTCCGGGTGAGGACCAGGCGCCGGCCGCAGCCGGCGCAAGCGTGGCCTGGCACCCAGGTCAGCACCAACCGGCCAGGGAGACCCGATGTTCGCACCACCCCTCGTTCCGACCCGCCTCATGCTGGTCACGCGTCGCCACGTCGACCTGATGCGGGTGTGCAGCGACCGCTGTCGCGACGTGCGCTGAGCGACCGCTCCACCCTTCCCCGATCCACCCTTCCGGCTTCGCCGTGCCCGGCGGCGCCGGTACCGGCACGCGTCCCGCGTGTCCGTCCACTCTGGAGAGACATCGTGCGTATCCGTACCGCCCTGACCCGCGTGGCCGCGCTCGGCACCGCCGCCGTGCTCGCCGCCACCGCGCTGACCGCCTGCGGCGGGTCGGCCGACGACGCGGCCGACAACCCGTACGGCCTGCTGCAACCCGGTGTGATCCGGGCCGGCACGCTCACCGACGCCCCGCCGAACGTCTTCCTCAAGGACGGCGAGTTCACCGGCTTCGACAACGACCTGCTGCGGGCCGTCGCCGGGAAGGTCGGTCTGCGGGTGGAGTTCGTCGGCACCGACTTCTCCGCGCTGCTCGCCCAGGTCAACAACCGCAAGTTCGACGTGGGCAGCTCCTCGATCACGGTCACCGAGGCGCGGAAGAAGACCGTCGACTTCGGCAACGGCTACGACTTCGGCTACTTCGGCCTGGACGTGCCGGCCGGCTCCGCGATCACCGGCTTCGACCAGCTCGCCGGCAAGCGCGTGGTGGTGGTCCAGGGCACCGTGCAGGACGACTTCGCCACGAGGGAGAAGCTGAACCCGGTGCGGGTGCCCGACTACAACGGCGCGGTCAACCAGCTCAAGGCCGGCACCGCCGACGCCTGGATCGCCCCGGCCGAGATCGGCGACAAGTCCGCGGCCGACAGCACCGGCAAGATCAAGGTCGCGGCGAAGCAGCTCAGCCCCGCGCCGACGGCGTACGCGGTGGCGAAGGGCAACGACAGGCTGCGCGAGGCGCTGGACAAGGGCCTCGACCAGGTGATCGCCGACGGCACCTGGAGCCGCCTCCAGGCGCGGTACTACCCGGGCCGGCCGATCCCGGCCGACTTCACCCCCGGCAGCGGATCGGTCGCCGTGCCGTCGCCGTCGGCGGCCTCTGCGAACCGGTAACCGGGCACGAGCGGGACGGACGGAGCGGACATGGATCCACTGAGCACCCTCTGGGAGACGTTCTTCGACTGGGGGTCGATGCGCGAGGCGCTGCCCGAGATGCTGACCGTCGGGCTGCCGAACACGCTGATCCTGGCCGCCTCCGCCGCCCTGCTCGGCTCGGTGCTGGGCATGCTGCTGGCGGTCGCCGGCATCTCGCGTACCCGCTGGTTGCGGTGGCCGGCCCGGGTCTACACC
Source organism: Micromonospora sp. NPDC049240 (assembly GCF_040647835.1). NCBI lineage: Bacteria > Bacillati > Actinomycetota > Actinomycetes > Micromonosporales > Micromonosporaceae > Micromonospora > Micromonospora sp. NPDC049240. The sequence continues at coordinate 237,000 of NZ_JBEZCX010000003.1, forward strand.
GACGTGTTCCGCGGCCTGCCGGCCGCGGCCACCATCCTGCTCATCGGCGTCGGCCTGGCGCCGCTGGGCATGGAGGTCTGGGGCCCGAACCCCTACCCGCTGGGCGTGCTGGCGCTGTCGCTCATCGCCGCCGCCTACCTCGGCGAGATCTTCCGGGCCGGCATCCTGAGCGTGGAGGCCGCCCAGTTGGAGGGCGCCCGGGCGCTCGGCTTCTCCTGGGCCGAGTCGATGCGACTGGTGATCATCCCGCAGGGCGTACGCCGGGTGCTGCCCGCCTGGGTCAACCAGCTCATCGCGTTGATCAAGGACTCCAGCCTGGTCTACTTCCTCGGCCTGCTGGCCAGCCAGCGGGAGCTGTTCCGGATCGGCCAGGACTACGCGGCGAACACCGGCAACCAGTCCGCGCTGCTGCTGGCCGGCCTCTGCTACCTGCTGCTGACCGTGCCGCTGACGCACGCGGTCAACTGGCTGGACCGGCGGCTGCGCCAGGGCCGCCCGGCCACCCCGCCGTCCGAGCCCGACACCGACCTGACGCCGGCCGGCGTCACCCCGACCGGAAGGGACCCGCGATGAGCACCAGCACCGTCACCTCGGTCAGCCTCGCCGTCCGCGACGTGCACCTGGCGTTCGGCGCGCACCGGGTACTGCGCGGCGCGGACCTGGACGTGGCCCGGGGCGGCACCGCCTGCGTGATCGGACCGTCCGGCTCCGGAAAGTCCACGCTGCTGCGCACGATCAACCGGCTGATCGAGCCGGACCGGGGCGACGTGCTGTTGGACGGGCGCAGCGTGCTGCGCGACGACCCGGACGCGCTGCGGCAACGCGTCGGCATGGTGTTCCAGCAGTTCAACCTCTTCCCGCACCTGAGCGTGCTGCGCAACGTCACGCTCGCGCTGCGGAAGCTGAAGAAGCTCGACCGGGACGAGGCGGAGGCGGTGGCCCGCGCCCAACTCGACCTGGTCGGGCTCGCCGCGAAGGCCGACGCCCGGCCGGCGCAGCTCTCCGGCGGCCAGCAGCAACGCGTCGCCATCGCCCGCGCGCTCGCGCTGCGCCCGCAGGTGATGCTCTTCGACGAGGCCACCTCGGCGCTGGACCCGGAGCTGGTCAAGGGCGTGCTCGCGGTGATGGCCGACCTCGCCGCCGCCGGCATGACCATGGTGGTGGTCACGCACGAGATGGGCTTCGCCCGCACCGTCGCCGACACGGTCGCGTTCATGGACGCCGGCAGGGTGCTGGAGGCCGGGCCGCCGGCCGCCGTGTTCGAGGCCCCCGAACACCCCCGGTTGCGGCGGTTCCTGTCCCAGGTGCTCTGATCAGCCCTTGACGGCGCCGATCAGCACCCCCTTGATGAAGTGCCGCTGGATGAACGGGTAGACCGCGACGATCGGCGCGACGGTCAGCACCACCACCGCCATCTTGATCGCCTCGGTCGGCGGCATGGTCACCCCGCTGGCCGCGCCGGAGGTGTGCGGCGCCTGCCCGGCCAGCAGGTAGCTCTGCAACACCCGCTGGATCGGGTACATGTCGTTGCGGTCGATGAACAGCAGCGCGTCGAACCACACGTTCCAGTAGCTGACCGCGTAGAAGAGACCGACCACGGCGATCACCGCGCGGGACAACGGCAGCACGATGCGGCCCAGCGTCCGGAAGTCGCTGGCGCCGTCGATGCGCGCGCTGTCCAGCAGCTCCTGCGGGATGCCCTGGAAGAAGCCGCGCACCACCACCAGGTTGAACACGCTGATCGCGGACGGCAGCACCAGCGCCCAGATGGTGTCCTTGAGCCCGAGCCCGGTGACCACCAGGTAGCGGGGCACGAGCGGCGGGTAGACCAGGAACGGGATCAGGAAGTACGCCAGCAGCCAGCGGTGCCCCACCGTGCCCGGCCGGGACAACCCGTACGCGGCCAGCACGGTGACGGTCAGCGCGATCGCGGTGCCGCAGACGGTGACCAGCGTGCTGATCCACAGCGCCCGGGTGACCGCGCCGCCGGCGAAGATGGTGGCGTACGCCGAGGTGTCGATGCCCTTCGGCACCACCACCAGGCCGCCCGCGTCGGCGATCGTCCGGCGCGACGAGAGGCTGGTCACCAGGACCACCCAGAGCGGGAAGAGGACGCCGAGCACCAGCAGGGTGAGCAGGGTGGCCTTGAGCGCCTGGCCGACGCGGGTGGGGGGTTCCTCCCACACCGGGCGGTGGGGCCGCGCGCGCGGCGGCCGTCGGATGATCACGGTCATGACTTCGAGTAGATCCCTCGTTCGCCGAGCAGGTGCGCCACCCGGTTCGCGGCCAGGATCAGCACCAGGCCGACGACGGCCTTGAACAGGCCGGCCGCCGCGCCGTAGCCGTAGTTTCCGGTGGCGATGGAGAAGTGGTAGACGAAGGTGTCGAGCACCTCGGCGGCCTGCCGGCCGACCGCGTCGCGTTGCAGCAGGAACTGTTCGAAGCCGACCGAGAGCGCGTCACCGAGGCGCAGGATCAGCAGCAGCACGATCACCGGACGCAGCCCGGGCAGCGTGATGTGCCAGAGCCGCCGCCACCGGCCGGCGCCGTCCGCCGCGGCGGCCTCGTAGAGGCTCTGGTCGATGGTGGACAGCGCGGCGAGGAACACGATGGTGCCCCAGCCCACGTCCTTCCAGACCGCCTCGGCGGTGACCAGGACGATGAACGTGTCCGGGTTGGTAATCACGTTCCACGGCTGCATGCCGGCGTCGCGCATGGTCTGGGCCAGCAGCCCCGCGCCACCGAGCATGGCGACGAAGAAACTGATCACCAACACCCAGCTGAAGAAGTGCGGCAGGTAGACGATGGTCTGGACGAGGCCGCGCAGCCGGCTGGAGAGCAGGTTGTGCAGCATCACCGCGAGCAGGATCGGCAGCGGGAAGAAGAACACGAGCTGGAACGCGGTGATGGCGAGCGTGTTGCGGAACGCGTCCCAGAACGCCGGGTCGTCGAAGAGGAGCTGGAACTGGCCGAAGCCGATCCAGTTGCTGTGCGTGAACGCCTGCCACGGATTGTCGCCCAGGTACGGGTTGTAGTCCTGGAACGCGATGACGTTGCCGGCGATCGGCAGGTAGCTGAAGATCAGCAACACCAGGAAGCCGGGCGCCACCATGGCCAGCAACTGCCAGTCGCGGCGCAGCCGGCTGCCCAGCGGCACCCGGCGACGGCGGGGCGGCCGGCGGCGGGCCGGTGGGGCCGGCTCGTCGGGTCGGGCCCGCCCGGGCCCGACCGCGACGGCCGGCTCGCTCACTTGGCCGCCTTGGGCAGCGAGTCGGCGAGCAGCTTGCGGGCTTCCTCCCCGCCGTTGGCCTTCCACTCCGCGACGATCGCGTCCGCGTCGCTCAGTGGACGCCGGCCGCGCAGGACGTCGGTGAACTTGTCCTCGGTCGGCACCTGGTTGGCCTTGTAGGCGGCCGGCATCTCCAGCTTCACCCCGGCCCAGGGGTTCTTCTCCAGGAACTTGACCATCTGGTTGGAGTAGTTCAGCACGTCCGGCACGTAGCGGGGGGTGTCCGGGTACGGCCCGATGGTGGGGTTGCGACCGCTGATGAAGAAGTACTGGTTGGCGATCTCCTTGAACGCCAGGTCGGTCTTGACCGGCCCGTTCGGCGACTTCGTGTGGTGCTTGCCCTCGACGCCGAAGTCCCGGAGTTGGGCCTCCTGGCTGCCCAGCGGCGCGGAGCACCAGTTGATGACGCGCAGCAGTTCCTGGACCCGGTCCTTGCCGAGGCCCTTCCTGACGAAGGTGAAGGAGATCGGCTTGTCCTCGCCCCAGACCAGCGGGTCGCCGCCGGTGGCGGAGAAGACCGGCACCGGCTGGATGTTCAACGTCGGGTTGGTCTTCTGGTGCTCGGCCTGGGCGCCCTGCCAGAAGCCGATGCCGTCCTGCTTGAACACGATCGCGCCGTTCTTGGCGAACAGCTGCTTCGCGTCCGCGCCCCGGCTGGCCACGATGTCCGGGTGGACCAGGCCGTCCTTGTAGATCTTGGCCATCACCTCGAGCGCCTGGCGGAACTCCGGCGTCTCGTACTTGAACTCCGGCGTCCCGTCGGAGCGCAGCCGCCACCCCTGGTTGGCGCCGGGCACCCGGTGGAACATCTGGATCATGGCGAAGACGTCGTCGAACGCCCACACCTTGCGAGCCGGGTCGGTGACCTGCCTGGCCGCGGTCAGCAGCTCGTCGAGGTTGGTCGGCACCCCCAGGCCGCGCGCGTCGAGCAGGTCCTTGCGGGCGAACAGCGCCCAGGGGAACGGCCCGTCCGTGGGATTGGGCACGGACATCAGCCGCTCGTTCCACACCGCCTGGCGCCAGGCCCCGGTCGGGAAGCTGGCCAGCATCGGGTACGCGTTCGCGGCGTCGCCCCGGAGGTGGTCGGTGAGGTCCTCGAAGAGCGCCTTGATCGCCTCGGCGAAGCGCGGGATCTTCTCCACCTCCCAGCCCGGCACACAGAGCAGCTCCGGCACGTCGCGGGCGCTGAGCATGGCGTTGAGCTTGTCGGCGTACGTGTTGCCGTCCTGGATGGTGAAGTTGACAGGCGTGCCCAGCTCGGCGTTGACGGCCTGGAGGTAGGCGCTCTGCGCGATGCCGGGCGGCGCCGCGCCCCAGGCGGGCGTCATCGCGGTGATCTGCTTGCCGCTGGTGCCGGGCTTGTCGGTGATGGCGTCGACAAGGGTCGCCGGGTAGCTGGTGTAGCCGTCGGGCACCGGGCGGGTGCCGACGATGTCGGGCTTGACGGCGCCGGGCAGGTCCTTTCGCGTGGGCAGCAGGCCGGAGACGGCGTCGAGCTGCTGGGCGGCGCCGGAGCCGGCGGGCTTCTCGGAGCATCCGGCGAGCAGCGGGCCGCCGGCGGTGGCGGCCACGCCGAGGCCGACCAGGCCGAGGAAACGGCGACGGGTGGCGCCCGGATCGGGGTGGTGCACGCTCATCGATACCCCTTCGGGAGGGATGCATTCGTATGGATGAGCAACAAACTAATCTCGACCGTGAGCTTGCACAAGAGCGAACCGGAGCGGCGTTGGTCAGGCCCGGCAGCGGTCGGAGAGCGCGTAGCGCGTCAACACCACGTCGCCGATCTGGCGCACCTCGACCACCCGGGCCCGGCGACCCGGGTGCCACGGGAAGCGGCCCTCCCCGACGAACCGGGGGGCCCGGCCGTCCCCCACGAAGAACGGCGCGACCACCAGGTGCAGCTCGTCGGCGAGCCCGGCGGTGAGGAACTGGCGGTGCATGGTGCCGCCGCCCTCCACCATCAACCGGCCGACCCCGCGCCCGGCCAGGTCGGCGACGACCGCCTCCGGGGTGACCGGCTCGCCGGCGTCCACCACGGTGGCCACCGCGCCGACCTGCTCCCGGGCCTTGTCGACCACCCCGCTCGGGCAGTAGACCAGCTTGACGCCGTCGCCGACGGTGAAGAAGCGGGCCACCGGGTCGAGGTCGCCGCTGCCGGTGACCGTCACCTTCACCGGGGACGGGGGCAGGCCCCGGGCCACCCGGTCGGCACGCCGCCGATCGCTGCGTACCAGCAACCGGGGGTCGTCGCGGCGGACCGTGGCCGCGCCCACCATGATCGCGTCGCACCCGGCCCGCGTCGCGTCGACCCGGTCCAGGTCGTCGTCGTTGGAGAGCAGCAGCCGCTCGGTGGTCGCGTCGTCGATGTAACCGTCGATCGACATCGCGCAGCTCAGCAGCACGTACGGGCGGGTGGTCACGGCACGAACGGCAGGTCGAGGGCGTGGTCGGCGCGGGTGACCTTGGCCGCCAGGTAGTCGGCGTTCGCCGGGGACAGGTGCACGCCGGTGACCACCCGGTCGGCCACCGCGACGCCCAGCCCTTCGAGTTGTGCCGCCTTGTCCGGGTTGTTGCTCAGCAGGGCCACCCGGTCCACGCCCAGCGCGGTGAGCATCTGCGCGGCCACCGTGTAGTCCCGCTCGTCGGCGCCCCGGCCGAGCGCCAGGTTCGCCTCGTACGTGTCCAGGCCGTCGTCCTGGAGGGCGTACGCGTCGAGCTTGGCGTACAGGCCGATGCCCCGCCCCTCCTGACGCAGGTAGAGCAGGTAGCCGCCGGCCTCGGCGATCCGCTCGACCGCCTCGCGCAACTGCGGGCCGCAGTCGCAGCGCTGGCTGCCGAACACGTCACCGGTCAGGCACTCGCTGTGCGGGCGGACCAGCGGCGGGTCGGCGTCGGCGTACCCGCCGAGCCCGAACGCCAGGTGCTCCCGGCCGTCCACCAGGCCGTGGAACGTGTGCACCAGGGCGGTGGTGGCGTATCCGTCGGGGAACCGAAGCGGGACCGTGACCCGGGTCCGGACCGTCGCGCTGGGCAGGGATTCGTCCATGGTTCTCCTCCGTCCGGTCGCCGGGCTGACCGACGACTCACACCTCGCACCTCACCGTATGCGGGATCACCGACAGTTGCCGGTCGGGTGCAACAGCAGCACCACGGCACCGGGCAGGCTGGCCACCAGGACCAGCGCGCCGTAGACGGTGCCGGTGGCGACGCCCTGGGCCGCGGTCAGGCCGGCCGCCGCGAACGCCCAGGCGGCGACGCCCTCGCGCGGCCCGAAGCCGCCCACGTTGAGCGGCAGGGCCATGGCCAGCAGGGCGAGCAGGGTCAGCGGCAGCAGGCGGGACAGTGGCGCGTCCGCCCCGGCGGTGCGGGCGGCCACCACGAACGTGGCCAGGTGGCCGGCGAACACCACGGTCGAGGCGATCACCACGCCGGCCCAGGTCCGCCGCGCCAGCAGCCCGGCGCGGACGTCGGCCAGCGCGGTACGCGCCAGCCGGGCGAGACGGGACGCCCCGGAACGCGGCACCGCACGGGCCACCAGCACCAGCGCCACCACGGTCACCGCCCCGACAGCGGCCAACGCCGGCAGGTACCGGCGGACCGGGGACGGGAACGCGGCCAGCACCGCCACCGCGATGACGACCTGCACCACCTGGCCGGCGGCACGCTCCCAGACCACCGCGCGGACCCCCCGGGCCACGTCCCCGGCGTCCCGGCCGTGCCGGACCGCCCGGTGCACGTCGCCGAGCACACCGCCGGGCAGCGTGGAGTTGAGGAAGATCGCCCGGTAGCAGTGCGCCACCGCGGCGCGCATCGGCAGCCGTACGCCCAGCCCGCCGGCCACCAGCGACCAGCGCCAGGCGCCGCTCACGGTGGTGACCACGCCGATGCCGAGCGCGGCGGCCAGCGCCGGCGCGTCGATCAGCCGCAGCCCGGCCAGGAACGGACCGGTGCCGACGAAGGCGACCAGCGCGGCGAGCACGGCCAGCCCGGCGGCCGGCCGCAACCAGGCCCGGCGGGTCCAGGCCCAGCGCACCCGGGCCGGACGCGGCCGGACCGGTACGGGCACGGGCGCGGCGACGGCGACATGTGACAAACGGTCCTCCCTCGTTCCCACCGGATGTCACGTGTCGGCGGGCCGTACGGTTCAGCCGGCGAGCAGGTCGGCGTGGTGCAGCACCACCTCGACCCGGCCGGCGGCGGCCTCGGCGAGCCGCCACTCGGTATACGCCCGCGCGGGGCCGTTCAGATGCGGTCGCTCCTCGACGGCCGCGTCCACCCAGCCGGTCAGCCACTCGGCGGTCAGCGCGGCCTGCTCCGGCCCGAGCCGCCACGGGGTGGACCGCACCGCCACCTCGACGCCGTGCCGACCGAACGCGGCCACCGTGGCGGCCACCGCTTCCGGCCCGAGCAGGGCCCGCCCGTCGACGGTCCGCCGCTGGTGGGCGTTGAACGCGTCGGCCAGCTCGGCGTCGAGCGGATCCGCCGGGGTGAACTCCGCACGGCCGGACACGGTGAGCGCGAACAGCGTCGGGTGACCGGCGCAGGCGGCCACCATCCGGTCGACCTCCTCGGCGGTGAGCATGTCCAGCAGCGCCGACGCGGTGACCAGGTGGGCGTCGGCCAGGTCGGCGCGGGTCAGCCGGGTGATGTCCGAGCCGCGGGTGGTCACCGTGACCGCCGCGCCGTCGGCGGCGGTGAGCCCGCCGCCGGTGGCCAGCGCCAGCAGGTGCGGGTCACGTTCGTGCAGCACCCAGCGCTGCGGGCCGGGCAGCCGGGGGGCGAGCCAGCGGGCCATCGACCCGGTGCCGCTGCCCAGGTCGTGCACCACCAGCGGGCGTCCGGCGGGCAGCCGGTCGCGGACCGCGTCGGCCAGCTCGACCGAGCGGGCGGCCGCGTCGGCGGGCTCGCGCAGTCGCAGCCAGTCCGCGAAGTCGGGCGGGAGTGAGGTGGTCATGCCGCGGTCGCCTCCTTGAGCGCCGTCGCCAGCCGGTCCACGGTGACCGGCCAGCCGGTGAGGGTGTGCCGCCGCTGCCGGGCGGCGCGGCGCAGCCGGTCCCGCAGGGCGGGGTCGGTGAGCCAGCGGCGCAACGCGTCGGCGGTCGGAACCGGGTCGTCCGGTGGCACCAGCAGGCCGGGCCGGTCGCCGCCGGGGGCGTGCCCGAGCGTGGCCGGCAGGCCGCCGGTGTCGCTGGCCAGCACCGGTACGCCCCGGGCCAACGCCTCGGTCACCACCATGCCGTACGTCTCCCGCCGGGAGGGCTGGACCAGCAGATCGGCGGCGGCGTACGCGGCGGCCAGCTCCGGTGCGGCGCGCGGGCCGGTCAGCCGGACCCGGTCGGCCAGCCCGGCCCCGGTCAGCCACCGGCGCAGCCGGGTCACGAACGCCGGGTCCCGGTCGAGCGGGCCGATCCAGTCGCAGGTCCAGTCCAGGTCGGCGACCCCGGCGAGCGCGGCGGCCAGCACGTCGTGGCCCTTGACCGGAGTGACCGCCGCGACGCAGAGCAGGCGCCCGCCGGCGGGCGTGCCGGGGGCGACCGGCGCCGGCTCGACGCCGGGCGGCGCGACCGTCACCCGAGCGGGGTCGAGGGGGTAGCGGTCGAGCAGCCGCCGGCGGGTCCACTCGCTGGTGGCGACCACCCCGGTCGCCGCCCCGAGGGCCCGCCGTTCGGCCTCGTCCTCGATCGGCAGGTGCACCAGCACCACCAGGCGCAGTCGCGCGGCGTGCGGGGCGAGCACGTCCGGCACGGTCGAGGCGACCAGGCCGTCGAGCAGCACGGTCGCGCCGCCGGGCAGCCCGGCGAGCAGCCCGGCCAGCGCGGATCGTTCCCGGTCCCCCGGGTGCGGCCAGCGGCCCGGCACCTGGTGCTCGCGCACGGTCCAGCCGAGCGCCGCCAGCCCACGGCAGACATGCCGGTCATAGGCGTTGCCGCCGCTGGGGTTCGCCGGGTCGTCGATGTCGCCCGGCAGCACCACGTGGACGGCGGTCATCCGGTCACAGCGGCCGTTCGTAGCTCGCCCAGGCGACGTGCGACTCGTGCAGCGTGACGGTGATCCCGGCCAGACCCCGCGCCCCCTCCCCCAGCCGGCCGGCGTGCACCGCGTCGGCGAGCCGGTCGGCGACGGTGCGGGCCAGCACCTCGGTGGTGGTGTTCACCCCGGCGAAGGCCGGCTCGTCGTCCAGGTTGCGGTAGGTCAGCTCGCCGAGCACGGCCTTGAGCTGCTCGGTGGCCAGACCGATGTCGACCACGATCCCGTCGGCGTCCAGCTCCGCCCGGCGGAACGTGGCGTCGACGACGAAGGTGGCGCCGTGCAGCCGCTGGGCCGGGCCGAACACCTCGCCGCGGAAGCTGTGGGCGACCATCATGTGGTCCCGGACGGTCACGCTGAACACGTTCACTCCTCGCCGTAGGTGATGAGATGACAGAGCGCCGGGAGCCGGCCCGAGGCGAGCCGGTCCAGCACGTCGGGCAGGTCGGTGAAGCGGGACCGGCCGGTGAGCAGCGCGTCGAAGGCCGGGTCGGTCAGCAGGTCCAGGGCGACGGCGAGCCGGTCGGCGTAGCTGCGGTCGGCCCGCCGGGGCGAGACGGTGCCGACCTGGCTGCTGCGGATCGCGAGCCGCCGGGAGTGGAACGCGCCGCCCAGGGCGAGGGTGACCGGGCGGTCGCCGTACCAGCTCAGCTCCAGCACGGTGCCCTCCGGGCGGAGCAGCTCCAGGCCGCGTTGCAGCCCGTCGGCGCTGGCGCTGGCGTGCACCACCAGGTCGCGCCCCCCGGTCGCGTCGGCGGGCAGGGCGAAGTCGACCCCGAGCGCCTCGGCGACCCCGGCCTTGCCCGGGTCGGCGTCGACCAGCTCGACCCGGACGCCCGGGAAGCGGGCCAGCAGCGCGGTCACGCTGCACCCGACCATGCCACCGCCGATCACGGTGACCCGGTCCCCGACCAGCGGCGCGGCGTCCCAGAGCGCGTTCACCGCGGTCTCCACGGTGCCGGCCAGCACCGCCCGGGCCGCCGGCACGCCGTCCGGCACGACCACCACCGATCCGGCCGGGACCACGTACGCGCTCTGGTGCGGGTACAGGCAGAACACGGTGCGCCCGCGCAGCTCCGCCGGGCCGGCCTCGACCGTGCCGACGTTGAGGTAGCCGTACTTGACCGGCGCCGGGAAGTCGCCGGACTGGAACGGCGCGCGCATGGCGGCGTGCTGGTCGGCGGGGACCCGGCCGGTGAAGACCAGCGTCTCGGTGCCCCGGCTGACGCCGGTGAACCGGGTGCGGACCAGCACCTCACCGTCGCCGGGCGGGTCGAGGCGGACCGGCCGGATCTCGCCCTCGCCAGGCGCGCGGAGCCAGAACGCGTGGGCGTCGACGGTCACGAATCCTCCTCGTTCTCCGCATTCCGGCCGGGTTGTCGATCATAGACACGGAAGCGGGACGACCCGGGTTCGAACCGCCCGGCCCACCGGCCGTTCAGGCGGCCCGCCGCCGCTCCCCGGCCGGCCGGGTGTCCGACTCGGCGCGGCGGCCGGCGTCCCCGGCCAGGCGCATCGCCCGGCGGGCGGCGTTCAGCGGCTCGCAGGGTGCCGGCGCACCGGCGCAGAGCAGGCTGGCGCACCGGCCGTCGGCGTCCGACCGGTGCGCGGCGGCCACGTCGTACGCGCTGCGCCACAGCAACGGGTCGGTGACGCCGCGTGGCAGGACGGCGTCCTGACTGGACCTGGTCCGGATCGTGTCGGGCACCGGTGTTCCCCTTCCCTCGTCACTCCCGGTGTCAGTGACCCGGTGAGTCGACATCAAACCTCTCACCCGTGCGCAGGTGCCGGCCAGCAATACATCTCACGTCCCGGTCGGCGCGAGCCGGACCCGGCGCAGCAGTTGAGCGTTGAGCGCCACCACGATGGTGGAGGCGGACATCAGCACCGCGCCGACCGCCGGGCTGAGCGCCACACCGGCCCCGGCCAGCACACCGGCGGCGAGTGGAATGGCGACCACGTTGTAGCCGGCCGCCCACGCCAGGTTCTGCCGCATCTTGCGGTACGACGCCCGGGACAGCCGGATCACCCCGCCGACGCCGCGCGGGTCGGAGCCGGCGAGCACCACCCCGGCGGACTCGATCGCCACGTCGGTGCCGGCGCCGATGGCCACCCCGACGTCGGCGCGGGCCAGGGCCGGGGCGTCGTTGACGCCGTCGCCGACCATGGCCACGGTCAGCCCGCGCGCCTGCAGGTCGGCGACCGCCTTGTCCTTGTCGGCCGGCAGCACCTCGGCGAAGACCTCGTCGACGCCGGGCCGGAAGCCGAGATCGGCGGCGACCGCCCCGGCCACCGGGCGGGCGTCGCCGGTGATCATCACGATCTTGCGTACGCCCAGCTCACGCAGCTCGGCCACGGCGGCCCGCGCCTCCGGTCGGACGCGGTCCTCAAGCGCGAACGCGGCGGTCACCTCGGGGCCGGGTCCGGCCGGCAGCCGGACCAGGTGCAGCACCGCCGCGCCCCGCCGGGACCAGTCCGCCGCGGCCCGGGCCAGGTCGTCGGGCACCGCGGCGTCCAGCTCGCGCAGCAGCGCCGGACCGCCCACCGCCCAGTCGACGCCGTCCACCGTGGCTCGCACGCCGCGACCGGCGAGCGCGCGGAAGCCGTGCGCGGCCGGGCGCCCCGGACCCGGATCGGCGGCGTCCGGACCGGGTGGGCCCGCGTCCCCGGCGGCCGGACCGGGCGGGCCCGCGTCCCCGGCGGCCGGACCGGGCGGGCCCGCGTCCCCGGCGGCCGGATCCGGCGCGGCCGCGTCGGCGGCGGCCGGACCGGGTGGGCCCGCGTCGGCGGCGGCCGGGCGGATGGACCGCGCGTCGGCGGCGGCGACGAGCGCCCGGGCGAGCGGGTGCTCGCTGTCGGCCTCCACCGCGCCGGCGAGGCCCAGCGCGGCGTCGCGGTCCAGACCGCCGGTGGCGACCACCCCGGTGACGGTGTGCCGACCGGTGGTGAGCGTGCCGGTCTTGTCGAACAGGACGGTGTCGACGGTGCGCATCCGCTCCAGCGCCAGCCGGTCCTTCACCAGGATGCCGGCGCGCGCGGAGAGCGCGGTGGAGAGCGCCACCACCAGCGGAATGGCCAGCCCGAGGGCGTGCGGGCAGGCGATCACCAGCACGGTCACGGTCCGCACCACGGCCTGGTCGGTGTCGCCGAGCAGGAGCCAGACCACGAAGGTGACCAGGCCGGCGGTCGCCGCCAGGTAGAACAGCAGCGCGGCGAACCGGTCGGCGAGCACCTGCGCGCGCCCGCCGGAGGACTGCGCCTCGGCGACCAGCCGGCCGATGCCGGCCAGCGCGGTGTCCGCGCCAACCGCGTCGACGCGTACCCGCAGGGTGGCGTCGGTGGCCACGGTGCCGGCGACCACCCGGTCCCCGGCGGCGCGGGGCACCGGCCGGGACTCCCCCGTGATCATCGACTCGTCCAGCTCGGCCGCGCCCTCGACGATCCGGCCGTCGGCCGGCACCCGACCGCCGGGGCGGACCAGCACCAGGTCACCCACCCGCAGCTCGGCGACGGGCACCGGCTGCGGCCGGCCGGTCCCGTCCAGGCGCTCGGCGTCGTCGGGCAGCAGGGCGGCCAGCGCGCCCAGCGCGCCGCGCGCCTGCCCGACCGCCCGCATCTCCTGCCAGTGGCCGAGCAGCATGATGGTGACCAGCGCGGCCAGCTCCCACCAGAAGTCCAGGTCGAACACGCCGAGGCTGGTGGCCACCGAGGCGAGGTACGCCACCACGATCGCCATGGAGATCAGCAGCATCATGCCGGGCGCGCGGTCGCGCAGCTCGCGCAGACCGCCGGCCAGGAACGGCCAGCCGCCGTAGCCGAAGACGACCGTGCCGAGCACCGGGCCCACCCAGCGCACGCCCGGGACGGCCAGCGAGTAGCCGAACCAGTCCATCACCATGTGGCTGGTGAGGACGATCGGCACGGTCAACGCCAGGCTCAGCCAGAACCGGTGGCGGAACTGCTCCGGGTCGTGCCCGGCGTGGTGCGCGTGGCCCATCAGTCGGCACCCGCCTGCCCGGCCCGCGGGAGCTTGCCCTGCCAGGGCCAGCGGCCGTCCAGCTCCACCTCCAGCGAGAAGCTGAGGAACGTGCGGACCGCCACGATCAACGCCAGCACGCCCACGCTGGTGAAGGTGGGCGACACCGCGACCGTACGGATGATGTCGCCGCCGACCAGGAACTCCAGGCCGAGCAGGATGGCCCGGCCGACCCCCTGCCGGTACGCCCGGTAGTGCGCCACCACCTGCCGGGTACGACCGCAGCGCGCCGCGAACACCACCGTGGCGACAGTGACGCCCACCGCGATGACCAGCACCCCGGTCAGGTCCAGCAACGCGCCGATGTGCTGGATGATCTCCTTGGTCGGCACCCGACACCTCCGTCCGCCTCAGCCTGGCGTATCCGGCGGGGGCGGCGAGCGGGTTTGCGCGACCCGGCAGCCGGTGGGGGACGTCGGCCGGGGCGGTGGGTCCGGTGGACCGCACCGCCCCGGCCGGCGGCCCTCACTGGCCGATGGCGGCCTGGGGTCCGGCGTAGGTCCGGACGAGGTTCGGGACCTGGTCGGCGGCGTCGAGCCGGTAGCTGTAGAAGCTCGACGGGGTGAAGGCGGACCCACCGGTCTCCCGCTGGCCGGTGCAGCTCACGCAGACGCTGCCGGTCTGGCGCAGCTCGGCGGTGTCGTCGCGGTAGTAGGGATCCTTGACGGTGTCGTAGTAGGTGTTCTCGATGACCATCCTGGTGGCGCCGCGGGAGTAGTTGCCGTAGCCGCGGACGTTCTGCATGTAGTTGTTGTAGAGGTGGGCGTACCGCACGTTGTCGGTGCTGGGGTTGCGCACGTTGGTGTCGTGGATCCAGTTGTGGTGGATGGTGATGCGGGCGGTGACGTTGGTGGTCCAGCCGATGCCGAACGCCTTGTTGCCCTCGGCGATGACGTTCCAGGACACGGTCAGGTTGGTGGTGTCCTTACGGCTGTCGATGAGGCCGTCGTTCATCCGCACGATCTGGTTGTGGTCGATCCAGATCCGGTCGGCGGTGTCCATCTGGATGCCGTCGTAGTCGAAGTCCTTGTCGTCCGGGTCGTCGGAGGTCATCCGGGTGTCGCGGATGGTGAGGTTGCGGATGATGACGTTGCTGGTGCCGGTGCCGAGGTTGAAGCCGCCGTTGACGATCTGGCCGTTCCTGCCGACGCCGACGATGGTCTTGTCGGACCTGACCGGGATCTCCCTGCCGTACGGGGTGATCGTGACGGCCGCGCCGACCCGGATCACGTACGGCGTGCTGGCGGCGGCGTAGCGCTCCAGGTCGGCCTGGTTGGTGACGGTGACCGTGGTGCCACCGGCCCCACCGGTGGTGCCGGCCGCCCCGGCGAACCCGTCCGGCGCGTTCGGGTACGGCCCACTCGACGGCGGTGTGGTCGACGGTGGCGCGGTGGGGGTCGGGCCGGGCACGCCGGTCGTCGGGGTGACCCCGCCGGTGCAGGCGGTGCCGTTGAGCGTGAACGCCGTCGGCGCCGGGTTGGTGACGCCACGCGAGCCGGTGAAGCCGAACGAGACGCTGCCGCCGGTCGGCACCGCGGCGTTGTAGCCGACATCGGTCGCGGTGACGCTCGACGTACCGGTCGGGATCGTCGCGTTCCATGCCTGGCTCACCTGCTGGCCGGCGGGGAACGTCCAGGCCAGCCGCCAGCCGGTGAGCGCGTCGCCCAGGTTGGTGACCGTCACGTCGGCGTTGAAGCCACCGCTCCACTCGCTGGACACCCGGTAGTCGACCCGGCAGCCGGCCGCCGCCTGCGCGGTGACCGCGGTGACCGCGCCGGCCACGGCGAGCGCCGCGGTGGCGCCCAGCACCAGGCCGGTACGCCAGGACCGGCGCGGCATCGGGTGCGTCATGTCCCTCCCCCGGGTGGTGCTCACAGCGGGTTCCAGCCGTCGGTGCCGGCCAGGTACTTCTGCGGCGTGTAGTTCGCCGCCTGGGCGTCGCTGAGCTGGGGGCGGTTGCTGTTGACGGTCGCGCCGGCGCCGGTGTTGCGGTATTCGGAGAAGCGGGCGTTCTGCCAGGTGGCGTCGCCCATGTTGGTCCACGGCTGGCTGATCTTGATGGTGTTGCTGAGCGTGGACTCGCGGTAGAGGACCTGCGCGCCCTGGCCCCAGGGGCGGCCGAGCGTGGTGTTGTTGGTGCCGGTGCCGGTGACGGTGGACCGGTAGATCAGGAAGCCGTAGGTCTTGGCGGGGTCGGTTCGGGCGGCGGTGATGGCGCTGCCGGTGGAGCGCTTCTCGTGGATGGTGGAGGCGTTGATGACGACGGTGCCGTCGCCGAAGATGAAGTCGGTGGTGCCCTCGATGTAGGAGTTGACCACGTAGGCGCGGGTGCGCGCGTTGACCAGGAAGGTGTCCTGGTCACCGAGGAGCCGCACGTTGCGCAGCACGGCCCGGTCGGCGTTGAGGTGCAACGCGACGGCCTGCTGGTTGACGGTCGAGGAGTTCTCGTCGAAGTCGTTGGCGACGGTCAGGTTCTCCGCGACGAAGTTGGCGCCGTCGACGAACATGCTGGCGCTGGCGAAGGTGCCGTTGCTGGCGGCCGAGTTGTTGTAGACGATCGTGGTGTTCGACGGGGACGAGCCGAGCCCCTGGAAGGTGATGTTCGGCTTGTTCGCCGGCACGCGTACCACCTGCCGGTAGGTGCCGGGCTTGATGGTGATGACCCGGCGGGTGGTGTTGTTCGCCGGCACCGCGTCCACCGCCTCCTGCACGGTGCGGTAGCTGCCGCTGCCGTCCGCGGCCACCGTCGGCGTGCCGGCCGGCGGCGGGGTGGTCGGCGGCGGGGTGGTCGGCGGCGGGGTGGTCGGCCCGGAGGTCGGCGTCGGGGTCGGGGTCGGCGTGGGGGTGGACGAGCCGGCACAGGCGACGCCGTTGAGCGTGAACGCGGTCGGGCTCGGGTTGGTGGTGCCGGTCGAGGCGCCGTTGAAGCCGACCTCGACGCTCGCGCCGGCGGCGATGGTCGCGTTCCAGTCGACGTTGGTGGCGACGACGGCCGCGCCGGACGAACCGGCGGTGAAGCCCCACGCCTGTGTGACGGTCTGCCCGGCCGGGAACGTCCAGCCGAGACGCCAGCCGGTGAGCGTGTCACCGAGGTTACGGATGGTGATGGCCGCGCTGAAGCCGCCGGACCACTGCGCGGTGACCCGGTAGTCGACCTGGCAGCCCGCGGCAGCCTGGGACGGGCCGGCGGTGGCGACGCCCACGGCGGCGATGGCGGTGGTGACGAGCACGGCGAGCACGGTGGCCGTCCGTCGTCGGAGGAGGATTCTCACGGTTCTCCCGGGGGGTTCGGTGCGGATGCGGTGTGGTCTCCCCGACCGTCACCGCCAGCGGCTGGCGGCGGCCCGCACGGCAGGGAGCGGTGCCCGGAACGGGTGCTGCCCGGCGACCCCGTCAGCACACAGACGGGCCACCACGACCGCGGCAACGGTTTTCCGGCGGATTTCTCAGGAGGCGGTCAGGTCGGCGCCGATGCCGGTGCCGGTGCCGAGGTAGCGGGTGGACGGCAGCGTCCCGTCCGGCCGGCGCGGTCCCTCGGCCGCACCCGGGTCGGTCGACCGCAGCCGTACGGCGGTCCCGCCGTCCCAGGAGTTGCCGGCGGTGTCCGCGGCGCCACGCGCCGGTGCGGCGTTCCCCACGGCCAGGTTCCGGCGCGCGGTGGCCCCGCCGTCGGCCAGGTCGAAGCCGACACCGCCGTTACCGAACGCGGTGTTGCCGGTGAGGTCGATCGGACCGGTGTTGGCCTCCACGCCGAACCCGTGTCCCCGGTTGCCCCAGGCCGCGTTCCCCCGCACCCGGTGCCCGACCGGGATCGACTCACCGCCGCCGAGGGTGAAGCCACATCCGTTGCTGTCCCAGTCGGCCACGTCCCAGCGGTCCTGCCCGTTGCCGTAGGACCAGTTCCGCTCCACCGTCACCGGGTCCGCGAACCCGCCCAGGTCGACGCCGTCGTCGGCGTTGTGGAAGGCCCGGTTGCCGCGCAGCACGTTCCCGGCGCCGGCCCCGAACTTGACCGCCAGCCCGATCCCGGAGCCGCCCGGGTCCGCCGGGTCGTAGCTGCGGAAGAAGTCGCTGTCGAGCACCTGGTTGTCGACCGTCCCCGGGTCGCGCAGCGTCAGACCGGAGCGGACGTTGTCGTGCATGGAGAGCCGGCGGAACACGGTGTGGGCGCAGGACCGGCAGACCCAGGCGTGGCTGCGGGAGCCGCGTACCTCGAGATCCTGCACGGTCCACCACGCGGTCCGCTGGGTGACCGCCCACCTGTCGGCGGGGATCGCGGCGGCGTCGAGCACCGGCCGCTCCGACCGGTAGGCGCCGAGCACGATACGCCGGTCCGCGGTGCCGTCGGTGGTGATGGTCACCGGCTCGGTCATCCGGTAGGTGCCACCGCGCAGCGCGATGGTCTGGCCGGGCCGGACCACCTCGACCGCCCGGCCCAGCGTGGCGAACGGACGGCGGAGGCTGCCGTCGCCGTCGTCGTGGCCGTCCGGTGCGACGACGATGTCGGCGTCGATGACGCCGGTGAGCGCCCGCGACGGCCGAGGCGTCGGGGTGTCGCCCGGCGGTCCCGACGGCGCGGGCGGGGCCGACGGGCCGCCGTACGCCGGGATCGTCGGCGCGGCGGCCACCACGCCGTCGCGCCCGTCCGGGGTGTGAAGCACGGCGGGCACGAGGCCACCGACCGCCAGGATCGCGACCGTGCCCGCCGCGACCGCGGCCTTGTGCGACAGCAGGCTCCGCAGGCCGCCCGCCACGCCGGACACGGCGGCCGACGCCGTCGGCGCGACCGCCCGGGCCTCGACCGCCAGGCGCAGCCCGGCCGGCACCGCCAGCCCGGCCAGGACGGGCAGCACCTGCTCCGGCGTGGTCCGACGTCCACCGGCCGCGAGGCACGCCGGGCAGGCGAACACGTGCCGGCCCAGCCGCTTGCGCCACAGCGGGACGAGCACCCCGTCCCAGCCCCGCGCGGTGCGGGCCAGCTCGGGGCAGCGCGGCCGGGCCCGCCACGCGGCCAGCACCGTGTACGCCTGCGCGAGCCGGGTGCGCATCCGCTGGATCCGGACCGCCGCGTGTGCCGGGCCGACCGCCAGCGCCTCGGCCAGGTCGGCCCGGCTCAGCTCGCCGTTGAGCTCCTGCCACCACAGCGTGAGCACCTCGCGGTCGTCGGTGTCGAGCCAGGCGACGGCGGCGAGCACGTCCCGCCGCTCGGCGTCCCGCTCCGCCCCGGCCAGCACCTCGCCGGCCACGTCCACGGCCGGGTCCGGCGCGTCCGCGTACGGGTCCAACGGCACCTGCCGGGCGACGACCCGCCGGCGGGCGTGCTCCCGCACCTGGCGGATGGCGATGGTGACCAGCCAGGCCCGGAAGCGTTCCGGTTCGCGCAGCGCGGGCAGCCGCTCGACCACCCGCAGCATGACCTCCTGCACCACGTCGTCGACGTCGGCGTGCCCGGCCAACGCGCGGCCGACCACGTTGTAGACGAGCGGCAGGTGGGCGGCGAGCAACGCGGTGAGCGCGCCCCGGTCACCTCGACGCGCGGCCGTCACCAGGTCGACGTCCGCCTCCGCGGTCACCGCGCACCGCCCTCCGGCCCCCGCGGGATCCCGACCGTCGGCGATCGTGGGAGCGCGCCCAAGAGGCTGGCACAGCGTTACCGGCTTGTAAACTCCACCCGGCTCAGTCCTGCGCGCGCCAGCGGTAGAAGACGGTGGCCACCTGGTCCTGCGGGCCGTGGCAGAGGTCCGGCCGGTACGGCTCGACGTACGGGCCGAGCTCCCGCCGCACCCTGTCGAACGTCGGCGTGTCGGCGTGCTGGTCGCGGGTGGCCTCGGCGGCCGAGGACTCCTGCTCCAGCAGGTGCACGTAGACGTCGTCGATCGAGTAGAGCCAGCGCCCGGTGACGCCCAGCTCGGCCGGGAGCGACCCGGCGTCGGACTCGGCGAACACCCGGGCCACGTCCGGCTCGGCGCCCGGCTTGATCCGTCCGACGATCACGGTCAGCGTGGTGTCGTCCGGCGGCTCCCCCTCCGGCGCCCAGTGGTAGAACTCCTTGGCCACCGAGTCCGACGGGTTCTTCCAGTACCGCGGGTACGGCGTCACGTACGGGCCGATCTCCTCGGCGATCTTCTGGAACGCGGGCAGCCCGCGGGTCTGCCCGGAGATCCTCGGGTCCTGCTCGCGCTCGATCACGTGCAGGTACAGGTCGTGGTGCGACAGCAGGTACCGGCCGACGACGCCGAGGTCCTGCGGTCGGGTGATCTGGTCGTAGTGGCCGAAGACGTTGCCGACGATCTCGTCGCTGCCGGGGACCATGTGGCAGACGATCACGTTCCGGAAGACCATGACGTGCTCCTTGGCTGGGTGGGCGGGCTAGGCGGGCTAGGCGGAGAAGGTGACCGGCAGTTCCAGCAGGCCACGGAAGGGCGAGGCGGCGGGCAGTCGGCGTACCTCGGCGAGCGGCACGGCGAGCCGCAGCCCGGGCAGCCGCCGCAGCAGCGCGGAGAGCGCGAGCAGCGCCTCCATCCGGGCCAGCGAGACGCCCAGGCAGTAGTGCACGCCGTGGCCGAAGCCGAGGTGCGGCCCCCGGACCCGGCGCAGGTCGAGCCGGTCCGGGTCGGCGAAGTGGGCCGGGTCGTGGTTCGCCGCGTTGATCGCCACCCCGACGATCGAGCCGCGCGGGATGCGTACCCCCTGGTACTCGACGTCCTCGGTGGTGACGCGCGGGCTGGCCACCGGCAGCGGGCCGTCGAACCGCAGCAGCTCCTCGATCGCGGTGGGCAGCAGGCGCGGCGTGCTGCGCAGCAGCGCCAACTGCTCCGGGTGGGTGAGCAGGGCAAGCACCGCGTTGCCGAGGAAGTCGGCGGTGGTCTGGTGGCCGGCGAACAGCAGCAGGAACGTGGTGGTCACCAGCTCCGCCTCGGACAGCGTCCGGTCCCGGTCGACGGCCCGCGCCAGCGCGCCGATGATGTCGTCGGCCGGGTCGCCCCGCTTGGCCCGGACCAGCTCGGTCAGGTAGTCGTGCAGCCGCGCCTGGGCCTCCTGCACCGCCGCGCGTTCCTCCTCCGGCGGCCGGCGGGTCGAGCCGGAGGTGCGGATGACCTGCGTCCAGTCGAGCACCCGGTCGTGGTCGGCCGGTGGCACGCCGAGCAGCTCGCAGATGACCGTCATCGGCAGCGGGATGGCGAAGTCCCGCATCAGGTCCGCCTCGCCGCGCGGCACGATCTTGTCGAGCAGGGAGTCGACGACGGTGGCCACCCGGGGTCGCAGCGCCTCGATCCGCCGGGGCGCGAACGCCTGCGACACCACGCGGCGCAGCCGGGTGTGCTCGGGCGGGTCGGAGTTGAGCATGTTGCGGTTCAGCCCCTCCGAGTTCGGGCCGAAGATCCGCAGGAAGTGCCGGTCCGGTCCGTAGAGGTCCTTGGACAGCCGCGGGTCGGTCAACGCCGCACGCGCGTCGTCGAAGCGGGTGATCAACCACGAGTCGAAGCGCGGCGACCCCACCGGGCAGACCGGCCGCTGCGCGCGCAGCCGGGCGAAGGTGGGATAGGGGTCGGCCGCGAACGCGTCCGTGTACAGCTCGCCGGCGGGCACCACGTCGTCGGTCATCGGGCCTCCCCCGTCTCGCCGGCCACGCTGTGCAGCACCTGGTAGGTGTGCCGCTCCGCGGACTCGCGCAGCTCCCGGACCACGCGCAGCAGCCGGTCCCGGTGCGCGCTGCGGCCGAACGCGTCCAGCCGCTCCCGGTCGGCCCAGTCGCTGATCACCAGATAGACCCGCGGGTCGTCGGCGTCGCGGACCAGGTCCTGGTGCAGGCAGCCGTCGAGCGTGCGGATCTCCTCGGCGGCGGTCCGCCACTCCGTCTCGAACCGCTCCTCGCAGCCCTCCCGGGTGCGCATCGCCAGCACCGTCCGGACCCGGCTCATCGGACACCGCCGAACACCAGGCACAGGTGCTTGCGGAGCGTGTCGGCGTCGACCGGGGCGCCCCGGAACCCGACGTGCCCGTCCGGGCGGATCAGATAGAGCCCGGTGCCGGCCAGGCCGTACCCGGCGCGGAACCGCCGGTCGGCGTCGCGCAGCACCGGCGGGTCGGCCAGGTGCGGCTCGGCGACGTCCGGGTCGAGCAACAGGTACGCGTCCAGCTCCCCGCCGGCCTGCCGCCGCGCGTCGGCGCAGAGGTCGGCGAACCCGGCCAGCTCCGCCGCGTCGGCCGTGGCATCGGCGTAGAGCAGCAGCGTGTGCCCGGTGCCCCGGGTCAGGTCCCGCAACCGCAGCGGGTGCCCGACGCCGCGCCGCCGCAGCCCCTCGACGTCCGGCGCGCGGTCGCCGGGGCGGGGCGCGTCGCCGAGCGCGGCCGGGTCGGCGACGGTCTCCCCGACCAGCGGGCTGCCGGCGTAGCTGAGCAGCAGGGACATCTCCTGGAGGAACTGCCGTTCCAGGTCGGCGCGGTCCACCTCCTCGGTGCCCGCCATCCGCACCGCGCGGCCGACGATCTCCTCGCCCTCCGGCCGCCGCTCCGCCTCGTAGCTGTCCAGCAGCCCGGGGGCGGCGCGCCCGCGTACCGCCAGGGCCAGCTTCCAGGCCAGGTTCCAGGCGTCCTGGATGCCGGTGTTCATGCCCTGGCCGCCGGCCGGTGGGTGCAGGTGGGCGGCGTCGCCGGCGACGAAGACCCGACCCTGCCGGTAGCGGTCGACGATGCCGTGACTGATCCGGAACACCGACGACCAGCGCAGGTTCGACGCCCGGGTCCCGGGCGGGGCGAGCCGGTCGAGGGCGGCCTGCACGTCGTCGAGCGTCGGCGAGGCGAGTTCCTCGCTGAACCCGGGCGGGGCGTCCCGACCGCCGGTCTGCGCGAAGAACCGGGGCGGGGCGAGGGTGGCGATCCGGTACCGGCGCTCGCCGCGCAGCGGGACGCAGACCAGCATTCCGTCCATCTGTCCGTCGGTGGTGTGCAGGAACCGCAGCAGGTGCCCGTCCGGCATGTCCCAGTCCACGTCGACGTCGACGAGCATGAACAGTTGCGGGAAGCGGCCGAGCCCGCCGGTGAAGGTGAGGCCGAGCCGTTCCCGGACCCGGCTGTGCGCGCCGTCGCAGCCGATCAGGTACGCCGCGCGGACGGTCTCGGTGCCGCCGTCGGCGGTGCGGACGGTGGCGGTGACGCCGTCCGCGTCCTGGGTGAAGTCGACCAGTTCGGCGCCGCGCCGGGGGCGCACCCCGAGCGTGGCCAGCCGCTCGGTGAGGATCCGCTCGGTCTCGTACTGCGGCAGGCCGAGGTGGGCGTACGGCAGGCCGGGCAGCTCCCAGCTCATCCGGTGCGTCTGCACGCCGTTGACGAAGACCATGTTGCCGGTGAGCCAGATGCCGGCGTCCATCGCCTCCCGGACGACGCCCTGCTCCTCCCAGATCTCCATGGTGCGGCAGTGCACGCCGATCGCCTTGTCGGCCTGGTCGGGCGGGGTCGCCAGCCGGTCGATCACCCGGCAGTCGAGGCCGCGCCGGGCCAGCTCGACGGCGGCGGTGAGCCCGGTGGGGCCCGCCCCGACCACCAGTACGTCAGTTGTCCTCTGCACGTCGGCCTCCCTGACCGTGGTGTGGTGTCGCCGGTCGTCCGCGTCGGGCACGACGTGGAAGAGACGGCGTCGGATGTCGAGGAGGAACGGGGCGATCGGCCCGGCCTGCGCCGAGGCGTGCGCCGGGTCGGCGATCCAGTCGAGGAACTCGGCCGCGCCGTCCCATTCGGCGAAGATGTGGTGCACGTCCGACCCGGGTTCGCGGAACAGCCGTTCCCGCCGGTAGCCCGGCACGGCCGCCATCCGCCGCACCACCTCGGGGTAGCCCCGGTGGAACTCGGCGAGGCGGGCGCCCGGCACGATCAGCTCCACGTCGACGTAGACCGGCCCGGCCCCGTCGACGTCCTCGGTCATCGTCGGGTAGGCGGGCGGGCCGGCCGGCTCGGTCAGCGGCCGGAGCAGCTCGGTCAGGCGCGCCGCCACCGGCCCGTCCCGGTACGCGCGCAGCGCCGCCTCGTCGACCCACTCGGTGACCACGACGAACCCGTACGGGTCCAGGGCGTCGCGCAGCAGCTCGCGCCGGAGGCTGCCGGACGCTGCGCTGACCTGGCCGGCGACGGTCTCCCAGGCCGGCCCGACGGCGGGTTCGCAGCCGGGGCGCGCGCGTCTGAAGAGCATCGTCCTGACCATGCCGCCCCCTCGCGCCGTGCCGCCTCGTGCCGCGACCCTGCCGGAGTCCGCGTCACCCGGTCGTCACCGGCGCACCGGGCGGTGTCTGCGTGCGGTGACGCCGTCGGGACGCCACCCTCCCCCGGCGCGGGCCGGGCTCAGGGCCCGGCGCGTGGCCGCGACAAGGGCGACCAGGTCACGTCGTACCGGTCGGTGGCGACCGCCTCGGCGAACGCCGCCGCAGCAGCCGGCGAACCGGCGATCCGCCAGTCCTGTTCCTTGTCCACCTCGAACCAGATCAGCCCGATCAGGTTCGGGTAGCGCGGCAGCGAGGCGAACGTCTCCCGGATCCACCGGGCCTTGTGTCCGCTGCTCTCGGCGGCAGCGGTCTCGGTGACGACGAGCGGCTTGCGGGTCATCGCGCGGATCTCCGCGACGGTAGGCCCGAAGATCTGGTCGAAGGACGAGTAGGTCTTCGTGAAGGCGCCCATGCCGTAGTAGCCGGTGACGCCCACCCAGTCGACGTAGTCGTCGCCGGGGTAGAGACCGGTCAGCCCGGCGGTCGTCTTGTCCCACCTGGCGTTCGGGCTCCACACCCAGGTGACGTTCGTGGCGCCGGCCGCGGCGAAGACGTCGTGCACGTGCCGCCAGGCGCGCACGTAGTCGCCCGGGTGGTTGCCGTTGGCCCGCTCGCTCCACGGGTACCAGTCGCCGTTCATCTCGTGCGCGAACCGGATGGCGATCGGGTAGCCCAGCGTCCGCACCCCCTCGGCCCAGGAGCGCAGATAGCCGTCGAAGTGGCCGGCGGTGATGCGGGCCAGCCGGTAGGCCGGTTGGGTGGACCGCAGCCGGTCGACCTGGCGGGCCGGCAGGCCGGTGTCCCGGGCCGCCTCGTCGACGGCGTGGTCCCAGGGCTCCCAGCCCAGCATCGGCATCATGCCCCGGTCGGCGATCCGGTCGAACAGGGCGCGGTCGAAGGTGGCCGACGCCCAGGACGTGCCGAAGAGCATCACCTGCGGCGCCCGTCCCACGGCGGTGGTGTACCGGTCCACGGCGGTGAGGTCGTAGGGGCCCTTGTCGGTCATCACCCCGACGAACGCCCGGCCGGCCGGCGGGAACACCCCGGTGGCGGAAGGGGACGCGGTGGTCGCGGGGGCGTCGGCCAGCGACGCGGCCCGGGGCGGGGCCGGCGCGGGGCCCGGCGCCGTGTCGTGCCGGAGGCCGGGCGCCACCACGAAGGCGTACGCCAGCAGGAGCACGCCGGCCAGCGCCAGGCCGACCCGGGGCACGGTCAACCTCAGCACGGCGCTCCCTCGCGGACCGGCCTCGGCCGCTCGGGCGCCGGCGCCGGCTCGTCCCGGCGGGCGCGCGCGTTCTCCGCCCAGGCGATCAGCGGCGGCGCGAGCCCGGTGACCAGCGTCAACGCCGGCCAGACCCGCAGCAGCGGGTGGTCGTGGTCCAGCACGAAGCTGGCCCCGAGCAGGCCGGCGGCGGCCGCCGCCCAGCAGAGGTGCAGCCGGAAGGTACGCGGCGACTCGGCGGTGCGCAGTGTCCCCTTGGCGGTCACCACGAAGCCGAGCCGACGGCGCAGCACCGTGCCCACGGCCGCGGCCAGGTAGACCGGCCCGGCGAACAACGCGAGCGCCATGCCGACCATGCCCACCTCCTCCCGCTCGTGCGGAGCGATGTTGAAGCGGCGCAGCCAGAGCCAGAGCAGGAACCAGGTGCCGATCGTCGAGCCCCACAGCGTGCCCCACACCTGCGGGTCGAGCCGGCCCGCGTCGATGCCGGTGAGCAGGTACAGCGCGGTGGCCGCGTTGCCCAGCAGCAGGCTGACCGCCACGCTCGGGTAGTAGAACTGGAGCAGGCGGTACTGCCAGCGGCGGCGTGACGGCAGCTCACGCGGCGCGCGCAGCTCGCGGCGGAGCAGGATCTCGCAGATGCCGGCCGCCCAGCGGCGCTGCTGGTTGAAGTAGTCGGCCCAGGAGGTCGGCCCCTCCCCCAGCGCCACCACGTCCGGGGTGTAGACGCCCTTCCACCGACGGCCGGTGGTCGGGTTGACGGCGGCGTGGATCCGGATGCTGGTGAGGTGGTCCTCGATGATCGAGTCCTGGTAGCCGCCGACGGTCCGCCACGCCGCCGGCCGGTAGAGGTGCCCGGTGCCGGTGAGCAGCGGCGCGTCCAGCCCGTTGCCGCCCCGGGCGATCAGGCCGTTGTAGAGGTACTGCTGCACCGACGCGCCGTGGGCGACGAAGTTCTGGTGCATGTTGCCGTACACCTGGGGGGTCACCACGAACGCGACGTCGGGGTCGCGGAAGTAGCCGAGCGTCCGTTCCAGGAAGTGCGGCAGCGGCACGTGGTCCGGGTCCACGTTGGCCACCACGTCGTAGCGGTGCTCGTGCTCGGCCCGCCAGGCGTTGTGGTTGCCGGACTTGGTCCGGGCCCGGAACTCGCCGCGCGGCTGGTTGTACTCCGGCCGCCCCCGGCGGGTGAAGTGCCGGACGCCCAGCCGCGCCGCCATCGCCCGCACCGCCGGGTCGTCGCCCTCGTCGAGGATCCACACGTCGACCCGCCCGCAGTAGACGATCTCCCGGAGCCGGCGCAGCGTCCGCTCCGCGACGTCGAGCGGCTCCTTGCTCGGCACGATCGTGGTGAGCAGCGCCACCCGCAGGCCGACCGGCGGATCGACCGGCACCGGATCCTTGGCGTGGAAGGCGAACACCCACACCACCACGTTCTGCGCCAGCCGGATCAGCTCGACGCCGACGACCACGCAGAACGCGAGCCGGGCGGCGAGCGTCGACCAGCCGCCCGGCCCGACGACGCCCGCTCCGGGCACGTGCTGCGGCAGCAGCAGCCAGCCGACGAGGAGCAGGCCGGCGGCGCTGTTGACGAGCACCAGCAGGGTGAGCACCGCCCGCGCGGCGACCGAGGCGGCGGGACGGAGTTCGACGGGCGCGTCGGGGCGTCGAGGTGGGCGCAGCGGGCCGGCGGTGGCGCCGCAGCGCGCGTACGCCAGGCGGGCCCGGATGTTGCGCTGCCGGCGGTCGGTCCCCGGCGGGACGGGCCGCCCGGGCGGGACGCCCGACCGAGCGCGGTCACCCGACGGCGCCGGCCGGGTGGCGCGGGACAGGCGTGTATCAGCGGCGACAGCCACATTTCCCCCATGGTCTGCATCGGGCTCGCCAGGAACCCGGACCGATGCTAAGCAGACAACCAGGTGGAAAAGGCGCGAATCAGGGCGATGTCCGCCGTTGGTCGGTCAGCAGGACCACCGTGAACCCGGCGGGCCGCCAGACCTGCGCCGGCCGGTACCCGACCCGCAGGGCCCGCGCCGCCGCGCCGTCGCCGTCCCCGGGCGCCCACCCGACGGTCGGGTGACCGGGCTGGATCAGCCACAGCCGGCGCGGGGCCACGTCGCACCCGCCACAGTCGGGACCCGGCCGGGTGGCGAACACGTCGACCGACCGGGTGGCGAGCACGTCGACCGGGCGGCGGTCGGCGGGCACGTACCGGGCCACCAGCGTCCGCGCCGCCGGGTCGCCGTAGAGCACGCCGTCCCCGCGCCGCCCCAGCCCGTCGACGATCGCCGCGACCCGGCGGGGGTCCTGGCCGTGCCCGTCCGGCCCCCGCACGGCCGCCTGGGCCGGCGCGCCCACCAGCGCGACCGCCGCCAGCCCCGCGACCGCCCCGTGGGCCCGCAGCCGGGACAGCGCCACCGCGGCGAGCACCGCCCAGGCCGGCACCGTGAAGAGCAGGCCGGCCGGCGACCAGACCGGGACCACCCGCGCCACCAGCAGCAGCCCGAGCGCCGGGACCAACGCCCACGCGGTGCAGATCGCGGCGGCGTACCGGAGCGGGAGACTGAACAGCGCCAACCCGGCCAGCACCGCACCCAGCACGGTGACGCCGAACAGCTCCCGGGGGGTGGCCGCCAGCGCGCCCGGATCGACGCGGACGCCGGGCGGCAGCAACCCGCCGTCGACCCGCGCGCCGGACCGGAGCAACGCCGCGACGACGAGCAGGCCCGGCAGCACCGCGGCCAGCCAGCGACCGGCCGTCGCGCGCCGGAACGCCAGCACCACCCAACCGTGGCCGGCGAGCAGCAGCACCGCCCCGGCCTGACACAGGCCGAGCAGGACCACCGCGCCGGCGTACGCCGCGAGCCGCCGCGCGGTCGGCCGGTCCAGGACCGGCAGCAGCAGCCAGGTGGCGAGCACGGCGGCGAACAGCGCCGACGCGTGCGGTTGGGCCTCCTGCGCGTACCGGGTCGCGGACGGCAGCACCGCGAACAGCGCGCCGGCCAGCACCCCCGTACCGGGCGCGAACATCCGCGCGGCCAGCGCGCCGACCAGCGCCGCGGCCGCGGTCATCGCCAGCAGCGACGGTACGCGCAGCGCGACGTCGCCCGCGCCGAACAGCTCCGCCCAGCCGCGCATCAGCAGGTGGTACGGCGCCAGCGTCCGGTCCCCGGCCCACACGTCACGCCACGGGGAGGTGGCGGCGCGCCAGGTCGCCAGCTCCTCGGTCCGCAGCCCCGGCGTCCCGAGCCCGGCCCCGCCGAGCCCGCCGGTCAGCAGCGCCGGCAGCAGCCAGGCGGCGATCCGCCACCGGGTGGCGCCGGCCGTCACGCGGGCGGCGGCCCGGCGCGGGCGTGGTGACCGGTCCTCTCCCCACGGGTCCTCGACGCCGCCGTCGGCCGGCCCGAGCCGGGGCAGGACCATGGTGTCCGCGTCCATCATCGTGACTCACGCATCCCCTGCGGCCCGGCACCAGGAGCCCACCTTGCGAGGGCTGAACGACGTCCGGAGCCTACGGAGTGCAAAACCGACGTAGGGTCGTTTTCCGGCGAATTACCCCACCGCGGGGACGTGCGGTGGGCCGGGCCGCCGGTCGTCCCCGTGGACGACCGGCGGCCCGGAGGTCAGCTCAGTTCCGTGGTCGTCCAGCGCGCGGACGCGTTGGTCACCGGGACCGTGGGCCCGGTGAGCGTGGTGGACGCCCCCGCGTCCCGCCGCACGCTCGTGCCGACCCACACCTCGACCTCGCCGGGCTCCACCACCCGGGTGAGCGTGCGGTCGGAGAACGCCAGGCGGGTGGTGGGCACCGTCAACGCGACGGTGACCGACTCCCCCGGCTCCAGACGGACCCGCCGGTAGCCCAGCAACTGCGCCACCGGCCGGGTCACCGAGGCCACCACGTCGCGGCCGTAGAGCTGGACCACGTCGTCGCCGGCGACCGCGCCGGTGTTGGTCACCCGCACCGTGACGCGCAGCGCGCCGTCGGTCGGCACGGTGGCCGGCACGGCGAGATCGGTGTACGCGAACGTGGTGTACGACAGGCCGTGCCCGAACGGCGCCACCGGCGTCGCCGGCAGGTTGGTGCCGTTGCTGCCCTCACCCAGCGTCGGGTGCAGATAGGAGTACGGCTGCGCGCCGGCCGAGCCGGGCAGGCTGACCGGGAGCCGGCCCGACGGGTTGACCCGCCCGGAGAGCACGGCGGCGATCGCGCCGGCGCCCTCCTCGCCGGGGAAGAACGCCTGCACCACGGCCGCGCAGCGGGACAGCGCCCAGCCGACCGCGTACGGCCGGCCGGTGAGCAGCACCAGGACCACCGGCGTCCCGGTCGCCAGGACCGCCTCGACCAGTTCCCGCTGGACGCCGGGCAGCTCCAGGTCGTCCCGGTCGCAGCCCTCCCCGACCGTGCCACGCCCGAAGAGACCGGCGTGGTCGCCGACGACCAGGACGGCGACGTCGGCAGCGGACGCGGTGGCGACCGCCTCGTCGAAACCGGACCGGTCGTCGCTGTCCACGTCGCAACCGCCGGCCCAGGTGACGAGGTCCGGGCCGAACTCGCCGCGCACCGCGTCGAGGACGGTCGGCACCTCGATGCCGGTCTCCACGCCGGCATGCTGGACGAGCACGTGGTTGAGGAAGGAGTAACACCCGAAGAGCGCGCCCTGCCGGTCCGCGTTCGGGCCCACGACCGCCACCCGCCGGCCCGGAGCCAACGGAAGCACGCCCTGGTTGGCGACCAGGACGACCGACTCCTCGGCGAGTCGGCGGGCGATCGACCGGTGCTCCGGCGGATCGAGGTCGATCACGCGGGGCGGCTCGTCGTCGAACGTGGCGTCGAGCAGCCCGAGGTCCCGCTTCTGGCGCAGGACGCGCAGCACCGCACGGTCGACGAGCGCCTCGTCGACGGCGCCGGTCCGCACCGACTCCCGCAGCGTCAGGTAGGCGTCGCCGGTGGGCAGCTCGATGTCGAGGCCGGCGGCGAGCGCCTGCGCGGCCGCGTCCGCGTTGTCGGCCGCCACGTGGTGCAGCAGGTTCAGGAAGGCGACCGCGTAGTAGTCGGCGACCACGGTGCCGTCGAAGCCCCAGCGGTCCCGCAGCACGCCGGTCAGCATCGTCGGATCGGCGGCCACCGGCACGCCGTCGATCTCGGCGTACGAGTGCATGACGCTGCGCGCGTCGCCGTCGAGGATCGCCATCTCGAACGGCGGCAGCAGCACGTCGGCCAGCTCCCGGGGGCCGGCGTGCACCGGCGCGAAGTTCCGCCCGGCGCGCGACGCGGAATAGCCGGCGAAGTGCTTCAACGTGGCGTGCACGCCCTGCGACTGCAACCCCCGCACGTACGACGTGCCGATGGTGCCGACCAGGTAGGGGTCCTCGGCGATGCACTCGTCGACCCGCCCCCACCGCGGGTCCCGGATCACGTCCAGTACCGGGGACAGGCCCTGGTGGATGCCGAGCGCCCGCATCGAGGCCCCGATCGCCGCCGCCATCTCGGTGACAAGATCGGGATCACACGCGGCGCCCCAGGCCAGCGGCGTCGGGAAGGTCGCCGCCTTCCACGCCGCCAGGCCGGTCAGGCACTCCTCGTGCACCAGCGCCGGGATGCCCAGCCGGGTGCCGGTCACCAGGTCCCGCTGGAACTTCCACAGCCAGGCCGCGCGGGCCACGGCGTCGACCGGGCGGGTGCCGTAGGCGCGGGTGAGGTGACCCAGCCCGTGCCGGGAGAAGTCCTCCAGCCGGCCGGTGTCGGCGAACTCGCCCTGCAGGGGCGCGACCGCCTCGCCGTCCTCCTTCTCCCAGAACCCGACGAGCTGCGCGATCTTCTCGTCGAGCGTCATCCGGCCGAGCAGCTCGCGTACGCGTGTCTCGCCGGCCTGCCCGTCCCGGCGCTGCTGGGCCGGCGCCGGCCCGTCCACCACCGCGTGGACCTCTGTCATGGTGTGCCTTTCCCTCGGTTGTGCTCGTACCGCTGCCGCTCAGCCCTTGACCGCACCCTGCAGGCCACCGACGATCTGCTTCTCGGCGAGCGTGAAGAAAAGCAGTGCCGGCAGCATCGCCAGCGAGGTGAAGGCGAGGACGCCCGCGGTGTCGGTGGTGTACTGGCTGGAGAAGTTCTGCACCCCCAGCGGCAGGGTGTGCAGGCTGACGTCGCCGAGGACGAGCAGCGGCAGCAGGAACGCGTTCCAACTCGCGACGAACGCGAGGATCCCGACGGTGACGAGCGCGGGCCGCGACAACGGCAGCACGATGCGCCAGAGGAAGCCGAGCCGGTCCGCGCCGTCGATCGAGGCCGCGTCCTCCAACTCCCGGGGGATGGCCGCCAGGAAGGGCCGCAGGATGACGATCGTGATCGGCAGCGAGAAGGCGACCTGCGGGAGGATCACCGCGTAGTACGAGTTGATCAGGTTCAGGTCCCGCAGCATCAGGTAGAGCGGCAGGATGGCCGCGCCGGCCGGGAAGAGCAGGCCGAGCGTGAAGAACGTGTTGAGCGCCTCCCGGCCGCGGAACGTGTAGCGGGCGATCACGAACGCGGCGCACAGGCCGAGCACCACCACGCCGAGCGTGGTGCCGAACGCGATCACCGCGCTGTTGAACGCCTGCCGCCAGAAGTCGCTCTGGGTCAGCACCCGCGCGTAGTTGTCCCACACCCACGGGTCGGGCAACCCGGCCGGGTCGGCGACGATCTGCGGCGTGGTGCGGAAACCGCCGACGATGACGTAGACGATCGGGGCGATCGACACGGCCGCGACCGCGAGCGCGAGCGCGTACGTCAGCGGCGTGCCCCAGGAGATCGGCCGGCGCCCGGCGGACGGGGGCAGGACGGAATTCGCGGTCACGGTCAGTTCGCCCTTCTGGTGATGGCGCCCTCGATGTCGCGGCGGAGCAGGAAGCGCTGGAACAGCAGCGCCGCCACGAAGGAGATGACGAACAGGATCACGGCCACCGCGTTGCCGTAGCCCCACAGCCGGGCGAAGAAGCCGTTGTCCACCATGTAGGTGGCCATGGTGGCCGACGCGCCGAGGGAGCGCACCGCGGGCACCGAGGTCACCCAGACCACGTCGAAGACCTGGAGCGAGCCGATCACCGACAGGAACATCCAGATCCGGATCGTCGGGCCGAGCAGCGGCAGCGTGATGTGGCGTTGGGTCTGCCACCAGCTCGCGCCGTCGATCGCGGCGGCCTCGGTCAGCTCCTCCGGCACGTTGGACAGGCCGGCGAGCAGCAGGATGATGGCGAAGCCGACGTACTTCCAGGTGAGGACGAACAGCAGGGTCCAGATGACCACGTCGAGGTCGGCGAGCCACGCCTGGACCAGCCCGCCCAGGCCCAGCGCCCGCAGCAGTTCGTCGGCCGTGCCGTCGCCGGTCAGGATCAGCTTCCACATGATGCCGACGGTGACCTCGGCGAGCACGTACGGCACGAACGCCAGCAGGCGGAACGCGCCGCGCCCGCGGAAGCGGCGGTTGAGCAGCAGCGCGACGCCGAGCGCGAGCGGACCCTGGACCAGCAGCGACCCGAACACGACGATCGCGTTGTTGCGCAGCGCGTCGAGGAAGATCGGGTCCTGGAAGGCGAGGACGTAGTTCTTGAAGCCGACGAACTCGGTGGGTGGGCCCACCCCGCGCCACCGGAACAGGCTGTAGTAGAACGCGAAGCCCATCGGCACCAGCACGAACGTCACGTAGACGACGAGCGCCGGCGTGGTGAGCCCGACGATCTCGTACCACTTGCGGCGGGTCTCGGCCCGACGGGAGGAGGCGCGTCCGGCGGGCCGGGAGCCCGCCGGCGGCGCGGTGACGCCGCCGGCGGGGAACCGGGTCTGGTCGGTGGAGGTCACTTGCTCGCGGCCGCCTTCATGGCGGAGACGACCTTCTCCGGCGTGCCGTTGCCGGCGAAGATGGCGACGATGGCGTCGTTCATCGCGCTGCCGACGGTGCTGCCGTAGGCGGTGTCCAGCCAGAGCTGCACGTAGGTGGCCTCGGACGTGGCCGTCAGGATGGACTTCAGCGCGGGGTCGGTCACGCCGTCCGCCGCGCCCTTGACGACCGGGAGGCCGGTGCCGGTGGCGGCGTAGCCCTTCTGCACCTCGGGGCTCACGAGGTACTTGAGGAACTCGACGCACTCCGCCGGAGCCTGCTTGGCGCAGGCGAAGCCGTCGCCACCGCCGAGGGCCGCCTTCGGGTCACCGGCGGACCCGGAGATCGCCGGCACCGGGAACCAGCCGAGGAACTTGCCGAGCTTCGCCTTGTCGGTGGCGACCGTGTCCAGCGTGCCCCGGTTCCAGTCGCCCATCAGCTCCATCGCGGCCTTGCCGTTGGCGAGCAGGCCGTTGGCGCTGGTCGGGTCGTTCTGACCGGGCGTGGCGATGAAGTTGTTCTGGAACGGCTTGGTGTCGATGAAGGTCTTGAGGTCCTGGCCGGCCTTCACGAAGCACGGGTCGTCGAAGTTCCGGTCGGTGGAGGCCTTCTTCAGCGTGTCCACCGAGCAGGCGCGCAGCGCGAAGTTGTACCACCAGTGCGCGGCCGGCCACTTGTCACCGGCGCCGAGGGCGATCGGGATGACGTTGGTGGCCTTGAGCTTGGTGACCGCGGCGTTGAGTTCCTCGAAGGTGGTCGGCGGCGCCGAGATGCCCGCCCTCGCGAACATGTCCTTGTTGTACCAGACGCCCTCGATGCCCATCCGGTACGGCAGGCCGTACTGCTTGCCGTTGACCTGCCAGATCTCGGCGGCGGAGCCGATGTCGGCGACCTCGGTCTTGACCTGGTCGGTGATGTCCTTGAGGTAGTCGGCCTCCACCTGCTCCCGCATCTCGCCGCCGCCCCAGGCCTGGAAGACGTCCGGCGGGTCGTTGCTCAGCAGCGCGGCCGGGAGCCGGGTGCGCTGGAGCTGGTTGGTCTCGATCGCCTCGATCTCGATCTTGACGGTCGGGTGGGCGGTGGAGAAGTCCTTGGCGACCTTCTCCCAGTACGTCTTGCCGGGGCCGTCCTGGGAGGCGTTGTGCCACCAGGTCAGCGTCACCGGGTTCTTGTACAGCTCACTCTCCGGAGCCGCCTTGTCGTCGTCGCCACCGCCGCTGCATCCGGCGGCGACGAGGGCGCTGGTCATCAACAGTGCCAGCACGGCACCGGCGCGGCGTTTCATCGCCATTAGATGTCTCCTCGACCACTCAGTCGGGTTACCTGTCGGGGAGTGTTACAGCCACGTAACTCGATGTCAATCGGTATCGATAACGTTTTCGAACCGTCGCGCCAGAGCCCTCCGAGACCTCTATCATCGTCGTCGTGACCTTCCCGCAGCGCGTCAAGATGTCGGACGTGGCCCGTACCGCCGGCGTCTCGGTGGCGACCGTATCAAAGGTCGTCAATGGGAGGTACGGCGTCGCGCAGGCCACCGTCGAGCGCGTCCGGCAGGTCATCCACGACCTCGGGTACGAGGCCGACCTGGGCGCGCAGAGCCTGCGTAGCCACCGGACGAACGTGCTGGGCATCCTGGTCGCCGAGTTCGAGCCGTTCTCGACCGAGCTGCTCAAGGGCGCCTCCCGCGAGGTGGCCGGCAGCGGCTACCAGTTGCTGGCCTACTCCAGCGGCGACGGCGAGGGCGCCGCCATCGGGTGGGAACGTCGGTCACTGGCCCGCCTGTCCGGGACGCTCATCGACGGCGCGGTGATCGTGACGCCGACCGTGGTCGAGACCAAGCACGGCTTCCACGTCGTGGCCGTCGACCCGCACACCGGCCCGTCCGGGCTGCCCACCGTCGACTCGGACAACTTCGCCGGCGCGGTGCTCGCCACCAACTACCTGCTGTCGCTCGGCCACCGCCGGATCGGGCACATCAGCGGTCGGCCCGACCTGGAGTCGGCGCGCCTGCGGGAGGCCGGGTTCCGCCAGGCCATGGCCGACGCCGGCGTGGCGGTGGACGAGCGGCTGGTCCGCGTCGGCGGCTTCCGGATCGAGGGCGCGGCCGGCACGGCGGCGGAACTGCTCGCGCTCCCCGACCGGCCGACCGCGATCTTCGCCGGCAACGACCTCTCGGCGATCTCCACGCTGGACGTGGCCCGGAGCATGGGCATCCCGGTGCCGGACGACCTGTCGGTGATCGGCTTCGACAACGTCCCCGAGTCGGCGCTCGTCGACCCGCCGCTGACCACGATCCGGCAGCCGCTGCAACGGATGGGCGCGGAGTCGCTGCGCCTGCTGATCGACCTGATCGCCGGCGTCGAACGCGACGCGCACATCCGGCTGCCCACCGAGCTGGTGGTGCGGGCCTCCTGCCGCCCGCTCGACTAGACCACGGTCAGACGGGCGTGCGCGACCACTGCTGGTTGGCGCCGGTGTTGCACGGATACTGCTTGAGGACCACGCCGTCCGCGGTCGACAGGGCCGGCACGTCCACGCACTTGCCGCTGTGTCGGGCCCGGAGCTGGAACCAGGTGCCGTTGGCGACCATCTGGAACTGCTGGTTCGCGCCGCTGCCGCAGGTGTACTGGATGAGTTCCGCGCCGTCGGCGGTCGAGGCGCCCGTCACGTCGAGGCACTTGCCGCTGTGCCGGCTGACGAGGCGCCACCAGCCGCTGCCGGCGTCGACGAACTGCCACTGCTGCCACGCGTTGCCGCCGTACGTGTACTGGCCGACGCGCGCGCCGTTGTCGGTGTTCGGCGCCTGGACGTCCATCGCCTTGCCGCTGTGGCGCACCGTGACCCGGTAGAACGTCCCGGTCGACGGGGGCGGCGTGGTCGGTCCGCCGCCGACCGTGTCGCCCCACCCGTAACGGATCCGGTCCGCGCCGGAGGGGTTGCGGACGGTCAGGTCGAGGTTCGTGCCGCTGCCGCTGAGCGAGAACATCGAGTACCAGTCGTACCCGATGGTGCCGGGCTTGCCGCCGAGGGCCGGCCAGTAGGTGCCGCCCATCCGGTTGTCCCGCATGACCTGGGCCATGGCGCGGATGTGGCGGACGAAGTTGTCGGTGCTGGCGGCGTCGGCGTAGTCGCGGCCGTCGTTCATCGGCGCGCCGAACTCGGTGGCCACCGCGCGGGAGGCGCAGTTGCCGAGGCGGGTCTGGATGTGGCTCCGGAAGGCGTCGTAGCTCATCGCCTCGTAGAAGAACGCGTAGTGGTGGAAGGAGAACAGCGTCGCGGCGAAGCGGGAATCGTTGCAGACGTCGCGCAGGTCCTGGCTGAAGCCGGTGCCGCCGACGAGCACCCGGCCGGGCACCGCCGAGTAGTGGTAGCTGAGCCAGTTGGCCGCGACGTCGCGCCACTCCGCCGAGCTGTAGCCGTGCGGCTCGTTCATCGGCTCGAAGTAGACGTTGGGGTTCGCGCCGTACGTGTTGGTCACCGTGGACCACATCGCGTTCCAGGCGGCGAGGTTCGTGATCCGGCCGCCGGAGGCGGCGCCGTCCTCCCAGTAGGCGAGGATGACCTTGAAGCCCCGTGCGGTGGCGGCGTCGATCGCGCCCCGGTACGCCTCCCACCACGCCGTGCCCACGGTGTGCGTGTTGATCGGCAGCCGGACGGTGTTGACGCCCATGGTGGCCGCCATGTCGTCGTAGAGGGCGTTGGCCTTGGCCCGCACGGTCGCGTTGCTGTCGGACATGCTCAGGCCCTGCACGACGAGCGGGCCGGTGCTGAAGTTGTCCCCCAGGACCGCCCAGTTCATGCCCCGGAACCCGTCGGTGGCGGCGGCGGCCGGCGCCGGGGCGACCGCCACGCCACCCACCAGCGCGATCAGCACGCCCACCAGCGCGATCAGCAACCGACTACGCCGCACCTCGTTCACGCGAAGACCTCCCCATACAGACAACCATCTATGTTCACGTTCACAACGGCAGGTGTCAAGACACCGGCGCGCCGGGCGATTGACGACGCCACATCGACGGCCGTAATGTTCCGGCCGAGTTTCGGAAAAGTTCCCGGAAGTTTCGCCCGCTGCCGGAAGGACACCTGTGAAGCCGAGCCGTTGGATCGCCGCCGGCCTGGTCGCCGTCGCGACCGCCGCCGCCCTCAACGCCGTACCCGCCACCGCCGGACGCCCCTACGACCCGACCGCGCAGAGCCTGCGGGCCCTGGCCCAACGGCACGGTCTGTACGTGGGCACCGCGGTCGACATGGCCGCGCTCGACAACGCCGCCGAACCCCGCTACCGCGAGCTGGTCGGGTCCGAGTTCTCCACCGTCACCGCCGAGAACGTGATGAAGTGGGAGAGCCTGGAACCCACCCGCGGCACCTACGACTGGGGGCCGGCCGACGAGCTGGTCACGTTCGCCCGCCAGCACCACCAGCGGGTCCGCGGTCACGTGCTGGTCTGGCACAACCAGTTGCCGGCGTGGCTGACCAGCGGCGTCGCGGACGGCTCCATCGACACCGCCGAGCTGCGCCGCATCCTGCGTGACCACATCACCGCCGTGGTCCGCCACTTCAAGGGCCGGATCTGGCAGTGGGACGTGGTGAACGAGGCGGTCAGCGACCCCTGGGACACCCCGTCCACGCTGCACTACAAGGGCTTCTGGGCCGAGCACCTCGGCCCCGGCTACATCGCCGACGCGTTCCGCTGGGCGCGCGCCGCCGACCCGAACGCGCTGCTGTTCTACAACGACTACAACATCGAGGCGTTCGGCTCCGGCAACCCGGCCGACGACAAGACGCAGTTCGTCTACGAGATGGCGCGGGACCTGCGGGCCCGGGGCGTGCCGATCGACGGCGTCGGCAGCCAGGGCCACCTGGGCACCCAGTACGGCAACTACGACACGCTCCAGGTCGCCGCCGCGCTGCGGAAGTTCGCCGGCCTGGGCCTGGCCACCGCGTTCACCGAGGTGGACGTGCGCAGCCAGCTGACCGCCGGGGTGCGGGCCGGCGACTCCGCCGAGATCAACCCCCGGTTGCAGGCGTCCGCGGCCAACTTCAGCACGCTGCTGCGCGCCTGCCTGGCCGAGCGGCACTGCCTGTCGTTCACGCTCTGGGGCTTCACCGACAAGCACTCCTGGGTGCCGGGCGCGTTCTCGGACCCGCCGGAGGGCCTGGCCACCGTGTACGACGAGAACTACCAGCCGAAGCGGTCGTACCAGGAGCTGAAGGCCGACCTCATCTTCTCCGGGCCGCCGTTCGTGCTGCCCCGCGTCCCGCAGCAGCCGCGCCGGTAGTCGGTGCTCACGCGGTCCGGCGGCGGAGTTCCGACTCCAGCCGCCGGATCAGCGTGCTGCGGGCCTTGCCACCACGTTCCCGGCGCAACGCCGCGTCGAGCTGGCGCTTGTCGAGATCGCGCACCAGCTTCGCCGCCTCCGCCACCGGCAGCTCGTTGACCTGCTCGGCCGCGGTCGCGTCCCGGCGGGCCCGCTTGGCCGGGCCGGTGTTGGGCACGTACTGCCGGCCGGTGCGCGACGCGCGCCGCTTGCGGCGGTCGGTTTCCCGCCGGTCCTGCTCCGACAGCTCATCCCAGGCCTGTTTCGGCAGGTAACGATCGGTTTCACCGTTGTGTCGGGCACGGGTGTCACCGGACCGGGTCTGCCACTGCTCGCCGCCCCAGCGTTGCAGGGAACGCTGCCGTGCGTCCTTCGGGCCCGCGAAGCCCCCGCCGCGCTTCTTGTACTCGTTGGTCAGCAACTGCGACTTGCGGGCCGACCACTGCCCCGGCCGGCCGCCCTTGTCGGAGGCCTTGATCTCCTCCTTCAGCCGCTCCCGCAGTTCCGGCTTCGTGTACTTCGCCATGACCCGGCGTTACCCGGACCGGACCGGCCCATGCCCCGCCGCCGGGGCACGAACCCGTCGCCGACCCCGGCCCCAGCCGGCGGCCCGGTAGCCGAGGTCCATCGCGTCGGACCGGCCGGACCAGGCCAGCCACAGGTGCCAGCAGCCGGCCGCCGGCAGGTCGACGGTGGACGGTGGACGGTCCGGCACACTTCCCTGACACCGCTCGCGCCGCTCGGGTTCCCGCCCGAGTTTGATCGGTGGCCCGGGCGGAAAGAGTGGCGTGATGAGCTGGGCCAGAAGAGCCGTACCCGCCGCCGTCGCCGCCGTCGCCGCGCTCGCCGCACGGGACCTGCTGCAACGTGACCACGCGCTGCGCCGCAACTTTCCCGTCCTCGGCCGCGCCCGCTACCTGATCGAGTCGATCGGGCCCGAGCTGCGCCAGTACGTGGTGGCCGGCAACGACGAGGAGCGGCCGTTCACCCGCGACCAGCGGCGCTGGGTGTACGCCTCGGCGAAGCAGGAGAACAACTACTTCGGGTTCGGCACCGACAACGACATCGAGCACACCCGCGGCTACCCGATCATCAAGCACCGCACGTTCGGGCGGGCCGTGCCGCCGTCCGCGCCGGCCGCCGGGCACGACGTGGTGTTGCCCTGCGCCAAGGTGCTGGGCGCGGCGCGCGGGCGGGCGCGGGCGTTCCGGCCGGAGTCGGTGGTCAACATCTCCGGGATGAGCTTCGGCTCGCTCTCCGGCAACGCGATCGAGGCGTTGAACCGGGGCGCCGCGCTGGCCGGCTGCCTCCAGAACACCGGTGAGGGCGGCCTGTCGCCGTACCACCGCAAGGGCGGTGAGCTGGTCTTCCAGCTCGGCACCGCGTACTTCGGCTGCCGCGACGCCCACGGCCGGTTCAGCCTGGACCGGCTCAGGGAGCTGGTGGCGGGCGCGCCGGTGCGGGCGTTGGAGATCAAACTCAGCCAGGGCGCCAAGCCCAGCCTGGGCGGTCTGCTGCCGGCGGCGAAGGTCTCCGCCGAGATCGCCGCCACCCGGGGCATCCCGGCCGGGCAGGACTGCGTCAGCCCGTCGCGGCACGCCGAGTTCTCCGACTGCGACAGCCTGCTGGACTGGGTGGAGCTGCTCGCGGCCGAGACCGGCCTGCCGGTCGGCATCAAGTCGGCGGTCGGCGACCTGGGCTTCTGGGAGGACCTCGCCACGCTGATGCGGGACACCGGCCGGGGCGTCGACTTCGTCACCGTCGACGGCGGCGAGGGCGGCACCGGCGCCGCCCCGCTCATCTTCAGCGACTCGGTGTCGCTGCCGTTCCAGCAGGGCTTCTCCCGCGTCTACCGGACGTTCGCCGAGCGCGGCCTGCACGAGCAGGTGGTCTTCGTCGGCGCGGGCAAGCTCGGCCTGCCGGACAACGCGGTGGTCGCGTTCGCGCTCGGCGCCGACATGGTCAACGTCGGCCGGGAGGCGATGCTGGCGATCGGCTGCATCCAGGCGCAGAAGTGCCACACCGACACCTGCCCGACCGGAGTCGCGACCCAGAACGCCTGGCTGGCCCGGGGCCTGGACCCGGCCCGCAAGTCGGTGCGGGCCGCCAACTACGTGCGGACGCTGCGCCGGGACCTGGTCAAGGTCGCGGAGGCGTGCGGCGTGGAGCATCCCGGCCTGATCGGCACCGACTCGGTCGAGATCGTCGACGGCCGGACCGCCGCCACCCCGCTGGATGAGGTGTACGGCTACCGGCCGGAGTGGGGGCTGCCGTCGGAAGCCGACCGGGCGGAGATCATCCGGCTGATGACGGCCGAGGTGCCGCGCGGCGGCAGCGCGCCGCCGTCGGCCACCGCGGTCGGCTGACCGGGCGTCGCCGGCTCAGAGCGCGTCGGCGAGCCGCCCCCGCCAGCCCCCGAGGACCGCCCCCGCATCGGTGTCCAGCACCCGCTCCAACAGCGTGGCGTAGACGTCCCGGAAGTCGGTGGTGAACTTCAGGTCGCCGTCGTCGAGGTCGGTGAGGCTGGGCGGCTCGCCGTACAGGCCGCCGTCGACCGGCGCGCCCAGCAGCAGCACGTTCGAGGCGGTGCCGTGATCGGTGCCGTCGGAGGCGTTGGCCCGGGCCCGGCGGCCGAACTCCGAGTAGACCGCCACCACCACCTTGCGGCCGGCCTCGGTGCGCGACATCCGGTCGGTGAAGCGGCTCAACGCGCCGTCGAGCTGCCCGAGCAGCACCTCCTGGAGCTGCTTCTCGTCGGCGTGCGTGTCGAAGCCGCCGAGCGAGACGGAGAAGACCCGGGTGACGACCCCCGCCTCGACACAGCGGGCGACCAGGTCGAGTTGCGCGTCCAGGGAGGCCCGGGCGCCGCCGGTCGCGGTGGCCGACGCGGTCTCCCCGTCGTCCTCGGCGTCCTCCCCCGCCGGCGTGGCCCGGACCTGCCGGACCATCGCGTCCACCGCGCCCAGGTCGGCGAAGCAGGCCGCCGCGCGGGCCCGGGCCGGTGAGTCGTCCGGCGCGACGGCCGCGAGCGCGGTGAGCGTCTCGGCGGCGAGCCGGGGCGGGCCCTCCCGCTCGGTCACCGGCACCGACGCCCCCGCCCCCCGTTCCCCGGCCAGCAGTGGCGGCAGGGCCGGTTCGAACGACACCGCCAGCCGGGGGTCCGCGCCGGCCCGGTCGAGCCAGCGGCCCAGCCAACCCGTGGTGCCGGGCCGGTCCGGCTGGGCGGTGTGCCAGATGTCCATGGACCGGAAGTGGCTCCGGTCCGGCTTCGGGTAGCCGACGCCGCGCACCACCGCGAGCCGTCCCGCGCCGTACGCGCGGTGCAGCCCGCCTAGCGCCGGGTTGAGACCGGTGCCGTCGTCGAGCCGCAGCACCTCCTCGGCCGAGTACGCCAGGTCGGGCCGGGCGTTCCGGTAGGCGGGGTCGGCGTGGGGCACGACGGTGTTCAGGCCGTCGTTGCCGCCGTACAGCGTGACCAGGACGAGCGTGCGGGCCTGCGGATCCCGGTCCCCGGCGGTGGCGAGCAGGTCGTTCAGGCGGTACGCGGCGGCGCCGCCGGCCAGGGCGCTCGCGCCGACCACGCCACTGGCCACCAGGAACCGCCGTCGGGTCAGGACGTCCACGGATCGCTCCTCTCAACTGACCGCGTACTCGGGGCTGACCAGGCCGGCGACCAACAGCCGGCGGGGCTGTCCGGCCAGCGGGGCCAGGGCGGCCCGGGTGCGATCGCTCCACCGGTCGACGACCAGCAGCCGCGCCAACGCGTCGGGCCGACCCGCCGGCGGCGCGGCGGCGAGCCGGGCCAGCACCGCCGGATCGGCCGCGCCGGCCACCTGGTCGGCGACCCTCATCCGGGCCTGCAACGACGAGGTGGTCAGCCAGGCCGTGCCGGCCGGCCAGCCGCCGACACTCGGTGGCCGCAACGGCACCTGGTCCAGGGCGTTGAGCCCGGCCAGCAGCCGGCGCCGGCCCGCCTCCGACAACGCCGCCGGGCGCACACCGAGCTGCCGGGCCGCGCCGACCAGCCATTCCACGGGTTGCTTGACGAGCGTGTCGCGGGTCTGCGCGAACGCCGGCGCGGTGAAGATCCGGCGCAGCGTGCCGACGGTGTCCGGGCCGGCGAGGTCCGCCGGCGGCGGCACCTGCGCGCCGGCGTAGCGGAACCACAGCCGGCCGGCGACGAACCGGGCGGTCTCCGGGCGGCCGGCGAGCAGCGCCGCGTACGAGCCGGCGTCGAACGAGGCACGGCTGCCGAGGATCGTCTTCGGCCCGGGATCGTGCCGCCGGGCCACGAACCGGGCGACGCCGGTACGCCGGTCCACCGTCCAGCCGGTGAGCGCCCGCGCGCCCTCCTTGACGTCGGCCTCGCCATAGCCGCCGCCGATGCCGAGCGTGAACAGTTCCAGCAGCTCACGGGCCAGGTTCTCGTTCGGCGCCCGCCGGGTGTTCTGCTGCCCGTCGAGCCAGAGGATGAGCGCCGGGTCCCGGACCATGGCGTCGAGCAGCGGCGCCAGCGGGCCTCGACCGAACCGTCGAAGCGTCTCCAACTGACGCAGCATCAGCGGCGCCGACCGGACCTTGCGCACGCTCGTGGCCCAGTGCCCGTGCCAGAAGAACAGCAGCTTCTCGTCGCCCTGGTGCTCGGCGGCGATCATCCGCGCCAGCCACCAGGCGGTCAGCGTGCTCACCTGCTCACGACGTTCGCGGTTGACCTGTTGGCGCTGCTCACGGGTGGCGTCCTGGCCGAGCGCCGCCGCCGGGTCGGGGCCGAGCGCGGGCGTCGGGGTGGCCGCCGCGCCCCGGTCCGGACCGGCGGGGTCGAGCAGCCGGTCGAGGGTGGCGGCGAGCCCGGCCCGCTCGGCGTCGTCCACCTCGTCGGCGGTCGGCCCGAACGTCGCCCGGCGCAACAGGTGCGCCACCGCTTCCCGTTCCCTCATGCCGCCGACGTTAGCGGCGTGGTGTTCGAGGACGGTAAGAATCACGTCCGGACCGGGTTTGTCACCGGTAGGGCGTACCGTGCGCCGCATGGCTGTCGACACCAGGCCGGCGGTGCGCGCCGGCCGTTTCCGGCTGCTTCCGCTGGCCCTGCTGTTCCTGACCGTCGGCACCTCCGTCTCCGTGGTGATGCCCTTCCTGTCGCTGTTCCTGGACACCGAGGTGCGGGCCGATCCGGTGCGGGTCACCGTCTTCCTGGTCGTCACGCCGCTGTCCGGGGTGGCCGTGGCGGTGCTGGTGGGGCGGCTGTCGGACCGGTGGCCGA
The DNA here is from genome assembly GCF_040647835.1 of Micromonospora sp. NPDC049240. NCBI lineage: Bacteria > Bacillati > Actinomycetota > Actinomycetes > Micromonosporales > Micromonosporaceae > Micromonospora > Micromonospora sp. NPDC049240. Next base: position 280,261 of record NZ_JBEZCX010000003.1, read on the forward strand.
TCCGGCGTCGGCTGCTGATCGGCGCGTCGCTGGCCGGGATGGTGGGCGCCGGCCTGATCGCGTTCGTCCGCGACTACTGGGTCCTGATGGTGCTGACCGCGACCGTCATGGCGCTGGCCAACTCGCTGTTCCCGCAGTCGTTCGCCTACACCCGCCAACTGCTCGACCGGGACAGTCCCGGGCGGGCCGCGCTCGGCGTCAGCGTGATGCGTACCATCTTCTCGCTGTCCTGGGTGGCCGGGCCGCCGCTGGCCGCGATCCTGCTCTCCGTCGGCGGCTTCCGGCTGGTCTACGGCGCGGCCGCGGTCATGTACGCGCTGGCCGCGCTGATCGCCGTGCTCCGGCTGGAGGAGCTGCCGGTGCCGCCGCGGCCGGCCCCGGACGAGCCGGCCGCCGGCCCGCCGGGCGCGTCGCGGTGGCGGTTGGCGCTGACGGTGGCCGCCTTCACCATGTTGCAGTGCCCGCTGACGCTCGGCGTGCAGGTGCTGCCGCTGTTCATCGGCCGGGTGCTGCGCGGCGACCCGGCGGACGCGGGCCTCGTGCTTGGCCTCTGCGCCGCACTGGAGATCCCGCTCATGCTGGGGCTGGGCGCGCTCACCGCGCGGGTCCGGCTCCGGCCGTTGATCCTGGTCGGGGCCGGCTGCGGCATCGCCTACTACGCGGTCGCCGCCGGGGCGACGAGCGTGCCGGTGCTGCTCGTCGCGCAGCCGGTCAACGCGCTGTTCATCGCCGCGGTCTCCGGGGTCGGCATCTCGTACGTGCAGGATCTGCTGCCCGGTCAGCCCGGCCGGGCCACCACGCTGTTCACCAACACGTTCCCGATCGGCGCGGTGCTCGCCGGCCCGCTGCTGGGGCTCTCCGCGCAGGTCGGCTTCCGCTGGGCGTACGCCATGGCGGCGACGTTGTGCGCGGCCGGCACGCTGGTGCTGCTGTTGACCCGGCCCGGGGCGGACGGTCAGCGGCGGTGGGCCAGGACCACGTGGTCGACCAGCTCTCCCGGGTGACCGTCCGGCCCGGTGGCGGTGCGGCGTGCCGCGCCGAGCCGCTCGATCCGCCAGCCGTCCGGGTCGAGGTCGATCGCGGCGAGGATCCGCTCCGGGCTGGCGAACCGCGGGTCGTCGGCGTCGAGCCCGGACCACGGCGGCGGCGCGCCGTGCTCGACGACGAGCAGCCGGCCGCCGGGCGCCACCGCCCCGGCCGCCCGGGGCAGCACCTGGTCCCGGGGCAGCACCAGCGGGGACTGGAAGAACTGCGCCGACACCAGGTCGAAGCGGCCGGCCGGGAAGTCCCGGGTCACGTCGTGGCGGGCGGTGGTGATCCGGTCCGCCACGTCGGCGCGCGCGGCCTCGACCGCGAGCCGCTCCAGCGCCACGGTCGAGATGTCCACGGCGGTGACGTGCCAGCCCCGGGTCGCCAGCCAGACCGCGTCGCCGCCCTCCCCGCTGCCCAGGTCGAGCACGGTGCCCGGGGGCAGGTCGGCGGCCACCTCGGCGAGCACCGGGTTGACCCGGCCGCTCCAGATCCGCTCCGCCTGTCCGTACCGCTCGTCCCAGAACCGGGCCGGGTCGGTGTCCGCCGGCGGGTCCTGGTGGTGCTGGTGGTGGTGCCCGGTCATGCCTGCCTCCTTCGCCGCCGGGCACGTCGGCGGCCCGGCTCCGCCATCGTGCGCGGGGGCCGGGCCGGCAGCAAGGATCCTTGCCGTTCCGGCAAAGGAGGCCGGAAGGGGCCGCCGGTTTCCCGACGACCCCTTCCCGTACGCGGACGTGCTCAGGCGATGCTCACGCCGTAGACGCTGAGCGCCTCGGTCACCGGCTGGAAGTAGGTGGTTCCGCCGGAGGAGCAGTCACCGTTGCCGCCGGAGGTCAGGCCGATGGCGCTGCTGCCGCTGAACAGCGAGCCGCCGCTGTCGCCCGGCTCGGCGCAGACGTTCGTGCGGATCAGGCCGGAGACGCTGCCCTCGGCGTAGTTCACCGTGGCGTCGAGCGCCTCGACCGTGCCGCCGTGCAGGCCGGTGGTGCTGCCGGAGCGCTGCACCGACTGCCCGACGAACGCGTCGGCCGCGCCGGTGATGGCCTGCGTGCTGCCGTTGTAGAGCGAGACGCTGCTCTCGGCCGCGCCGGCGTTCGTGTGCTGCACGATGCCGTAGTCGTTGCCGGGGAAGCTGCCGGTGCCACCGGTGCCGAGCTGGCTGCTCTGCCCGGAGTCGGCGTACCAGTTGGCGGCGATCGCGGTGCAGTGCCCGGCGGTCAGGAAGTAGTAGGTGCTGCCGCTGCGCACGTTGAAGCCGAGCGAGCAGCGTCCGCCGCCCTGGGCGTAGATGGCCTCGCCGCCGGCCGTCCGGGTGCCGAGCGTGCCGGCCTCGCGCTCGATCCGGATCGTGCCGTCGAGTTGCTTCGCGACGGCCTTGACCCGGTCCAGCTTCGCGCCGGTGACGGTGCTGTCGACCGAGACGACCACCTGGTTGGTCGCCGGGTCGGTCCACCAGGCGGTGCCCGGGATGCGGGCGGACTTGTCGAGCGCCGAGGTGGCGCGGGCGAGGTCGTCCGCGCCCCGGGTGACGAGCTTCGGGGTGGCGCCGGCCGCGCGGACCTTCTGGGCGGCGGCGGCGTCGGTCACCGTGACGACCATGGCGCCGGCGGCGTCGGCGTACGTCCCGGCGGAGCGGTCGCCGAGTGCGGCGGCGAGCGCGGTGGCCTTCTCGGGGGTGGCGGACGTCTCGGGTGCGGCGTTTGCGGGAGCGCCGGCCAGTGAGCCGACGATCAGCGCGCCGGCCACGGTGAGGGCGGTGGCGGTACGCCGCGATGACCCGGAGAGTCGCATATGGATACCTCCTGGAGCTGAGCACGGGCGGCCTTTCGGCAGCCCCGGGCAGCCGTTCGGCCGGTGAGGCTCGGCCGATCGGGCTTCGTCGAAGTTGTCACACGTTTGTCATTGATGGCAAGAGTTCCGCTTGCGTCGACTGGCCCCGATCTCAGCACTTGGGTCGGGTAGGACCGATCGACGGCGACTCGGGCGGTTGGCGGCATTCACGCGCGTCCTTACTGGTCAGTAACACGCTCCGCACCACCCCCGCCGACCCCCCGGCGCGGCTCCCCGACCAGATACCGGGACGAGATCGAAACCCACAAAATCGCGCCGCCCCGGCGCGCCCATCCACCCACCCGACGCCTGTTTCACGGAAAGAGTGGCTGTTGCCACCGGAATGGCCACTCTTTCCGTGAATCTGCGCGCGGTGGGAGGGGGCGGAAGGATTAGGGGGGCGGGGGTGGGGGCAGACATTCGTCATCGACCACGGATTCGAGGGAGCTGACGACATGGCGAAGGGTGACATCGACACCTACCAGCAGGACGGGCAGTGGAAGAACCGCCCGGAGGGCAACGAGCGCGCCAGCAGCCGGCACGACACGAAGGCCGAGGCGGAGGCCGCCGGCCGGGAGATGGCGGCCGAGCGTGGCACCGAGCACGTGATCAAGAAGCAGGACGGCACGATCGGAGAGAAGAACACCTACCCGCGCAGCCGCGACCCGCGCGAGATCCCGGGCTGAACCGCCCACGTCACCGCTGGACAGCGCCGGCCCCCTCTCGGGGACGGCGCTGTCCAGCGTATTGGCATAAAAACTTTTGTGTGGTTCCTACAACGGTCGCCGCTCAGGGTTCGGCGATTACGACATGGCGCGGCCCGCTGGCAGACGGCAGGGTGAGGCAAGCCGGGGGCACCGCCGCCACCCGGCGCAACACCGTGGGTCTACCGAAGGGGACGGTCACGTGTTCACCCGTGTCGCCATCGTCAACCGTGGTGAGGCCGCCATGCGGCTCATCCACGCGGTCCGGGAACTGGCCGCGGAGACCGGCAGCCGGATCGAGACCGTCGCGCTGTACACCGACGTCGACCGCACCGCCACCTTCGTCCGCGAGGCGGACGTCGCGTACGACCTCGGGCCCGCGTCCGCCCGCCCGTACCTCGACCTCAAGGCGCTGGAACGCGCGCTGGTGGAGACCCGCGCGGACGCCGCGTGGGTGGGTTGGGGTTTCGTGGCCGAGGACCCGGCCTTCGCCGAGCTGTGCGAGAAGGTCGGTGTCACGTTCGTCGGGCCGAGCGCGGACGCGATGCGCAAGCTCGGCGACAAGATCGGCGCCAAGCTGATCGCCGAGGAGGTCGGCGTGCCGGTCGCGCCGTGGAGCCGCGGCGCGGTGGAGAGCCTGGAGGCGGCGGTGGCCGCGGCGGCGCAGATCGGCTACCCGCTGATGCTGAAGGCGACCGCCGGCGGCGGCGGGCGCGGCATCCGGGTGGTCCGCAGCGACGCGGAGCTGGCCGACGCGTACGAGCGCACCAGCCAGGAGGCGGCCCGGGCGTTCGGCAGCGGCGTGGTGTTCCTGGAGCGCCTGGTCACCGGCGCCCGCCACGTCGAGGTGCAGGTGATCGCGGACGGGCAGGGCACCGCGTGGGCGCTCGGCGTCCGGGACTGCTCGGTGCAGCGGCGCAACCAGAAGGTGATCGAGGAGTCGGCCTCGCCGCTGCTCGACGCGGCGCAGGTCGCCGAGCTGAAGACGTCGGCGGAACGGCTGGCGGTCGCGGTCGGCTACCGCGGCGCGGCCACGGTGGAGTTCCTCTACCACCCCGGCGACCGGCTCTTCGCCTTCCTGGAGGTGAACACCCGGCTCCAGGTCGAACACCCGATCACCGAGTCGACCACCGGCTTCGACCTGGTCAAGGCGCAGCTGCACGTGGCCGGCGGGGGCCGGCTCACCGGCGCCCCGCCGGCCGAGCGCGGGCACGCCATCGAGGCGCGACTCAACGCGGAGGACCCGGACCGGGACTTCGCCCCCTCCCCCGGGCGGATCACCCGCCTGGACCTCCCGGCCGGCCCCGGCATCCGGGTGGACACCGGAGTCAGCGAGGGCGACACCATCCCCGCCGACTTCGACTCCATGATCGCCAAGATCATCGCGTACGGCCGGGACCGGGACGAGGCGCTCGGCCGGCTGCGCCGCGCCATGGCGGACACCATCGTCGTCATCGAGGGCGGGGCGACCAACAAGAGCTTCGTGCTCGACCTGCTCGACCAGCCCGAGGTGATCGACGCCAGCGCGGACACCGGCTGGATCGACCGGGTCCGCGGCGAGGGCCGGCTGGTCGGGCACCGGCACTCCGCGGTGGCGCTGGCCGCCGCCGCGATCGAGGCGTACGAGGAGGACGAGAGCGCCGAGCGGCAGCGACTGCTCTCCACCGCGGCCGGCGGCCGGCCCCAGGTGCAGCACCGCAGCGGCCGGCCGCTGGACCTGAAGCTGCGCGGCGCGAGCTACCGGATGCGGGTGGCCCGGGTCGGCGCGCACCGGTTCCGGGTCGGCATCGAGGCCGGCGGCGACGCGCGTACCGCCGACGTCGAACTGGACCGCTTCGACCGGCACACCGGGCAGATCGCCGTCAACGGCGTCCGCTACCGCCTGCTCACCGGCACCCACGGGCCGGTCCACCTGGTCGAGGTGGACGGCGTCACGCACCGGATCAGCCGTGACGAGGGCGGCGTGCTGCGCTCCCCGATGCCGGCGCTCGTCGTCGCCACGCCGCTGGAGGTCGGCGCGGAGGTCGAGGCCGGCGCGCCGGTGCTGGTGCTGGAGGCGATGAAGATGGAGACGGTGCTGCGGGCGCCGTTCCGGGCCCGCCTGAAGGAGTGCGCCGTCGCGGTCGGCACCCAGGTGGAGGCCGGCGCGCCGCTGCTGCGCCTGGAGCCGGTCGCCGAGGAGGGCGCCGAGGCCGCCGCCCCGGCCGAGGCGGCCGTGGAGCTGGACCTGCCGGACGCGCCCGCGGACGTCCCGGCGCGGACCCGGGTCGAGCGTGGCCAGGAGGACCTGCGCGGGCTGCTGCTCGGCTTCGACGTGGACCCGCACGACGAGCGCCGCGTCCTCGACGACTACCTCGACGCGCGCCGGGCGGCCACCGAGGCCGGGCACCGGCCACTGGCCGAGGAGTTGGAACTTGTCGACGTCTTCGCCGACCTGGCCGAGCTGAGCCGCAACCGGCCGGGCGGGGACGACGGTCCCGGCGGGCACCTGCACAGCGCCCGCGAGCACTTCCACATCTACCTCCAGAGCCTCGACGTGGAGCGGGCCGGTTCGCCGGAGGCGTTCCGGGCCCGGCTGGCCAAGGCGCTCGGTCACTACGGCGTGAGCGAGCTGGACCGCTCCCCCGCGCTCGAGGCCGCGGTGTTCCGGATCTTCCTGGCCCAGCAGCGGGCCACCGTCGACGCCGCCGTGATCGCCGCGCTGCTCCGCTCCTGGCTGCGGGAGCTGCCGCCGGACGAGGCACTGCGCGAGCCCGCCGGCCTCGCGTTGGAGCGGCTGATCGCGGCCACCCAGGTCCGCTTCCCGGTCGTCGCGGACCTGGCCCGGGGCGTGGTGTTCGCCTGGTTCGCCCAGCCGCTGCTGCGCCGCAACCGGGCCCGGGTGTACGCGCGGGTCCGGTCGCACCTGCGTCACCTCGACCGCCAGCCGGACGCGCCGGACCGCGACGAGCGGGTCGCCGAGATGGTCCGCAGCACCGAGCCGCTGGTCCGGCTGCTCGGTCAGCGGCTGGTCCGGGACAACCTGGACAACGCGACCATGCTGGAGGTGCTGACCCGCCGCTACTACGGCAACAAGGCGCTCACCGGCGTCCGCACCCGTACGGCCGGGGGTTGCGTGTTCGTGGTGGCCGACCGCGCCGAGTCGAGCGTGGTGTCGGCCGCGGTGCGGTTCGACGCGCTCGGCGACGCGCTGCGCGGGCTGGCCGAGGTCGCCGCGGACTGCGCGGCCGTCGACGCGGACGTCTACCTGGCCTGGGAGAACCAGCCCGAGGAGTTCGACGCCACCGCCGCCGCGCTGCTCGACGTGATCAACGCGCATCCGCTGCCGGACCGGGTGCGCCGGCTCACCACCACGGTGGCCGGGCGCGGCGGCGCGGTGATGCACCACCACTTCACGTTCCGTCCGGACGGCACCGCGATGGTCGAGGAGCGGCTGATCCGGGGCCTGCACCCGTACATCGCGCAGCGGATGCAGTTGGAGCGGCTGCACCGGTTCGACCTGACCCGGCTGCCGTCGCTGGACGAGGAGGTCTACCTCTTCCAGGCGGTCGCCCAGGAGAACCCGACGGACCAGCGGCTCGTCGCGTTCGCCCAGGTCCGGGACCTGACCGAGCTGCGCGAGCAGGACGGCCGGCTGGTGGCGCTGCCGACCACCGAGGACGCGGTCACCGCCTGCATCGACTCGATCCGTCGGGCGCAGTCCCGGCGACCGTCGAAGGTCCGGTTCCCGACCAACCGGATCGTCATCTACGTCTGGCCGCCGAGCGAGCTGACCCGCGAGGAGATGGAGCGGATCGCGGCCCGGGTGCGCCCGACCACGGTCGGCGCGGATCTGGAGGAGATCCTGTTCATCGGGCGGCAGCGGGACCGCCGCACCGGGGAGTTGACCAAGGTCGGCGTGCGGATCGCGTTCGACGTCACCGGGCAGGCCCGGCTCTCCGTCGGGGAGCCGCCGACCGAGCCGGTCGAGCCGCTCGACGACTACCGGCTCAAGGTGCTGCGGGCGGCCAGCCGCAACACGGTCTACCCGTACGAGCTGACCGGGCTGCTCGGCGAGTTCACCGAGCACGACCTGGACGCCGAGCACACGCTGGTGCCGGTGGACCGGCCGAAGGGGCGCAACACCGCCGCGATCGTGGCCGGCGTGGTCCGTACGCCGACGCCACGGCACCCGGACGGGGTGACGCGGGTGGTGCTGCTGGGCGACCCGACCAAGTCGCTCGGCGCGCTCTCCGAGCCGGAGTGCCGGCGGGTGATCGCCGCGCTGGACCTGGCGCAGCGGATGGGCGTGCCGCTGGAGTGGTACGCGCTCTCCGCCGGTGCCCGGATCTCGATGACCTCGGGCACCGAGAACATGGACTGGGTGGCCGCCGCGCTCAAGCGGATCGTCGAGTTCACCCAGGACGGCGGCGAGATCAACATCGTGGTGGCGGGCATCACCGTCGGCGCCCAGCCGTACTGGAACGCCGAGGCGACGATGCTCATGCACACCAAGGGTGTGCTGGTGATGACGCCGGACTCGGCGATGGTGCTGACCGGCAAGCAGTCGCTGGACTTCTCCGGCGGCGTGTCCGCCGAGGACAACTTCGGCATCGGCGGCTACGACCGGGTGATGGGCCCGAACGGGCAGGCGCAGTACTGGGCGCCTAACCTGCCGGCCGCGCACGAGGTGCTGATGGCGCACTACGACCACACGTACGTGGCGCCGGGTGAGGACGCGCCGCGTCGGGCCACCACCACCGACCCGGTGGACCGGGACGTGTCGACGTTCCCGCACACGGTGGCCGGCAGCGACTTCACCACGGTCGGGGAGATCTTCTCCGCCACCGCGAACCCGGACCGGAAGAAGCCGTTCGACATCCGTACCGTGATGCGGGCCCTCGCGGACCAGGACCACCCGGTGCTGGAGCGGTGGGCGGGCATGGCCGACGCGGAGACCGCGGTGGTGCAGGACGTGCACCTCGGCGGCATCCCGGTGTGCCTGCTCGGCATCGAGTCCCGGTCGGTGCCCCGGCACGGTTTCCCGCCCACCGACGGCCCGGACACCTACACCGCCGGCACGCTGTTCCCCCGGTCGTCGAAGAAGGCCGCGCGGGCGATCAACGCGGCCAGCGGCAACCGGCCGCTGGTGGTGCTGGCGAACCTGTCCGGCTTCGACGGCTCGCCGGAGTCGATGCGCAAGCTGCAACTGGAGTACGGCGCGGAGATCGGCCGGGCGATCGTGAACTTCCGCGGCCCGATCGTGTTCTGCGTGATCTCGCGCTACCACGGCGGCGCGTTCGTGGTGTTCTCCAAGGCGCTCAACCCGGCCATGACGGTGCTGGCGATCGAGGGCTCGTTCGCCTCGGTGCTCGGTGGCGCGCCGGCCGCCGCCGTGGTCTTCGCCGGCGAGGTCGCCGCGCGCACCGCCGCCGATCCGCGGGTACGCGAGCTGGAGAGCCGGGTCGGGGCCGCCACCGGCACCGAGCGCGCGACGCTCACCGGGGAGCTGGACGAGCTGCGGTCGTCGGTGCGGGCCGAGAAGCTGGGCGAGGTGGCCACCGAGTTCGACCGGGTGCACAGCATCCAGCGTGCCGTCGAGGTCGGTTCCGTGGACGCGGTGATCCGCGCCGCCGAGCTGCGGCCCCGGATCATCGAGGCGATCGAGGCCCGCCTGGGCTGACCCCACGACGCGCCGACGGCGGCGGACGGGCCACGGGGCCCGTCCGCCGCTTCGCGTGTGGCGGTGCTTGACCGGTGGTGACCCGCCGTGATGTGCTCACCACATCATCTTAATGGAAACGATTGTCGTTTCCGGAAGTGGAGGAGACATGTCGCTCACCGTGCCGCCCGCCCTGCTCCGCGCCGCCGAGTCCGGCCCCGTCGACGAGGAGGCGTTCGTCGCCTGCGTCCGCGACTCCCTGCCGTACGCCTGGGAGACCGTCAGCCGGGTGGTCGCCGACCTGGCGACGTCCGACGCCGACTTCACCGACAACGTCGTCCCGCCGCCGGGCGAGACCGAGCGCGGGCAACTGCTGCGCGCGCTGGCCAGCGACGCGATCCGCGCCGGCCTGGAGCGTCACTTCGGGGTGCGGCTGGCGTTCCAGAACTGTCACCGGGTGGCCGCGTTCCGGCCGTCCGCCGCCGGCTCCGACGCGTACCGCCGGTTCACCTCCAGCCGCGGCCAACTGCTGAACCAGTCCCCGACGCTGCGCAACTGCTGACCCCGCGCGGCGAGCCGGCATGCCCTGCCGGCTCGCCGCCGGCCGACGTGACCGGTCACACCGGCCGGAACTATCTCCCCCGGCGTCCCGACCAACGGTTCGAACACCGATCGTCGAGGGGACACTGTCATGCCCAGCACCACCATCGACCGGCTTCGGCGCCCGGCGGCCCTGATCGGCGCGACCCTGCTGGCCGTGACTGTCGCCGCCTGCGGCTCCGCCGACGGCTCGACGACGGCCGCGCCGTCGGCCTCGGTGACCACTTCCGCGAGCGCGGCGGCCGGGGTGCTCGGCGTCAGCGACCCGTGGGTGAAGGCCGCCGACAAGGGCATGACCGCCGCGTTCGGCACCCTGGTCAACGACGGCGACGCGGACGTGACGATCACCAGGGCGACCACCGAGGTCTCCCCGATGGAGCTGCACGAGATGACCATGAAGGACGGGAAGATGGTCATGCAGCCCAAGGCGGGCGGCATCGTGGTCAAGGCGCACTCCCGCACCACGCTGGAGCCCGGCGGCGACCACCTGATGCTGATGAACATCGCCAAGCCCGTGAAGGCCGGCGACGAACTCAGCTTCACACTCACCTTCACCGACGGCCGCACCCAGACGTTCACCGCCGTCGCGAAGCCGTTCACCGGCGCCCAGGAGTCCTATGCCCCGGGCCACGGCGACTCCCCAATGCCGGAGATGAGCATGAGCCCGACCTCATGACGGAGGATTACGCCACGGGCCGTGCGGTGAGTCGGCGTGGCCTGCTCACCGGCGGCGCGCTCACCGTCGGGGGCGCGCTGGCCGGCGGCGCCGCGACCGCCGCCGCCCGTCCCGCCGACCCGGGGATACGCCGCGACCAGCCGGTACCGGTGGCGCAGCTCGGCAGCGCGGTCGAGCCTTTCCACGGCGCGCGACAGTCCGGGGTGACCACCGAGCCGCAGGCGCACGCCGCGTTCGTCGCGCTCACCCTGCAACCAGGCATCGACCGGGCCGCGCTCGGCCGGATGCTGCGCCTGCTCTCCGACGACGCCGCCCGGCTCACCCAGGGTCGGCCGTCGCTGGCCGACACGGAGCCGGAACTCGGCCTGCTGCCCGCCCGACTCACCGTCACGTTCGGCTTCGGCCCCGGCCTCTACGCCGCCGCCGGGCGCACCGACCGCCGCCCGGCGTCGGTGGCCGACCTGCCCGCCTTCCGCATCGACCGGCTGCAACCCCGCTGGACCGGCGGGGACCTGCTGCTGCAGATCTGCGCCGACGACCCGCTCACCGTCGCCCACGCCCAGCGCGTCCTGGTCAAGGACAGCCGACCGTTCGCCACCGTGCGCTGGGTGCAGCAGGGCTTCCGGCGGGCCGCCGGCGCCGAACCGGGACGCACCCAACGCAACCTGTTCGGCCAACTCGACGGCACCGCCAACCCGAAACCCGGCGCCCCCGCGGACACCGCCGTGTGGGTCACCGACGGGCCGGCCTGGCTGCGCGACTCCACCACCCTCGTGGTGCGGCGGATCAGCATGAACCTGGAGACCTGGGACCTGCTCGGCCGCACCGACCGGGAGATCGCGGTGGGTCGACGACTGGACACCGGCGCGCCGCTGACCGGCACCGCCGAGCATGACGAGCCGGACTTCGCCGCCCTCGGACCGGATGGGCTCACCGTCATCCCCGACTTCTCCCACCTGACCCGCGCCCACATCACCGACGACCGGCTCAAGCTCCTGCGCCGGCCCTACAACTACGACGGCGTACCGACCGCCGAGGGGCACGCCGACAGCGGCCTCATCTTCGCCGCGTACCAGGCCGACATCACCCGCCAGTTCCTGCCCATCCAGCGCCGCCTCGCCGAACGGGACCTGCTCAACGAGTGGACCACCCCGATCGGCTCCGCCGTGTTCGCCGTACCGCCCGGCTGCCCCGACGGCGGCTGGCTCGGCCAGCAGGTGCTGGACTGACCACCACCAGGAAGGCTCCTACCCTGATGCGCACCCGATCCGCCGCCGTCGTGGCCCTGGTGATCGCCGCGCTGCTGCTGCCCGCCACGCCGGCCTCGGCGCACAACGCGCTCCAGACGGCCACGCCGGCCCCGGACGCCCGACTCACCACCGCGCCGGCCTCGGTCACGCTGCGCTTCCTCCAGCGACTCAACCCGGAGTTCACCACCATCGTCCTCAGCGACGCCGACCGACGGAAGATCCCCACCGGCGCACCCGCCGTCGACGGCACCACCGGCACGATCACCGTCGACCAGGCGCTGCCCGACGGCACCTACACCGTCGCCTACCGGGTGGTCTCCGCCGACGGTCACCCCGTGCAGGGCTCGTACCGGTTCACCGTCGCCGACCCGACCGCCGGGTCGACCGCACCCGACGCGGCCGGCACGCCCCGCGGCGACACCGCGGCGAGCCCGGTGGCCATCACCGGCGGCGCCGACGACGGCCCGCCGATGGCGCTCCTGGCCGGCGGGGCGGTCGCCGGCCTGTCCGTGTTGTGCGCGTTCGCGCTGCTGATGCGGCGCCGCCGCGCCTCCTGAGTCACCGGCCGGAGCCGTCCCGGCACCCCGATTCGAAACCAGGTTCCGCACCGTGCACCAGCCCACGTCGCCCTCGTCCCACCACCGGTCCGATCCCGCCGTGGCCGTCCCGGCCGCGACGGGCGTCGCCGCGTCCGCAGCCGGCCCAGCGGCGACCGCCGACGCGCCCGGGGCCAGCCGTCCCGGGGCCGGAGCCGGACCGCTGGGAGATGGTCCGCATGGCTGGCTCGTCGGGCTGGTGGCGGCCGGTTCGGCGGTGGCCGTGCTGCTGCTCGCGCTGCGGGCCGGTGGCGCGCTCGCCGCCGCGATCCCCGGCCTGCCCGATCCCGGCCCGGTGACCACCTGGGCGCTACCGGCGGTACGGCTGTCAGTCGACGGGCTGGCCACGCTCACCGTCGGCTTCGCGGTGACCGCCGCGTTCCTGCTGCCCGGCGACGGCACAAGCGTCTCCGCGCACGGCTGGTTGCTGCTGCGCCGTGCCGGCCTGGCCGCGGCCGGCTGGGCCGTGGCCGCCCTGACGCTGCTGGTGCTCACCGTGTCCGACCTGCTCGGCGTGCCGCTCGACCGGCTCGGCGCGGTGAGCGTGGTCAGCTTCGGCGTCGACATCACGCAGGGGCGGTCGTTGCTGGTGCAGGCCGGACTGGCGGCGGTCGTGGCGGTGGCGGCCCGGGTCGGCGTGTCCCGTCGCACGGCCGCGGTCGCCGCCGGGTTGGCGCTGGTCGGTCTGCTCCCTCCGGCGCTGACCGGCCACGCCGCCGGCGCGGGCAACCACCAGATCGCGGTGTCCAGCCTCGCGCTGCACGTGCTCGCCGCCGCGCTGTGGGCCGGCGGCCTGGCCGCGCTCCTGACCGTCCGCCGCAGCCGGCACCTGCCCGGCGCCGCCGGGCGCTACAGCCGGCTCGCCCTCGCCTGCTTCGTCGCCGTCACGGTCAGCGGCCTGGCCAACGCCGCGGTCCGCCTCGGCGCGGTGGACCAGCTCTGGCAGTCCCGGTACGGGTGGCTGGTGCTCGGCAAGCTGGCCGCGCTCGTGCTGCTCGGCCTGCTCGGCGCCGCCCACCGCACGCGCACCCTGCCGGACCTCAGCGCCGGGCGGCGCGGTGCGTTCGCTCGGCTCGCCGCCGGGGAACTGGTGGTCTTCGCCGCCACGGTCGGCCTGGCCGTGGCGCTGTCACGCAGCCCGGCCCCGGTTGCCGAACCAGTCGACGCCGACCCGGTGACCGAGGTGCTCGGCTTCCCGATGCCGGCCGCGCCCACCGCGGCACACCTGCTCGGGCAGCCGCTGCCCGACCTGTTCCTCCTGACCGTGACCGTGGTCGGTGTCGGCGGCTACCTGGCCGGGGTGCGCCGGCTGCGCCGGGGCGGGCACCACTGGCCGGTGGCCCGCACCGCGAGCTGGGTCGGCGGGCTGCTGGTGCTGGCCGCCGCCACCGGCCTCGGCTTCGCCCGCTACGCCTACGTGCTGTTCAGCGCGCACATGGCGCAGCACATGGTGCTGTCCATGGTGGTGCCGATCCTGCTGGTCGGCGGCGCCCCGGTCACGCTCGCCCTGCGGGCGCTGCGCCGTCCGACCGAACCAGGCGTACGCGGCGCCCGGGAGTGGCTGCTGCGCGCCCTGCACAGCCGGGCCACCCGGCTGCTCACGAACCCGCTGGTGGCGCTCGGCAGCTACACCGCCGGCCTGTTCGGGCTCTACTTCAGCGACCTGCTCGGCACGCTGATGCGGTCCCACCTCGGGCACCTGGCCATGCTGGGGCACTTCGTGGTCTCCGGCTACCTGCTGTTCTGGGTGCTCGTCGGCACCGATCCGGGCCGACCCCGGCTCCCCCACCCGATCCTGGTGCTCATCCACCTGGCCTCGATGATGGCGCACGGCTTCTTCGGGCTCGCGCTGATGCAGACCACCACCGTCATCGCCCCGGACTGGTACCTCGGTGTGCACCCCGGCTGGGCCGCATCACCATTGGAGGACCAGAGGCTGGGCGCCGGCATCGCCTGGGCGTTCGGCGAGATTCCGGCCGCCGTCGTCATGGTCCTGCTGGTCCGGCAGTGGATCCGAGCCGACCAGCGCGAGCAGCGCCGCCTCGACCGGGCCGCGGACCGGGCCGAGGCCACCGGGGAGGACGACGACCTGGCCCGCTACAACGCGTTCCTCGCCGCCGCCGCACGCGAGCCCGACCGGAACTGATCGGCACATCGGCGGGAACTTCCGCGCGACCCGGCCCGACCATCCACCCGGGAGGCGGCAACCGCGCACCACGGCACGGCTCGACGGGCAGCGGGCCGGCCATTCCCCGTTCCTCGTTCCGATCGGAGTTGCCCACGTGTCCGTGACCGAACTGCCCGGCGACCGCGCGCCGGCTTCCCCCACCGCGCCGGCCGACCCGGCCCGGCCGGCGCGTCGGCCCACGCCGCTGACCGCGCTGCTGACCCGCCTGCACTTCTACGCCGGCATCCTCGTCGCGCCGTTCCTGCTGGTCGCCGCGCTCACCGGGCTGGCCTACACGCTCACCCCGCAGCTCGACGACGCGCTCTACGGCGACAAGCTCACCGTCTCCACCGTCGGCGAGCAGCCCCGACCGCTCGCCGAGCAGATCGCCGCCGCCCGTGCCGCGCACCCCGACGGCACGCTCACCGGGGTGCAGCCCGGCGACGGCGACCGGACGACCCGGGTGGTGTTCGCCCGCGACGACCTCGGCGACCGGCAGCACACCGTCTACGTCGACCCGTACACCGCCCGGGTGTCCGGGCAGCTGACCACCTGGTTCGGCTCGACGCCGGCCACCACCTGGCTGGACGACCTGCACCGTAACCTGCACCTGGGCGATGTCGGCCGGCACTACTCGGAGATCGCGGCGAGCTGGCTGTGGGTGCTGGCGCTGGGCGGCGTGGTGCTGTGGTGGCGTCGGCGCGCCGCCGGCCGGGCCCGCGTCCGGCACCTGCTGGTACCCGACCTGTCCGCCGGTCGGGGCGTGCGGCGCACCCGGGGCTGGCACGCCACGACCGGCGTCTGGCTCTCCGTCGGCCTGCTGTTCCTCTCCGCCACCGGCCTGACCTGGTCGCGCTACGCCGGGGCGAACTTCGGCGCCGGCCTGGACGCGCTGCGCGCCGGTGCCCCCGCGATCTCCACCGCACTCGCCGGCCCGCCACCGGCCGCCGGTGGCGGACACCAGCACGGCGGGTCGTCCGTCGCCCCGGCGGCGGACCCGGCGACCTACGACCGGGTGCTGGGCAGTGCCCGCGCCGCCGGCCTGTCCGGGCCGGTCGCGATCACCCCCGCGGCTGAGGACGGCACCGCGTGGACGGTCGCGCAGACCGACGACGTGTGGCCGGTCGGGTACGACCGGGTCGCCGTCGACCCGGTCGCCGGCACGGTCACCGCCCGCAGCGACTTCGCCGACTGGCCGGTCTTGGCGAAGCTCAGCAAACTCGGCATCCAGGCACACATGGGCCGGCTCTTCGGACCGGTCAACCAGGCCCTGCTCGCCGCGCTCGCGCTCGGTCTGCTCTGCGTCGTCGTCTGGGGGTACCGGATGTGGTGGCAGCGCCGCCCCACCCGCACCGACCGCCGGACCCCGCTGGGCGCGCCGCCGACCCGTGGGGCGGTACGCGGGGTGCGCCGGGGGGTGCTGCTGGTCGGGGTGCCGGTGGTGGTGGCGCTCGGCTGGGCGCTGCCCTGGTTCGGCGGCCCGTTGCTCGGCTTCCTCGTGCTCGACGGCGTGCTCGGGCTGCTCCGCCGGCGACGCCCGGCCCCGGTGCCGAGCGGGTCCTGAGGCCGCGCGACCGCCGATCCGCGAACCGTCCGGCGGGCCGGTGCCACTGCCGGTCCAGCCGGGGCCGCCGTGCGGGTCGGCGCCGGGTCAGCCGTGGCCGCGCACCAGGGGCAGGAACACCTCGTCCACGATCTCGACAAGCACCTCGTCGGGGACCGAGGGGATGCCGCGCATCGCGTACTCGGCGCGGAGCAGCATCATCGGCGCCGTCGCCACCCGGGGCCGGGCGGCCGCCGCCGGCGCCTCGCCCCGGGCCGCGGCCCGCTCCAGCATCCCGAGCCACGCGCGGTCCATGGTGTCCGCACCGGACCGCTCCCGCATCAGGGTGAGCAGCTCCGGGTCGTCGGCCGCGGCGGCGAGCAGGCCGCGCAGGATCGTCCCGTGCGGCGAGGACCACGTCTCGTTGGCCCGCCGGAGCATCTCCAGCGCGTCGCCGCGCAACGTTCCGGTGTCCGGGTTCGGCATGGCGGCGTCGGACAGGTGGCGGTACGCCGCGATGCCCAGCGCCGCCCGGTGCGGCCACCGGCGGTAGATGGCGTTCTTGTTGGTGCCGGCACGGGCGGCGACCCGGTCCATCGTCATCCCCGAATATCCGGATTCGCGCAGCTCCGCCGCGGCGGCGTGCAGGATCGCCCGTTCCAGTTCCTCGCCCCGGCGCCTCGTGCCCATGGCTTGCAGGGTACTCGACGTACCCTGTAGGGTACGCGGCGTACCTTACGAACGGGGAGGAACGCGAGATGCGCGTCTTCGGCATGAACTACGACACCGGCTTCGTGAGCGCCGGGTCCACCACCCACGAACCCTTCGACCCGGCGACCGTACGGCGCGACCTGCGGGTCATCCGGGACGAGCTGCACTGCGACGCGGTGCGGATCACCGGCGGCGTCCAGGACCGGCTGGAGCTGACCGCGCGCCTGGCGGCCGAGACGGGGCTGGAGGTGTGGTACTGCCCGTTCACCAACGGCCTGGACCGCGCCGGGCTCATGGCGTTCCTGCTCGACGGCGCCGAACGGGCCGAGCGGCTGCGACGCGAGGGCGCCTCGGTCGTCTACCTCACCGGCTCCGAGATCTCCATGTTCACCGAGGGCTTCCTGCCCGGCCGCGACCTGACCGAGCGCCTGACGCTGTTCACCGATCCGATGCGGATGCGGGAGGCGGTCCCGGTCGCGCGGGCCGCGGTGCGCGACTTCTTCGCCGACGCGGTTCCCGCGGTGCGCGAGCGGTTCGGTGGCCCGGTCGGATACGCCTCGATCCCCCTCGAAGGCGTCGACTGGACTCCGTTCGACATCATCGCCAGCGACGCCGGCTACCGCGACGCCACGAACGCGGCAGCGTTTCCGCAGAGCCTCGCGGCGGCGGTCGGCCAGGGCAAGCCGTACGCCGCCACGGAGTTCGGCTGCTGCACGTATCGGGGCGCCGCCGACGTCGCGGGCGCGACGGAACCGGTGACCTACGACGAGCACGGCCGGGCGGAGAAGCTCACCGCGACGCTGGAGCGCGACGAGGAGGGCCAGGCCCGCTACCTCGTCGACCTGCTGCGCGACTACGAGGCGGGCGGGGTGGAGGCGGCGTTCGTCTACACGTTCGCGAACCGGCACCTGCCCACCACCGGGGACCCGGAGCACGACTACGACCTGGCGGCCCGGGGCATCGTGCGGGTGCTGCCGGACGGCTCGTGGACACCCAAGGCTGCCTTCCACGCCCTCGCCGAGTACGGCCGCGCCCGCGCGTCGAGCCGGTCGGCCGGCTAGGCGTCCGACCCCGACGGCGGGGCCCCCGCCGTCGGGACCGAGCTGGCACTGTGGACGGATGACGGACACCGACGCCCGCCGGCCCCACCCCTTCTACCAGGACGCCGACGGCGTCAACCGGCCGCCCGGCCCGCGCAAGCACCCCGACTACGCCCGGTTCGCCGCCGGCTCTCCGGTGGTGCCGATCGTGCGCCGGGTCCGCGGCGAGCCGGTTCCGGCGCTGCTGATCTGCCGGTACGCCGACGTACGCGAGGTGCTGCGCCGGCAGGACGTCTTCTCCCGGGCCGCCGCCGCGTACGCCGACGAGGTCGACGTGTCCGGCACCATGCTCGGCATGGACGGGGCCGAGCACGCCCGGGTGCGCGGCACCGTGAAGGACGCGTTCACCCGACCGGCCGTCGACGGGCTGCGCGACGCGGTCCGCACCGCGGCCGAGGAGCGGCTCACCGCCATGGTGGGCCGGGGTGCACCGGCGGACCTGGTCCGCGACTTCGCCGTCCCGTTCGCACTGGACGTGATCTGCGACCTGCTCGGTCTGCCGGCCGACGACCGGATGCGGTTCCGCCGGTGGGGCGACATGTTCCTCGGCGCCGGCGACCTGAGCCGCGAGGAGGCGGCCCGGTCCGCCGAGGAGATGGGCGGCTACCTGTGGGAGCAACTCGAACAGCGACGCCGCCGACCCGGCGACGACCTGCTCGGCCGGATCGCGACCGCCGCCGCCGACCAGCCGGTGGACGTCCAGATCAAGCTGCCGATCTCACTCGTGGTGGGTGGCTGGGAGACCACGGCCAGCTCGATCGCCACGTTCGTCCACGTGCTCCAGACCGAGCCGTACGGGCCGGCCGGCACCGGTTGGACGTACCTTGTCGCGCACCCCGAGCGGCTGGACGGCGCGGTCGCCGAACTGGAGCGGCTGCACTCCACCGCGAACGGCGACGAGATGCCGCGGCGGGTGATGACGGACGTGACGCTGCCCAGCGGCGCCCGACTGGCGGCGGGCGACATCGTGGTCCCCTCGCACGACGCCGCCAACCGCGACCCGGCGGTGTTCCCGGACCCGGAACGGATGGACTTCGACCGCGCGCCCACCCCGCACCTGTCCTTCGGGCACGGCGCGCACTACTGCATCGGGGCCCACCTGGGCGCGCTGGAGGTCCGCACCGCGCTCGCCCTGCTGCTGCGGGAGCTGCCCGGCCTGCGCCTCGCGGTGCCGCCGGACGAGGTGCCGTGGAAGCCGGGCCACGCCATCCTCGGCCCGGTCGGGCTGCCGGTCACCTGGTAGGCGCGGCACCCGGCCGTGGACCGGGGCACGCACTTGCATCTATACACTCGGTATATATACTGAGTGAATAAGCTGCCGAGGAGGATCACTGATGACCGAGACATCCGTCCCCGAACACGGCATGACCCGCCGCACCCTGGTCCGGGCCGCGTTGGCGGTGGGAGCCGGCGCGTCGATCGGCGTCGCCGGCGGCACGCCGGCGGCACGCCGGCGGCCACGGCCCAACCGGGGCCGGCCCGGCTCACACTGCCCACACCGACCGGACCCCACCCGGTCGGCACCGTTGCGCTGCACCTGGTCGACCGGTCACAACCGGACCCCCTCGCCGGGCCGGAACGGTATCGAGAGCTGATGGTCAACGTCTGGTATCCGGCCCGGGACGTGTGGCGGCACCCCCGCGCCGAGTGGATGACCGCCGCGTCGCTACGTGCGCTGCTGGAGTCCTCCGGGTTCGACCCCGACGCGGTGCGGGCGCCGCTGACCGCCGGACACGAGGGCGCGCCGGTGCGACGTGCCGCCCGTCGGCTGCCGGTGGTGGTCTACTCGCACGGCGCGGGCAGCCACCGCTCGGACACCACCATCGCGGTCCAGGAACTCGCCAGCCACGGATACGCGGTGGTCACCGTGGACCACACGTACGACGGGCCCGTCGAGTTCCCGGACGGCCGGGTGACCGTGCGGGAGGACGCGTACGACTCGACGCCCTGGACCTACACGCGGGACGTTCGGTTCGTGCTGGACCAGATCGGCGTCCTCGCCGCCGGGGGCAACCCCGACGTCGACCGCCGGCCGCTCCCGGTCGGGCTGGGCGCGGCGCTGGACCCGCACCGGATCGGCATGTTCGGCTGGTCGAAGGGGGGCACCGCGACCGCGCTCACCATGGGCACCGACCCGCGGGTACGCGCCGGACTGAGCTTCGACGGGCCGATGCTGTCACAGCCGCGGCCCACCATCGACCTGGACCGGCCGTTCATGCTGATGACGGCGGAGTACACGCGCGTCACCGAGCCCGCCGTCGCCGAGTTCTGGTCGCACCTGCGCGGCTGGCGGCTCAACGTTCAGGCCGCTGGCGCGCTCCACCAGTCGTACGGCGACAACCAGTGGCTGGTGCCGCAACTGGCGCGGGTGATCGGGATGAGCGACGAGGAGCTCACCGGCTGGATCGGCACCCTCGACCCCGCCCGCGCGGTACGCATCCAACAGGCGTACCCGTTGGCCTTCTTCGACAGGCACCTGCGGCACCGGGGTCACCTGCTGCGCGGCCCGAGCCGCTCCTTCCCCGAGGTGTCGTTCGTGGCCTGAGCCGATCGGTGGGCGGCGGTGTTAAGCGGGGCCCCCTCCTCTACCGGAGGCGTTAACAAGGGGCCCCGCCTTCACCTCCAGCGGTGAGACGCAGCCGACACGCCCGACGCGACATCTGGTGTTGCCCACCGGCCATCGCCGCCATATATGGTGTCCCCGCAGCTGGTTCGGCCGCGCCTGAACGGCGCGGCCGAGGCAAGAGGGAACCCGGTGGAAGTCCGGGACTGCCCCGCAGCGGTGAGTGGGAACGACCGCCGTCATCAGCACTGGGCCACCGGCCTGGGAAGCGACGGCCAGTAGGCGACCTCGTGTCACGCCCGCGAGTCCGAAGACCTGCCAGCGCGCCGTGCGCTGCCGCGCGCGGCGGTCGAAGGTCGCGCGGGACGACCGACGCCAGCAGCCGGGCCGGTCCTGCGTGCCGTGCCCGTTGGCGTTCTCCCGCCGGCCGAGACCATCGGTGACAGCGAGGGAGAGGTCATGACGGTCGTGCGGGAGAGTCAGCGGTCCGGTGCCACCGGGCCGGAGCAGCGCCGGCTGGCGATGCGGGTCCGCAAGCGGGACGGCGACACCGAGCCGGTCGACGTCAACCGGATCGTCCGGGCGGTCGAGCGCTGGGTCGCCGACCTGGACGAGGTCGATCCGCTGCGGGTCGCCACCAGGACCATCAGCGGGCTCTACGACGGGGCGAGCACCGCGGAGCTGGACCGGTTGTCGATCCGGACCGCGGCGGAGCTGATCGGCGAGGAGCCGCAATATTCCAGGTTGGCGGCCCGGCTGCTGGCCGCGTACGTGGCCGAGGAGGTCCGCGGGCAGCAGGTGACGCGCTTCAGCGAGTCGATCGGGTACGCGCACGGGCTGGGGCTGATCGGTGACGACACCGCCGCGTTCGTGGCCCGCCACGCCGGTGAGCTGGACGACGCCGTGGACCCGGCCGGTGACCTGCGGTTCGAGTACTTCGGACTGCGTACCGTGGCGGACCGTTACCTGCTGCGGCACCCGGAGTCGCGGCTGGTGGTGGAGACGCCGCAGTACTGGCTGTTGCGGGTGGCCTGCGGGCTGTCGCACACCCCGGCCGAGGCGGTCGGTCTCTACCGGCTGATGTCCAGCCTGGCCTACCTGCCCAGCTCCCCCACGCTGTTCAACTCGGGCACCCGGCACACCCAGATGTCGTCGTGCTTCCTGGTGGACTCGCCCCGCGACGAGCTGGACTCCATCTACGAGCGCTACCACCAGGTGGCGAAGCTGTCGAAGTTCTCCGGCGGCATCGGCATCTCCTGGTCCCGGGTGCGCGGCCGGGGCGCGCTGATCCGGGGCACGAACGGGCGGTCGAACGGCATCGTGCCGTTCCTCAAGACGCTCGACGCCGGGGTGGCGGCGGTGAACCAGGGCGGCCGGCGCAAGGGCGCGGCCTGCGTCTACCTGGAGCCGTGGCACCCGGACGTGGAGGAGTTCCTGGAGCTGCGGGACAACACCGGCGAGGAGTCCCGGCGGACCCACAACCTCAACCTGGCCAACTGGATCCCGGACGAGTTCATGCGCCGGGTCGAGGCGGACGAGGACTGGTCGCTGATCGACCCGTCCGACGCGCCGGAACTGCCCGACCTGTACGGCGAGGCGTTCGACGCCGCGTACCGGGCGGCCGAGAAGAAGGCGGTCCGCACGGTCCGGGCCCGTGACCTGTACGGGCGGATGATGCGCACGCTCGCGCAGACCGGCAACGGGTGGATGACGTTCAAGGACGCCGCGAACCGGCTGTCCAACCAGACCGGCGAGCCGGGCAACGTGATCCACCTGTCCAACCTGTGCACCGAGATCCTGGAGGTCAACGACGACGCCGAGACCGCGGTGTGCAACCTCGGTTCGGTGAACCTCGGCGCGCACGTCACCGCCGACGGGGTCGACTGGGAGAAGCTGCGGGCCACGGTGCGCACCGCGGTGGTGTTCCTGGACCGGGTGATCGACATCAACTACTACCCGGCCGCGCAGGCGGCGGCGTCGAATCCGCGCTGGCGGCCGGTCGGGCTGGGACTGATGGGCCTCCAGGACGCGTTGTTCACGCTGCGCCTGCCGTTCGACTCACCGGCGGCGCGGGAGCTGTCCACCCGGGTGCAGGAGGAGATCCTGCTGACCGCGTTGGAGACCTCCGCCGGGCTGGCCGAGCGGTTCGGGCCGCATCCCGCGTACCCGCGGACCCGGGCCGCGAAGGGCGACCTGCACCCGGACCTGTGGGGCGCGACGCCGACCCAGGTCGACAGGTGGGCGGCGTTGCGGGCGCGGATCGCCGCGTACGGGCTGCGCAACTCGCTGCTGGTGGCCATCGCGCCGACGGCCACCATCGCCTCGATCGCCGGCTGCTACGAGTGCGTCGAGCCGCAGGTGTCGAACCTGTTCAAACGGGAGACCATGTCCGGCGAGTTCCTCCAGGTCAACACGTACCTGGTGCGGGAGCTGAAGGCGCGTGGCCTGTGGACGCCGCAGGTCCGCGACCGGATCAAGCGGGCCGAGGGCTCGGTGCAGGGCGTCACCGAGCTGCCCGCCGAGGTGCGGGAGTTGTTCCGGACCGCGTGGGAGCTGCCGCAGCGGGCGCTGATCGACCTGGCCGCCGCGCGGGCGCCCTACGTCGACCAGTCCCAGTCGTTGAACCTGTTCCTGAGCGCGCCGACCATCGGCAAGCTCTCCTCGATGTACCGGTACGCCTGGAAGGCCGGGCTGAAGACCACCTACTACCTGCGGTCGCGTCCGGCGACCCGGATCCAGCAGGCCACCGTGGCCCCGGTGCTCGCCCCGGTGCCCGCCCGCGACGACGAGGCGCTCGCCTGCTCCCTGGAGAACCCCGAGAGCTGCGAGGCCTGCCAGTGACCACCGTGCCCGAGAACCGCCCGATGCTGCTCGACCCGGGCATGGACCTGACCCTGCGGCCGATGCGCTACCCGCACTTCTTCGACCGGTTCCGCGACGCCATCCGCAACACCTGGACCGTCGAGGAGGTGGACCTGCACGCCGACCTGGCCGACCTGGAGCGGCTCTCGCCGGCCGAGCGGCACCTGGTGTCCCGACTGGTCGCGTTCTTCGCCACCGGCGACACCATCGTCGCCAACAACCTGGTGCTCAACCTCTACCAGCACGTCAACTCGCCGGAGGGGCGGCTCTACCTGTCCCGCCAGCTCTTCGAGGAGGCGGTGCACGTCCAGTTCTACCTGAACCTGCTGGACACGTACGTGCCGGACGAGCGGGAGCGGTTCGCCGCGTTCGCGGCGGTGGAGAACATCCCGTCGATCGCCCGCAAGGCGGAGTTCTGCTTCCGCTGGATCGACTCGATCCACGAGCTGCGGGAGCTGCGCACCCGGTCCGACCGGCGGGCGTTCCTGCTCAACCTCATCTGCTTCGCCGCGTGCATCGAGGGGCTGTTCTTCTACGGCGCGTTCGCCTACGTCTACTTCCTGCGGTCCCGGGGGCTGCTCAACGGGTTGGCCTCCGGCACCAACTGGGTGTTCCGGGACGAGTCGATGCACATGGCGTTCGCGTTCGACGTGGTGGAGACCGTCCGCGCCGAGGAGCCGGAGCTGTTCGACGCCGAGCTGGAGCAGCAGGTCCGGGACATGCTCGCCGAGGCGGTGGAGTGCGAGGCGCAGTTCGCCGAGGACCTGCTCGACCAGGGCGTCTCCGGGATGTCGCCGGCCGACATGCGGCAGTACCTGCAACACGTGGCGGACCGGCGGCTGGCGGCGCTGGGCCTCGCGCCGATGTACGGCAGCGGCAACCCGTTCGCGTTCATGGAGTTGCAGGACGTGCAGGAGCTGTCGAACTTCTTCGAGCGGCGGGTGTCGGCGTACCAGGTCGGGGTGACCGGCAGCGTCACGTTCGACGACGACTTCTGACCCCGCGTCCCCGTCCCGGCCGCCGTCCACGGCCGGGACGGGACCGTCCCCGGATACGCGCATGCGCGTATCGCCCGCGGCGCCTCCGATCCGCACAGTTGTCTGCGCCGATCCCCACCCGGGCGTCGGCGGACGAGGGGGGAACCGCACCATGAAACGGATACGTCGACGGCTGCGGCCGTTGCTGGCGGCGGCACTGGCCACGGTGGTCGGGGTGACGTTCGCCGCCGCGCTGCCGGCCGCGCCGGCCGCGGCGAGTTACGGCTCCACGGTCACCGTCACGGCGAACGAGATGCACACCACGGAGTGCCTGGACCGGGTCTGGCTGGTCGTCTGCGACCCGCCGGAGCTGTTCGGCGTCGCGATCATCACGCAGGACGACGGCCAGCAGCAACGCTGTGAGATGGCGCTGCCGGCGGCCTCCGGCACGGACATCGTCGGCGACCGCACGGTCTGCGCCGGGCGGTCGGTCACCGGCAACTTCCGGGTCAACTTCGAGCTGTGGGAGGACGACTCCACCGAGGGCGGCAGCCGTGAGCAGGCCGACCTCAACCCGGGCACGGCGAAGGACTGGGCGACCACGAACCTGCTCGGCGGCCGGGCCGGGGTGTCCCGGTGGACCACCAGCGGCGGGCCGTCCCGGGCGATCTTCACGGTGACGGTCGCGGCCCGACCGACGAGCATCGCCATCTCGTCGCCGTCGCCGACCGGCACGCCGCGCGAGTTCGACCCGCGGCTCGGCGAGCGGCTGATGATCAGCGGATCGCTGTCGGTGCCGTCGGCGCTGCGGTTCACCGTCACCTCGCAGGCCACCGGGGCATCGATCGTGCTGGCCGAGGCGCCGTTCTACGGCGGCGCGTTCAACATCGACTGGGACGGCCGCTGGTCCGACGGGTCGTACGCGGCCGTGGGCGGGTACACGATCACGGTGGTCGACCCGGTCGACGCCGGCTCGGCACGGACCACCCAGGCCCGGGTCATCCAGCGGGTCGGGCTGGCGTTCACCGGCATGACCAGCCAGCCGGCCACGAACTGGCAGTACCGCAGCGGCCCGATCGTGGTGAGCGCGGTGGCGACGGCCGCCGGCACGTTCCGGATGCGGGTGACGCGCGGCGGCGTCGAGGTGTTCCGCAGCGCCGACCAGCGCCGCGCCGCCGGCCCGATCTCGTTCTCCTGGACCGGCCGGCACGCCGACGGCTCCTGGGCCACGCCCGGCAGCTACGTGTTCACGCTGGAGGGCACCGCCGACGACGGGCGGGCCTTCCCGGCCGCCTCCCGTACCGTGCCGGTCAGCGACCCGCCGCCCGGCCTGGAGGTGTACGCGCTGGCCGAGCCGGGCGTCCCGGCGGTCAACCCGCAGGCGGTGCCCGGCACGTCGATCCGCGCCAAGGTGGTCGCCACCGACCACACCGCCCGGCCGGCGGCCCGGATCACCGTGGAGATGAGCCCGGCCGGCTGGATCGGACGCCCGGTGACGCTCGCGCCCCGCGTGGTGAAGACCTGCGAGCAGACCAGCGAGTGCCAGGCGGTGATCCCGGCGGACATCCTGGCCGGCGCGGCGGTCGCCTACCGGGTGACCGCCAGCGAGGCGGACGGGGTGCCGGAGGCACGCACCGCGACGGCGGACTGGCGGATCACCGACCTGAACCCGCCGGCGCCGTCGCAGACCCCGGAGGTGACCCTGGTGCCGCTGTGGCGGGCCAGCGTGCCGGCGGTGGTGGACGGGAACGGGCGGGTGAACACCCGGCCGCTGAACCAGAGCATCGACGTGGCGTACGCGCCGGGCACCGGCTACGACACCACCACGCTGGACGGCGCGCGGCAGTTCGGCAACGCGGTGGACGACAACGCGTGGCAGTTGCTGGGCATCCGGTCGCGGGTGTTCCCCAGCTCGATCGGCACGCACTGGTCGCAGGTGGGGATCTGGGTGCAGAACGTGCCGGTCGAGGTGACGGTCAGCCCGGACGGCGACGCGTTGTGCCGGCGCGGCGCCTTCAGCCCGGTCAGCTTCGCCGAGACCAACGGCGTGCTGCACACCGTCAACTGCCGGGACAACGCCTCCGGCTCGGTGTTCAGCGCCGACTCGCCGACCGTGGGCTGGCACGAGCTGCACCACAGCGCCTACCACGAGGGCGACGAGTACTGCTGCGACGGCGGCTACTGGTACGGCGAGGGGAAGAACACCTACCACTCGTTGACGGACTGCCGGCGGGGCGGGTCGGACGCGGGCACCTGCAACGAGATCACCGACGGCGTGACCCCGACCGGCTGGTGGCGCAGCGACGGCCCGATGGCCGACGTCATGATCGACAACTCGGTCGAGCGGGCCGACGACATCCGGGCCGCCGAGGCGACCTTCGCACGATGCGGGAGAGGGCAATGCTGAACCGACGTCTCCGTACCCTGGTGGTGGCCGCACTGGCGCTGCCGTTCCTCGGGGCCGTGGCGGTCGCCTCGCAGGCCGCGCCGACGGCGGCCGGCGCGGCGCCGGTGGTGCCGGCGCCGACCGTCGACCCGGCGAACCCGACCACCGGCACCCACCTGCGGCTCGGGCTGCGCGTGTCGGCGCGGGCCGCCACCCCGACCCTGCTGGAGATCGACCGGGGCTTCCCCTCGTCGCTGCGCGACTCCGGCGGGCCGTTCCAGCTCGTGGTGCGCGACGCCGCCGGGGCGGTGCTGGACACGCTGGCGCTCGACGACCCGCTCGCGGTCCGGGTGTACGACAGCAAGCGCAACGCGCACGACACGCCCCGGGTCAAGGAGGCGGACGTGGTGGTGGACCTGCCGGTCGCCGACACCGCGGCCGTGGTGGACGTGATCCTGGCCGACCGGCGGGTCGGCCAGGTCGAGATCGGGTCGCTGATCCGGGCCTGCCAGGGCGCGCCGCTGCCCTGCGCCACCATCTAGGACCGCCGGCCGGGCACCTCCAGGATGCCGAGTTCGACCGCCTTCATGACGGTGGCGACCGGCCCGGAGGTGCCCAGCTTGCGGTGCACGTGTTCCAGGTGCTTGCGGACCGTGCCGGCGGCCAGGCCCAGCCGGCGGGCGGTGGCCGGCACGGTCAGCCCGTCGGCGATGCCGCGCAGCACCTCCACCTCCCGCCCGGTGAGCGTCGCGCCGCCGGGGAGGGCGACGCCGGCGGGCAGGCAGGCCCGCCGGTGCACCGGGATCAGCGCCGGTTGCAGGCGGGTGAGCAGGTCCATCTCACGCGCGTCGAAGGCGCGGTCGCGGTTGAACTGGTACCAGCTCAGCACCGGGGTGGGCGCGACCACCAGGGTGACGGTGTGCGCGCCGATGCCACGCGGGGCGAGCACCTCGCGGTAGAGCGCGTGCTGCCGCCACTGCCGCTCCGACAGCACGTCGGTCACCTGCGCCGGCTCCCCCGGGTATCGGTGCGAGCGGCGGACCGTCGGCGCGAACAGCGGATGGTCGGTCACCTGGTGGTGCATCCGGTGGACCAGCGCCCGGTCCACCGGCCGGTCGGCGGCGAGGTCGGGCAGGCGCAGCGTGGCCAGGTCGAGTTCGGCGTAGGTGGACAGCTCGCTGTCGAGCCGGCGGGCGACGGCGGCGAGCACGGTGTCGACGAGCGCGGCGCCGCGCAGCGCCCCGATCCCGGTCGCCATCTCGCGTATCCACGCCTGGTCCGCCGCGGCGGTGGGAAGCGTCACGAGCGGACCCTAGGAGTCGGCACGGGATTCCCACGTCGGCAAGCCGACACCGGTCGCCTTCCCAACAGGAAAGGAGGGGGCCCCGCCCAGCGCATTGCGCATGAGCGGGGCCCCCGGTTAACACCTGCCTACTTGAGGAAGCGGTCGAGCGCCGCCTCCATGGTGCCGCTGTCCGGCGCCGCGTACGACCTCATCGTCACCTTGTTGTAGGAGATGAAGCTCGGGCAGCGGGCGGCCGGCGCGGTCACGGTGCCGCCGTCGCCGATCTTCTCGCCGGTCTTCGCCGCGTGGAACGTCAGCGTGTACCGCGAGGAGATGTAGTCGACCGTGACGGCCTTGCCGTCGCTGGCCTTGTACTGGCACTTCTTCGGCGTGCCCTCGCTGCCGTCGACCATCTTGAGGCAGCCGATCACCGAGACGGTGGCGAAGTCCGCCGACTTGGCGTAGTACGGCTTCTCCGAGCTGAAGGACTTCTGCGACCAGTACGACGGCCGGTCCGGGGAGTTCGAGAAGACGTACGCCTTCGCGTTCGCCGGGGTGGTGTACGGGGCGGCGTTGAGGATCGCCCCGCCGTCGCAGACCGCGGACATCTCGCTGGAGTAGCGGGCGGTCAGCGCGTCGTTGTTGGACGGCTCGTCCGGCCCGGTCGACTCCGGCCCGGACTGGCTCGGGACGGGCGTCGAGGTGTCGGGCCCGGGAGTCGTGCTGCCGGACGCGATCGGCGTCGGGTCGTCCTTGTCGTCCCCACCGAACGCGACGTAGGCGAGCCCACCGCCGCAGCACAGCAGCGTGAGCGTCACCGCGCCGGCGGCGAGGCCGACGATCAGCCCCTTCTTCGACTTGGCCGGCGGCGGGACCGGCGCGAACGGCGCCGGCGGGGGATAGCCGGGCTGCCCCTGGTACGGCGCACCCGGCTGGGCGCCGAACGGCGCACCGGAGGCCGGCTGCGTGCCGTAGGGCGCGCCGGACGCGGGCGGCGTGCCGTACGGGGCACCCGACGCCGGCTGCTGGCCGTAGGGCGCACCGGAGGCCGGCTGCTGGCCGTACGGCGCGTTGGGGTCGGGCTGGTTGCCCCACGCTCCGGCGTTCGGGTCCGGATAACCTCCGTAGGGAGGGTGATTGTCACTCATCTGAGGTTCTTCCACCTGTCGTCCGTGGTTCCGGCGATCAACCACCCCGCAGCGTAATGACGGGTGCAAATCCGCGATCACCGAAGTTCGATCGGTCTTCACCACCGGTGCCGGGTCGGTTCCGGTGCGTGCCCGGCGCGGCGCGTGGCCCGCCCGGCGACCGCACCCCACCAGGCCGGATCCGTTGCGGCACAACGGATGTCGACGTCGGGGCCGGTCACCGGGGGTATACAAAACTGTGACACACGCTACATCGGTAAAGCGCTCAGTATGGGACGGGCACCGTGTCCCGGGCCAGCGCCAGCGCGCCGTACAACGCCGAGTCGTCGGCGAAGCGGGAACGCACCACGTCGGGCGGGTGCGGCAGCGCCTCGGTCAGCCGGTCGACGAGCATCCGCCGGATCACCGCGCTGCGCGTCACGCCGCCGACCAGCACGATCCGCTGCGGATCGAGCAGCAGGCAGCAGGTCACCAGCGTCCGGGCCGCCTCGTCGACGCGGGCGGCCAGCGCGTCGCGCGCCGCGCCCGGCGCCTCGGCGGCGGCGGTGAGGCCGGCCGCCCCGTCCGGCACGCCGAGGTCGGCGGCGAGCCGGTCCAGCGCCCGGCCGGAGAAGTCCAGCTCCAGCATCGTCCCCGGCCAGGGCGCGCCGGCCACCGCGTACCCGATCTCGCCGGCCGCGCCGCGATGGCCCGGCAGCACCGCGCCGCCGACCGTCACGGCCGCCGCGATCCCGGTGCCGATGCCCACCACCAGCCCGGGGTCGACGCCGCGCAGCGCGCCCAGCCGCAGCTCGGCCAGCGCGGCGGCGTTCAGGTCGTTGTCCACCGCGACCCGGGGCACGTCCAGCGCGTCACGGACCGCGTCGGCCAGTCGCAGCCGTTCCCAGCCGGGCACGTTGGGCGCCAGGTCGATGCCGTCCGGGCGGACCACGCCGGGCGACGCCACGCCCGCGGCGGCGAGCGGGCCGCCGACCTCACCGACCAGGTCACCGGCGAGCTTCAGCGCCCGGGACAGCGCCTGCGGCGCGCCCTGCTCGGCGTGCGTGGGCACCCGCCGGTGGGCCAGCAGCCGGCCGTCGGCGTCGGACACCCCGACCGCCATCTTCGTGCCGCCGAAGTCGATGCCGAGCAGCAGCCCTGGCGTGCGCGTGCCGGTGACGGACGGATCGGACAGCCGCACGGTCACCGCGCCCCCAGCTCGGCGGCCACGGCGTCCAGCAGGTCGTCCGCCTGGCGCAGCAACCCCCGGACGGCGCTCAGCCGGTCGGCGACCGGGTCGAGCGCGGCGGAGAGCACCCCCACCTGGGTACGGACCGCGCGGGCGCCCGGCCCGTCGGCCTGCGCCCGCTGGAGCACCAGCTCCGGCCGGACCGCGGCGGCGATGAGGTCGGCGACCGCCGTGTCGTCGAGCGCACCGGTGATCCCGTCGGCGGCGGCGCGGACACCGTCCGGGGTCCAGGTGTCCGGCCCGCCGTCGCGCACCAGCCGGCCGACCAGCGAGTGCGCGGCCCGGAACGGCACGCCGTGGCGGGTCAACGCGTCCGCCGCCGCGGTGGTGGTCGCGCCGGAGGCGACGATCTCCTCCCGGCTGGGCGGGCTCAGCGGCGCGATCTCGGCGAGGAAGCCGCCGACCAGCGCGAAGAACCGCTCGGCCCGGTCGTTGCTCTCCCAGAGCCGCACCTGCACGTCGGTGGTGGCGTTGTTGGAGTCCTCCCACCAGGCGGCGCCCACGTTGTTGAGCACCGACGCGGCGTCCGCCGCGGCCTGCCCGGCGTACGAGACGAGGTGCTCCAGCACCACCGGGTTGCGCTTCTGCGGCATGATGCTGCTGCCCTGGGTGAAGTCCCCCGGCGTGGTGACCCACTGCCAGCTCAGCCAGTCCATCAGCGTGCGGGCCAGCCGGGCGCCGGTGGCCAGCGCCCGCGCGTTGAGCGTGCCGACCCGGACCAGGTGGTCGGCGCCGGCCACCGCCTCGTACGAGTTGGTGACCAGGCCGGCGAAGCCGAGCAGCTCGGCCACCCGGGCCGGGTCGATGTCCAGGTCGGTGCCGGCGAACGCGCAGGAGCCCAGCGGCGAGACGTTGAGCTGGTCGATCACGTCGGCGTACGCGGCGGCCTGGTTGACAAGCGCCTCGGCGTAGCCGGCCAGCGCGTGCCCGATGGTGGTGGGCTGGGCCGGCCGGCGATGGGTGTAGCCGGTGATGACCACGTCGGCGTACCGGTCGGCCTGGGCCAGCGCGGTGCGGCCGGTGTCCAGCACCCGCTGGAGCACCTCGACGAGCTGGTCGCGCAGCAGCATCCGGAACACGCCGGCGTCCAGGTCGTTGCGGCTGCGGGCGAGCTGCACGTCCAGTTCCGAGGTGGGAATGCCGCACGCCGCGGCGAGCCGCTTCTCCAGCAGGTAGTAGGTGTCCTCGAAGCTGCCGTCGTACGCCGGCAGGGCGGTGGTGTCGGCGCGCAGCTCGGCCAGGCCGCGCAGCAGCCGGGCCCCGCGGTCGGCGGGGATCAGCCGCTGCTCGGTCAGCATCACCACGTGCGCCTGGCTGGCGCGCACCATGGCCGGGTAGAGGTGCCCGACGTGGTGGTCGTAGGTCGGGGCCAGGTGGTGGCGCTGGTAGGTGGTCAGCGTGCTCATCGGGTTTCCTTCCGGTTCGCGGTCAGGCCGAGCAGCCGCTCGGCGTTCCCGGCGAAGATCGCGCGCAGGTGGTCCTCGGGCAGGCCCAGCTCGTGGCAGACGCGGAGCTGGTCGTCGAGGTAGCGGGTGACGTAGCCGCGCGGGAACCAGGACGAGTCGCTGCCGTAGACGATGCGGTGCGGGCCGATCGTCTCGTAGCAGCGGCGGAACAGGTCCTCCAGCGTGAGCCGGTACGGCATCCAGCGCACCCACTGGTTCGAGCCGGACGTGTCGATGGAGATGTTGGGGCAGCCCCAGGCGGCGAAGAACAGCTCCTGCACGTGCTGGACGCCGAAGTGCGGCACCACCACGTTCAGCTCGGGGAACCGGCGGGCCATCCGGACCAGCTCGTCCGGGCCGCCGTACCGGCCGACGGACAAGCCGCCGGCGCTGCCGTAGTGACCGATGTGGATCAGCACCGGCACGCCGAGACGCTGGGCGGTGGCCCAGAGCGGATCGAGGTCGGCGTGGTCGAGCGGGCCGCGCAGCAGCGGCGCGAACAGCTTCAGCCCGCGCAGCCCCCGCTCGGTGACCGCACGCTCCAGCTCGGCCGCCGCGGCTGCGCCGTAGGGGTCGTGGTGGGCGAGGCCGAGCAGCAGGTCGGGGTGGCGGTCGACCACGTCGGCGAGCGCGTCGTTGCCGCCGCCGGTGACGAAGACCGCCCGACGTACGCGCACCGCGCGCAGCTCCTCGGCCCACCGGTCCGCCTCGTCCTGCCAGCGCTCGGCGGGCGGCTCCGGGTCGGGGAAGCTCCAGGCCCGACGCCACTGCCGGGCGTACGGCGCGGACCCGGCGGCCCGCACCTCGCGTTCGTGCGTGCCGCCCGGGTGCATCCCGGCCGCGTCCTCGCAGGCGTGGATCGTCTCGTCGGCGCCGATGCGGAAGTGCAGGTGGAAGTCGACGACGTCCAGTCCCCGGTCGACTGTCACACGTCCTCCTGAGGTAGCGGGTCGGCGGTGGGCGGGGCCGGCATCGGGGCGGCCACCCAGGCGGCCACGATCTCGCGCAGCCGCGCGCCGGCCGTGGCGCGCACCGTCCGGCCGGCCTCCTCGCTGGCCCGCGACACGTGCCCGGACCAGCCCTGCCACGGGTCGGGGCGCGACTCGACGAGCACGTACGGGTGGGTCACCGGCAGCTTGGGGCGCGGCGGCAGGTCGGTGGCGGCGTCCAGGCGTACGGTCTGCGGCGCGAAGCCGAGCACGCCGGACGTCTCGTACGCGCCGCCGTGCCCGCGGGCGACCACGTCGCCGTAGAGCGCGCCGGTCTCCGCCGGGGTGACCAGTTGGAACCAGTTGACCAGCAGCAGGCTGGCGGTGCGCCGCCCGGAGACCCACTCCATGGCGGCCCGCACGGTGGACATGTTGGCGTCGTGGCCGTTGACCACCAGCAGTCGGGGGAAACCGGCCGCCACGATGCCCTCGATCACGTCGGCGAGGTAGCCGACCGCGATCTCCGGCCGGATCGCCACCGTGCCGGGCCAGGGGCGGGTCTGGCCGGGGCAGGCCGCGTACGCGACCGGCGGGAACAGCACGCCGCGCGGGCCGGGCCCGGGCGCGGCGCTCTCGCCGGCGAAGCCCTCGGCCAGGATGAGGTCGGCGCCGAGCGGCAGGTGCGGCCCGTGCCACTCGACGGCGCCGACCGGCAGCACCGCGAAGTCGGCCGCCGCCACGACGTCGGCCAGTTCGCCGCCGGGGACCTCGGCGGCGGGCAGCAGCCCACCGCCGGCCGGCCACAGGTTCGTCACGCCGTCCACTTCGTCGCCTCCCGGGCGGCCCGGCCGCCGTTCTGCAAACGGCCGGAGACCACCATCACCACGAAGATCAACACAACCTGGAGCATGCCGTACGCGGCGGCGGTGCCGACCTCGAACGAGTACATCCGGTTGTTGATCTCCACCGAGATCGGCGCGGTCTCCGAGGTGTAGATGAGCACCGAGGCGACGAACTCGCCGACGCCGTTGACGAACGCGAGCAGCGCGCCGGCCAGCACGCCCGGCAGCATCAGCCGCAGCGTGACCGTGCCGAACGCCCGCGCCCAGGACGCGCCGAGGTTGCGGGCGGCCTCCTCCAGCGACGGGTCGAGCTGGGCCAGCGTGGCCGAGCTGGACCGGAACACCAGCGGCAGGAACCGCACGAAGTACGCCAGCGGCATGATCCAGAACGTGCCGATCAGCACCTGACCGAAACTGAACGCGTTACCGGTGCTGAACGCCGAGATCAGGTTGATCGCCACCACCGTGCCGGGCAGCGCCCAGGCCAGCATGACCGCGACGTCGAGCAGGCCACGCCCGCGGAAGTCGAGCCGGCGCACCGCGTACGCGATGAGCACGCCGACCACGACGCAGCCGACGGTGGCCAGCAGGCTCATCTGGAGCGAGTTGACGATCGGCCGGTACGCGTCCGGGTCGGAGAAGATGGTGACGAAGTTCTGCGTGGTGTAGCCGGACGGGATCACCTCGGTGGTCCACGTCCCGTCCTCGGAGAACGCCACCAGCGCGATGGTCGCCACCGGGGCGAGCAGCACCACCACGGCGAGCAGCGAGGCGGCCAGCGCCAGCCAGCGGGCGAACGGGTTGGTCAGCTCGCGGCGGTGGCTGGCCACGCCCTTGGACTGGGAGCGGTAGCTGCGCCGCCCCTCGTACCAGCGCATGCCGAGCAGGAACAGCACCGAGACGACCGCCAGCACCGACGCGTAGGTCGAGGCCATCGGCAGGTCACCGTTGGTGCGGTTGATGTAGATCTGCATGGTCATGGTGCGGTCCACCCCGAACAGCAGCGGAGCGGTGTACGACGCCAGCGACGTCATGAAGACCAGCAGTGAGGCGGAGACCAGCGCCGGGGTGAGCATCGGCAGCAGCACGGTCCGCCACACCCGCACCCGGCCGGCGCCCAGGTTGTAGGCGGCCTCCTCCACCGACGGGTCCATGCCCATCAGCGCGGCGGACGTGGCCAGGTAGAAGAACGGGTACATGGTGAACGTGTGCACCACCAGCACACCGGCGATGCCGCTGAACGGCAGCACCGGGTTCTCGGTGCCGAGGAGCTGTTGCAGCGCCCGGGGCAGGATGCCGGTCTCGCTGTAGAGGAGCTGGAACGAGATCGCCCCGATCAGCGGCGGCAGCGCCGCCGGCACCAGGATGATCGCCTCGATGAGCCGGCGGCCGGGGAACGAGAACCGCTTCAGCAGGAACGCCATGGCCACGCCGACGACGCCGCACAGGAACACGCTCGCGGCGCTGATCATCAGCGAGGTGAGCAGCGCGGAGCGGGCCACGCCGTCGCCGGTGAGGAAGCTGGCCCAGTTCTCCGGGCCGTCCACGCCGACGCTCTCGCCGAACGTGGCGAGCATCGGCTGCACCACGTAGCCGAAGAGGATCAGGACCAGCGGGAACACCAGGAGGTACGGGAACCAGCGCGAGTTGGCGTTGAGCTGCGGGCGGCGGGAGCGCCGGCCGCCCGGGGGCGTCGGGTCCTCGGTGATCGGCGGGACGGTGGCCGCGCTCGGGGTCGCGGGGATGGTGCTCACAGCGTCACCTCAGTTCGCGACTGCGGGGCTCGCAAACCCGGCTCACTCCTCGCGCTCACGCCCCCACCACCCACATCCGCTCCGGCGGTAGACGCAGCCCGACCTGGTCGCCCACGGCCAGCCCGGCCGGGACGTCGATCGCGGCCACCTGCACCGGCTCGCCGGCGACGTCGACCAGCAGGTTGGTGGCCATGCCGGTGAACTCCAGCTCGGTGACCCGGCCGGGCAGCGCGCCCTCGTCGGTGGCCGAACCGAGCGTGATGTGCTCGGGCCGCACGCTGACCAGCGCGGTGCCGCCCTCGCGGAGCCCGTGGTCGACAGGCGCGGCGACCGGGACCTCCCAGCCGCCGGGCAGCGACACCGTCAGGCGCTCCGGGCCGGCGGTCACCACCGGCAGGCTGAGCACGTTGCTGCGGCCGATGAACCGGGCCACGAACGAGGTGGCCGGCCGGTGGTAGATCTCCTGCGGCGTGCCTACCTGCCGGACCCGGCCGGACTCCATCACGGCGATCCGGTCGGACATGGCCATCGCCTCGGCCTGGTCGTGGGTGACGTAGAGCGCGGTGGTGCCGGACTCCTTCTGGATCCGGCGGATCTCGACCCGGGTCTCCTCGCGCAGCTTGGCGTCGAGGTTGGACAGCGGCTCGTCGAGCAGCAGCGTGCGCGGCCGGATCACCAGCGCCCGGGCCAGCGCGACGCGCTGCTGCTGGCCGCCGGAGAGCTGGTCGATGCGGCGGTCGCCGTACCCGGCGAGGTGGACCTGCCCGAGCGCCTCGTCGATGCGGCGCTTCGCCTCGGCCCGACCGACCTTGCGGATCTTCAGGCCGTACGCGACGTTCTGGGCGACGCTAAGGTGCGGGAAGAGCGCGTAGTTCTGGAACACCATGCCGGTGTCGCGCTTGTTCGGCGGGCGGTTGGTGACGTCCTCGGCGCCGAACCGGATCCGGCCCGAGCTGGGGAAGTAGAAGCCGGCGACCATGCGCAGGGTGGTGGTCTTGCCGCAGCCGCTCGGGCCGAGCAGGGTGAAGAACTCCCCCGCGCCGATGCGGAGGTCGACGTCGTCGACCGCCGCGGTGTCGCCGGCACGCGGGAAGCGCTTGCTCACCGACTCCAGCGTGACATCGATCATGATGTCTCTCCTTGCGTCCGGTAACCGGATCGGACCGGTGACGGGGTGGGTGGTGCGGGACGGCGACGGCGGGACGCCGGGCGCGCGTGGCACCCGGCGTCCCGGCCGGTCAGCCCTTGTTCTTGATCTGGCTGTTCCAGTGGTTGATCCACTCGGTCTCGTTCTTGCCGATCACGTCCCAGTCGACGTCCAGCGGCTTGAGGTTGAGCTGGGCCAGCCACTCCGGCTTCTCCGCGATGTCCACGGCCGGGATCTGGTAGTAGTCCTTGGCCAGCTCGGCGCGGAGCGAGTCGTCGAAGAGGAACTCCAGGAACTTCTGCGCGCCCTCGCTGTTGCCGCCCTTGACCTGGGCCAGACCGTCGACCAGCACCGGGGCGCCGGAGGTCGGCATCACGTAGCCGAACGGCATGTTGGCCTGGTTGGCCTGGAGCAGGATGTCCTGGAGGTTCCAGGCGCTCAGCGTGCCCTGCTGGCGGGACAGCTTCAGGTAGAGGTCGGTGGGGTTGGCGGCGTACGCGCCGGTGTTGGCGTCGAGCTTCTTCAGCCAGTCGTAGCCGGGCTGCGGGTTGCTGCCGTCCGGTGACTGCCGCACGATCATCGAGGCGTAGATCGACCGCATGGTGCCGGACGCGGCCACGTCCCGGATGATGATCTTGTCCTTGAACTCCGGCTTCAGCAGGTCGTCCCAGTCCTTCGGGGCCTGCTCCGGGGTGAGCGCCTTGTTGTTGTACATGATGACCTCGGGCAGCAGGATCTCGCCGAACCACCGGCCCTGCGGGTCCTTGTACTTCTCGTCCATCTTGTCGGCGAACGACGGCTTCCAGCTCGTGAGCAGGTCCTCGGAGGCGCCCGACGCGAGACCCTGCTGGGTGCCGCCCCACCAGACGTCGGCCTGCGGGTTGGCCTTCTCCGCCCGGACCCGCTCCAGGATCTCCTGGGCGCCCAGGTTGAGCACCTCGACCTTGCCCTTGTACTCGGGGTACTTGGCGGTGAACTTGTCGACGACGAAGGTGGTGACCTTCTTGTCGCGGGCCGTGTAGATCGTCAGCTTCTCGGCCTCGCCGGAGCCGGAGCCGGAGTCACCGGAGCCGCCGCCGCAGGCGGTGCCGGCGGCGAGGACGGTGGCGAGCGCACCGGCGAGCAGGAGTCGACGTCTCATGGGGTACCTCCGAGGGGTGTTGTGGGGGGTGGAGCGGTCAGGGAGCGGGTAGCAGGGTGGACAGGCCGGACGCGGCGGCCGACAGCGCGTAGCTGACCGCGCCGTGCAGCACCGCCTGGTCGCCGAGGACCGCGCGGCGGACCTCGGTCGGGCTGGGCGCGCCGGCGGACACCAGCGCCTGGAGCCGGTCCACGGCGGCGTCGTCGAGGTCGGCCGCGGCGCCGCTGAGCAGCACCCGGCCCGGGTCGATCACGCAGGCGCAGGAGACGATGAGCCGGGCCCAGGCGGCGAGCACCTCGGCCAGGTACGCGCCGGCCCGCTCGTCGGCGGCGGCCAGCTCGACGAGCGCCCGTACCGGCGCGGCCGGCCGTCGGCCCGGGGCCAGGGCCACCACCCGCTCGGCGATGGCGCCGGCGGACCAGCGGGCCTCGAACGGACCGATGCCGTCGTGCCCCCGGTCGGCCGGGTCGAGCGGCAGGAAGCCGACCTCGCCGGCCGCGCCGCCGGAGCCGCGACGGACCTGCCCGTCCAGCACCAGCCCGGCGCCGATGCCGTCGGCGACGTGCAGCAGGAGCAGGTCGGCGACGTCGGTCCCGGCGCCGGCCGCGTGCTCACCGGCGGCCATCAGGTTCACGTCGTTGTCGACCACCACCGGCACGCCGAGCCGCCGCTGCACCGACTCCCCCACCGGGCGCGCCTCGACCAGCCCGACCGAGGGGGCGAGCCGGACCGCGCCGCCGGTGGAGACGCCGGGCGCGGCGATGGCCACGCCCCGCAGCGCGGGCAGCCCGTCGCCGGCCAGTTCCGGCACGGCGGTGCAGATCAGGTCGACGATGTCGCCGGTACGCCGCACCGTGCGGTGGGCGATGACGGCGCCGTCGCTGTCGGCGATCTCGCAGCTGATCCGGGCCGGTTCCAGCGCGACGGCGGCGACCAGCTCGGCGCGGGGGTTGAACTCGAGGATGGCGCGGGGGCGGCCGGCCCGGGAGGCGCCGGGGCCGCGCTCGATCAGGTAGCCCTCGGCAATCAGGTCCCGGACCAGCGGGGTGAGCGTGGCGGGGCTCAGCCCGGTCAGCTCGGTCAGCTCGGCACGGGACAGCACCCGGGCGGAGCGGGCGGCGGAGATGACGCTGCTGCGCTTGATCTCCTTCGACCGCTCCCGGCTGACCGGGCTCGTCGGTGGGGTCACCACGTCTGTCACACTTCCTTCCTACGGCGAACGAACTATTGCGTCAAGTCACGATCTGGTCTCGCGGGCGCGGCACCCCGAGCCGCGAACTGGACAAATGGCAGTGTTGGACGCGTCCGGACGGGGCTGGTTCCGTCGATGCCACCACCTCGGCACCCACGATCAACCCGCCTTTAGTTCGCGTCACGAAGAAATACCGTCGCGCCCTTCTCCTGAGCGCCGTGATGACCCTGCCATTGAGGACAGTCACCCTTCCGGCCGGGGCGTCGACCAGCCGCCGGCAACTCTCCGACGCCCGGCGCCTGTCGAGCTGAGAGCAGAAACGACTCACCGGCCGCACCTTCGACCGGCCCCTGCCTCGCTCCGGCCGATCATCAGGCCGGGACGCCGGCCACCTACAGTCGGGCCATGCGGACCGACACGGCCGGGACAGCCGAACCAGCGGCAGGTTCACATCCGGCGCGGGCGATTGCGGGGCGCGCGCCCGTCCGGGCCGTCTATCCCGGCACCTTCGATCCCGTCACGCCCGGACACCTGGACGTGGTGGACCGGGCGCGCGGCCTCTTCGACGAGGTGGTCGTGCTCGTCGCGGTCAACGGCGACAAACAGCCGGGCAGCGGCGAGGAGCAGCGGGCAGCCACCGTCCGGGCCGCCCTGCCGGCCGGGTGGACCAGCGTCACCGTGGCGGCGTGGCGCGGGTTGACCGCCGACTACTGCCGTCGCCACGGTGCGGGAGTGATCATCCGTGGCGTGCGGAACACCACCGACCTCCAGGCCGAACAGCGGCTCGCCGCGATGAACCAGTCGTTGGGCGTCCCCACCGTCTTCCTACCGGCGCGGCCCGAACTGGCCGCGACGTCGTCCACGGCAGCGCGCACGCGAGGAGAGGCATCCGCGTAGCCGGCCCCCACCTCGCCCCACCTTCTCGAATGCTGGATCAAATGTTCCACTGCGTGAGAAGTCTGGAGATCTTGGAAGAGAACGGCCCCGATAGGGGCCATCCCGTACCAAGATCTCTCAGAGCGCGGACCGCTGCTTCAGGTTGTCGACGAACGCGCTCCAGGCTGCGGCGTCGAAGCTCAACACCCCGGTCGCGGGGGCCTTGGAGTCGCGCACGTCGACCATGACGCCCCGATCGCGCACCTCGACGCACTGCCCGTTGCTCCCGGAGCGGCTCGACTTGCGCCAGGCGTCACGTTCCATGCTTGCTCAACTCCTTGATGAATGCGGCGGCTCGCTGATCGA
The DNA here is from genome assembly GCF_040647835.1 of Micromonospora sp. NPDC049240. NCBI lineage: Bacteria > Bacillati > Actinomycetota > Actinomycetes > Micromonosporales > Micromonosporaceae > Micromonospora > Micromonospora sp. NPDC049240. The sequence continues at coordinate 320,249 of NZ_JBEZCX010000003.1, forward strand.
GTCGCTTGGCGAAGGAGGGCAGCCGCTGGCCGAGGCTGCCAAGGCGCGTCCGAATGTTCGTCACCGCTGCGGATGCCCGCCCGGACCGAACCCCCGCCATCGCGTCCATCGCATGGTTCCAGTTCTCGGCGGCGTCCCGTAGCCGTCCCTGAGCGCATTGGACGTCGGCGAGGTTGGCAAGCGTCAGCGTGTGAGTGCGGCGGTACGCCTCGGTGTCCCGCGTGGCGATCGACCGCTGGAGCTGAGTTTCGGCCGCAGGAAGGTCACCGAGGTCCCGCAACGCCTGGCCGGCCTGGCTGGCGAGGGAGGTTTCGGTGAAGCCGCTGGTCCTGATCCAGGTCGGCTCGTCGTCGGGCGAGGCGTCCGCGAGATGTGCCTCCGCCGCGCGGATCGCCGCTGACGCGCGTGCGCGGTCACCCGTCGCACCGTGCCCCCGGGCGGCAAGGATGGTGAAGAGCGCGGTCGCGGCGGGGGTCGTTCTTCCCTTCGACCATTCGAGGGAGGAGGTGGCGAGTCTTAGTGCCTCCTGCCCGTGGCCGAGGTCCACCGCCTGGTGTGCCATCGCGCGCAGCGTGAAGCCGGCGAGGGCCCGATCGTCTGCTTCGTTCGCGAGGCGCAGCGACTGGACGTAGTAGCGCTGGGCCAGCCCGTGCAGGGATGAGTCGAAGGCTTTCCAGCCGGCGAGGTAGGTCATTTCGGCGGCAGCACTGAACATCGCCACCCGGTCGCGATCGGTAGAGAAACGCCCCTGAAGAAGACCGGCCACATCGGAGGTGAGGTACTGGACCACGGCGAGACGGGCGTGCCCTCCCCCAAACCGTTCGTCAGCCGTGCTGAACACCGTCAGCATGTCCCGCACGGCGTCGATCTCTCGACGGCCGACGGCAGCGTCGCCACCCTGCGCACGCCGGCCCCGATCCGCAATCTCCTGCCAGGATTCGAGTGGGACGGCGAGTGCCGCCAGCGAGTACAGGGCGGTGCGCCCGAACGCTCGTCGCTCCAAGTCGGCCCTCCCGACTGTCAGGAGATCGATGGCCGGTGCACGTCCCCACCAATCCAGGCCGCCTAGGTCGGCCTCAAGACTACCGCCTGTGAGAAGCCCCAGACAGGCCGGATCAACCACCCGACCGAGTCGGCGGGAGATCGCTTCGGCCAGATATCGGGCGGTGCCACCGAGGGGCTTCACGCCGGCGATCCAATGTCCGACATGGGATCGGTCGCACGAGAATTGCGCCTCGCCGTTCTCGCGGGCGACGGTGCGTACGGCCGAAGCGCACGACTCGTACGACCATCTGCACTCCGAGATCGCGTTCCGCAACCGCTCGTTGCGCTGCTTCGGTGCCCGCGTCATTCGCCGGCCTTCCGTGCCACTGGTCTCTGTTCAACGCGTTCAACATGCCCGATGGCTAGCCGGTCTACCGACCATCAGCGCACCGGATTTCACTCTAAGTAGAACCTACGACACAGGAGGTGAGGGCACTGGCTTCGGTAGTCGTGTCGATCGTCCTCGGTGGGCTGGTGCCGGGCTTTCTGCTCGGGCTGCTCGCGTTCCGGGTGAAGTCCCGCTGGTGTCCGCGCTGTGGAGCGTCAACCGAGGCGATGCGCCCGCCAATGGGGCGGCAGCGGTGAGCGGGCAGCGCCTACGGGAGACCGACGAGGCGCCGATCGGGCGGCGGGTGGCCCGTTGGCGGGGGATGACCCAGCAGATGCTGGCCGACCGGCTCGGCAAGTCGAAGAGCTGGGTCGACAAGGTCGAACGCGGCGTACCCGCACTGGACCGCTACTCGGTCATCCAGGAGATCGCCGAGGTGCTCCGCGTGGACCCGGCGGCCCTGCTCGATCCGCGCCGATCCGTGCCGACGGCGGAGTCCGGGTTGGACGGTGTGGAGGCGGTCCGCGCCGCGCTCGCCCGCTACCACCGTCCACCCTCCCCGACAGCGGAGGCGGAGCAGGTGCGACGGCACGTCGCGCACGCCTGGCTGACCTACCAGCACGCTCACTACGCCCAGCTTCTGCGCGCGCTGCCCGCCCTGCTCGACGCCGCCCACGGCACCCCCGCCCTGCTGCTGCCGGCGTACCGGATCACCGCCTCGGTGCTCGTCAAGCTCGGCGAGGCCGATCTGGCCTGGCTGGCCGCGGACCAGGCCGTCGCCACCGCCAACGACGACCCGACCCGCGCCGCCACCGCGAGCATCGCCGTCGCGCAGGCGCTGCGCGCGCTGGGCCGCCACCGCCTCGCCCGCACCGCCGCCCTCGCGGCCGTCGACACCACCACCGATCCGGGGGTACGCGGCACGCTGCTGGTGCAGGCCGGCATCGCCGCCGCCGGTGCCGACGACCGCCACCACGCCGACGACCTGCTCGGCCGCGCCGCCGCACTGGCCGACCGGGGTACGCCCGACAACGACCCGCACCACGTCGGGTTCTGCCCCACCGTCGTGCTGCTGGGCCGCTTCCTCGCCGCACTCGCCCTGGGCGACGACGCCGAGGCGGTGCGCCGGCACCAGCACGCCGTCCGCACCGACGGGTGGCGGCGGCTTCCGGCCGAGCACCGAGCAGCCCATCTGGTCGACGCCGCCGGCGCCCAGCTCGCCACCGGCGATCTCACCGCCGCCGGGCGGGCGCTCGTCGACGCCGATCGGATCGCGCCCGCCGAGGTCCGGTGCCGCCCGGTCGCGCGTACCCTGCTCGCCGACATCGCCCGGCGCGACCCGGCGGCGGCCGACGTCGCCCGGATCGCGGCGCTCGTCGGCCTGACCCGCTGAGTATCGTCGCGCGGCGGTGACCGAGCGTGTACCGAGTTCCGGAACCGTCCGATTTCATTGACTCCGGTCACTCTCACGCGGTTACGTGGCGGTAGCACCCCACCCCACCACCCCCACGGCACACGTGCCGCCCGCGCCGCGTGCCGGCGACGAAAGGTGCCCGAAATGATGCGATTCGGAGCGGCGTACCGACGATGGCCCGGCCGGCTCACCGCGTGCGGCGCGGTCGCCGCCGTGCTCGGCGCGGTCGGCGCGGTCGCCGTCCTCGCCCCGACCGGGGCGTACGCCGCCAGCACCGGCTCGCTGGTGAGCGCCGCGAACGGCAAGTGCCTCGACGTGGCGGACAACTCCACCGCCGACGGCGCGACCGTGCACATGTGGACCTGCTACCCGACCGTCGCCAGCCAGAAGTGGACGCTCGCCGACGACGGCTCGGTGCGGTCCCAGGGCAAGTGCCTGGACGTCGCGAACAACGGAACCGCCAACGGCGCCGCCGTGCACATCTGGACCTGCTACGCCACGGTCACCACCCAGCGCTGGACGCTCACCGCCGCCGGGGACCTGGTCAACGCCGCGTCCGGCAAGTGCCTCGACATCCGCGACAACAACCAGGCCGACGGCGCGACCATGCAGATCTGGTCGTGCGCCGGCTCGGCCAACCAGAAGTGGACACTCACCGGCGTGAGCACCCCGACCACCCCGCCGCCGACCGTCACTCCCGCCGGGCCACCCCCCTCGGACACGCCGGTGACCAATCCGGACCTCGGCCCGAACGTCAGCGTCTTCGACCCGTCGATGTCGACCTCGACCATCCAGAACCGGCTGAACACGGTCTTCGCCCAGCAGGAGACCAACCAGTTCGGCAACGCCCGGTACGCGTTGCTGTTCAAGCCCGGCAGCTACGCGGTGGACGCCAACGTCGGCTTCTTCACCCAGGTCGCCGGCCTGGGCCTCACCCCCGGCCAGACCACCGTCAACGGCCGGGTGCACGTCGAGGCGGACTGGTGGCCGGACGGCTCGCAGAACGCCACCCAGAACTTCTGGCGCTCGGCGGAGGGGCTGACCGTCAACCCGACCGGTGGGCTGGAGCGGTGGTCGGTGTCGCAGGCCGCGCCGTACCGCCGGATGCACGTGCGCGGCAACCTGGCGCTCTCCGACGGCGGCTGGTCCTCCGGGGGTTGGATCTCCGACACCAAGGTCGACGGGCAGATCCAGTCCGGCTCGCAGCAGCAGTGGATCACCCGCAGCTCGCAGATCGGCGGCTGGACCGGGTCCAACTGGAACCAGGTCTTCGTGGGGGTGCAGGGCGCGCCGGGCAACAGCTTCCCGACCCCGCCGTACACCACGATCGGCACCGCGCCGGTGGTGGCCGAGAAGCCCTACCTGTACGTGGACGCGGCCGGCGCGTACCGCGTGTTCGTGCCCGCGAAGCGCACCGACACCGCCGGCACCACCTGGGCCGCCGGCACCCCGGCCGGCCGGTCGATCTCGCTGAGCCAGTTCCAGATCGTGCGGCCCGGCGACACCGCGGCGAGCATCAACGCGGCGCTGGCCGCCGGGCGGCACCTGCTGGTCACCCCCGGCGTCTACCAGCTCGACCAGACGCTGAACGTGACCCGGCCGGGCACCGTCGTGCTCGGCCTGGGCCTGGCCACGTTCGTGCCGCGTAACGGGGTCACCGCGATGACGATCGCCGACGTCGACGGGGTACGGCTGGCCGGCGTGCTCTTCGACGCCGGCACCACGAACTCGAACGTGCTGCTCCAGGTCGGTCCGCCCGGGTCGAGCGCCGACCACGCCGCCGACCCGACCGTGCTCTCCGACGTCTTCGTCCGGGTCGGCGGCGCGATCGCCGGCCGGGCGACCGTGAGCATGCAGATCAACAGCGACGACGTGATCGGTGACCACGCCTGGATCTGGCGGGCCGACCACGGCAACAGCGGCACGGTCGGCTGGACCGTCAACACCGGCCGCAACGGGCTGGTCGTCGACGGCGACGACGTCACGTTCTACGGCCTGTTCGTGGAGCACTACCAGCAGTACCAGACCATCTGGAACGGCGAGAACGGGCGGACCTACTTCTATCAGAACGAGATGCCCTACGACCCGCCGAACCAGGCCGCCTGGATGAACGGGTCGACCCGGGGCTGGGCGGCGTACAAGGTGGCCGACTCGGTCACCAACCACCAGGCGTGGGGGTTGGGCAGCTACTGCTTCTTCAACGTCAACCCGGCCGTGGTGAGCGCCCGCGCGTTCGAGGTGCCGGCACGCCCGGGGGTGCGGTTCCGCAACATGGTGACGGTCTCGCTGGGCGGTGTCGGCACCATCAGCCACGTCATCAACGACACCGGGGCCGCCGTCGACAGCGGTCACCAGGTGACAAGCATCGTCAGCGGTCCCTGACGGGATCGGCGTGGGCCGGCCCCTCCTCGGGGCCGGCCCACCACCCCGACCACCCCTTAATGGCGTTCGTCCATATTGACGGATATCACCGGCAGCGGCAGACTCTCGGACCACCACCACCCCCGATCCCGCTCCCGGGAGGGCGCCATGAACCGTCCCCACCTGCCGCTGAGGCGTACGGCCGCACGACTGGCCGCGCTCGCCGCGGCCACCGCCGGCGTGCTGCTCGCCGTCACCGCGCCCGCCAACGCCGCCGTGCCCGCCGGGCGCTACGTGGCGCTCGGCGACTCGTACACCGCCGGCCCGCTGATCCCCACGCAGGTCGACCTGAACTGCCTGCGGTCCAACCGCAACTACCCGACGCTTGTCGCCGCGTCGGCCGGGTCGTCGTCGTTCGCGGACGTGAGCTGCTCCGGCGCCACCACCGACGACATCCTGTACGGCGGCGACGGCCAGCTCGGCATCAACCTGCCGCCGCAGCTCAACGCCGTCACCTCGGCCACGGCGCTGGTGACGGTGCAGATCGGCGGCAACGACATCGGGTTCTCCGGGATCATCAGCGACTGCGCGGAGGCGAGCGTCAGCAGCCCGCTCGGCTCGCCGTGCAAGGACCGGTTCACCGCCGGCGGCACCGACCAGCTCCGGGCCCGGATCGCGGCCACCGTGCCGAAGGTGACCACCGTGCTGCGCTCGGTCCGGCAGGCCGCGCCGAACGCGCGGGTCGTGGTGCTCGGCTACCCGGCGATCCTGCCGGACAGCGGGTACGGCTGCTGGCCGGTGGTGCCGATCGCCTACCAGGACGTGCCGTACCTGCGCGGGGTGGAGAAGGCGCTGAACAGCATGCTGGCCGACACCGCGGCGGCCAACGGCGCGAGCTACGCCGACGTCTACACCCCGTCGATCGGCAAGGACGCGTGCAAGAGCAGCGGCACCCGCTGGGTGGAGGGCCTGGTGCCGCAGAACTCGGCCGCGCCGTTCCACCCGAACGCCCGGGGCGAGCAGGGCATGGCCACCGCGCTGCTGGCGCACCTGAACTGAGTCGATTCCCGGCCGAGCCGGTCCCGCCGAGCGGCGGGGCCGGCTCGTCGCCGTTCGGCGCACCCCGATCGCCGGCAGATATTTTCGCTCGGAAGAGTAGGGGTGAAGGGTATCGACAGAGGGGCCCGCGTCGGGATAGCGTGCCCGCACTCACATCCGTCGATTGATCGGATGCCGAGCGTCGTCGCCGAAGGAGCGCCATGCCCACGTCCCGATCCGTCCGTCTGCGGCGCCGAGGTCTGCTCGGCATCCCGGCCCTGGTGGCCGCCGCGCTGACCGTGGTCGCCCGTCCCGGCGCGGCCGTCGCCGCGCCGAAGGCGGAGTGCCTGGCCGACCTGCTCCAGGAGCGGTGATGGCCACGATTCCCTGGCTGGTGGACGTGCTGCGGGCCGCCGGCGTGCAGGTCGTCGTGGAGGGCGACTGGCTCAACCGGGCCCGCCCCGGCTCGTTCGACCCGATCGGCGTGCTGTGGCACCACACCGCGGCCACCTCCAGCGCCACCAACCCGCACCCGGCGTTGAACATCTGCATCAACGGTCGCCCCGACCTGGCCGGCCCGCTCTGCCAGGCGCTCGTCGACTACCACGGCGTGTTCCACGTGATCTCCGCCGGCCGGTGCAACCACGCCGGTGTCAGCGGCGGCAGCGGGCCGATCCCGGCCGGCGACGGCAACACCCTGATGATCGGGTGGGAGATCGACTACAACGGCGTGGACCAGCGGATGACCACCGCGCAGTACACCGCCAGCATCGCCGCCACCGCCGCCGTGCTCACCCGGCTCGGCAAGGACTCCAGCTATGCCCGTGGGCACCGGGAGACCAGCACCACCGGCAAGATCGACCCGTCCTTCATCGACCTGAACACGATGCGGGCCGACGTCGCGGCGAAGATGTCCGGCGCTGGCGGCGGCTGGTCCTCGATCGTGGACAACGCGACCGCCGGCCGCTTCTCCGCCAGCGGCAACTGGGGCGTCTCGTCCTTCTCCGGGCAGCGCTACGGCGCCGACTACCGCTACGCCGACCCGGTCGCCGCCAGCGACGCCGCCTGGTACAGGTTCAACGTCCCGCGCACCGGCAACTACCGGGTCGAGGCGTGGTGGCCGGCGAACGCGGGCTACAACGCCTCGACGCCGTACGTCGTGGCCACCACCACCGGCAACCGGACCGTCTACGTCGACCAGCGGGCGACCGGCGGGCAGTGGCGCACCCTCGGCACGTTCACGCTGGCCGCCGGCGACGCCGACCGGGTGGCGGTGAGCCGGTGGAGTTCCGCCGCCGGCCTGGTCATCGCCGACGCGGTCCGGCTCACCGAGGTCTGACCGGGTCGTCTGCCGGGGCGGCGGCCTCGAACCGTTCGCGGGTGAGGAACGCCAACTGGGCGCGCTTGCCCGGCAGGTCGATCTCGGCGGCCGGCTCGAAGCCCTCGGTCCGCAGACGACGCAGTGCGGCCTCGTTGCGTACGTCCGGCTCGACCACCACCCGCCGCGCCGCCGGGTCGCGCAGCAGGAACCGGATCAGCGCGGGCACCACCGCCGAGGTGAGGCCGCGCGCGTACCGTCGGGGCGGGTTGAGCAGCAGGTGCATGCCGACGTCACCGGGCCGGACCGGGTACCGCTCCCCCACCGGGTCCGCCTCCGGCCGGTAGGTCTGGAACAGGCCGACCGGCTCGTCGTCCAGCATGATCAGGTAGGCGTGGTGGGTGTCCAGCCCGTCCAGGAAGGCGTAGACCTCGCGCACCTCGTCGCGGGTGTGCGCGCCCATGCCCCAGAACCGGTTGCGGGGCAACGTGACCCAGCCGTGCAGCAGCTCGGCGTGCCGGTCCGGGCGCACCGGCGCCAGCGCCAGCTCACCGAGGTCGGGGTCGCGCTCCAGGGGAATCGTCATGGTGTCGTCCTTCGGAAGAGGGTCGGCGGGCACCGGGATCAGCGTCCCGGCGGCCCAGTGCGGAAACTGGTCGGTGAAGTGCGGGTCGCCGGGCCGCCCGGACGCGCCGAACGGGACGATCCAGCGGCTGGCCGCCCGGTCGGTCAGGTCCCAGACGTAGCGGGCGACCGGGCCCCGCCAGCAGGTGTCGAAGACGCCGGGAACACCGGACGTGGCCAGCACGCAGTCGGTGTCCCCGCCGAGCGCCGCCCGCTCCCGCATCGCGGCGACGGCGGCCGAGGTCCCGGCGGCCACGCCCAGGTGCAGTGGGTGCGGCAGGTGCCGGCGACCCCACGGCTCGGGCGGCGGCCCGGCGGCCACCTCGACCAGCGCGTCGACGCCGAGCGACACGACGTCGACGCCGGGCTCCTCGACGAGGTGGTCCAGGGCCAGGCCGATCCGGGTAGCCGGGTCGGTCCAGGGGGTGAACAGCTCGTCGTACCCGGACGGCTCGTGCAACGCCCGCAGCGACGGATGGGTGATCAACCGGCGGGCGAGCGCGGCACGCCAGGCCGCGTACGCACCGGCGTCGGGCGATTCGGCCACCATCTCGCGGTCCCAGGCCAGCAGCCTGTCGCACAGCGCGCGGGCCGGCGCGCCGAGCCCGACGGCGTCGAGCCGGCGCAGCAGCCGGTACGTCGGGGTCGCGGGGAGGCGGACGTCGGTGTGTACGGTGGACGCCTCGACGCCGTCGGCGAGCAGGGCGCGGATCCGCCGGGCGCGGTGCGGCGGCGCGAAGTCGACGCCGTGCGCGGCGACGTCCGGGCGACGGTCGTTGGCGCAGACCGCGACCCCTTCGACCTTGTCGTCCACCATCGGCAGGTAGTCGCCGCGCCAGTGGTGGCGCGGGTCCCAGCCGGGCACCGGCTCGCGGCGGCAGCGGTCGTCGCGTACCGGGACCAGGCCGGCGACCAGGCGACGGACCGTGCCGCCGGCGTCGGCGACGAGCACGCTGTTGACCGGCTCGACCCAGTCGCGCAGCGCGTCCGCGACGTCGCCGGCGTGTCGGGCGCGCAGCAGCGGCAGCAGCGCCTCGAACCCGAGCCGGGCCTCGACACGGCTCGGCGTGCGCAGGCTGAGCGCCTCGCCGGTGACCCGGTCGTGGTCGACGACCGGGCCGCGCGCCGTCTCCACGATCTCGACGCGTTCGACCGGGCCGCCGCGCACCTCGATCTCCTCGACGTGCCGCGCGACCGGCACCCAGCCGGCGGCGTCGCGCGCCAGCAGCCGGTCACCGTCGCGGCGGAGCTGTTCGCGGTAGACGTCCTGGTAGTCGGCCATCGCGTTGGTGACGGCCCAGGCGACCCCGCCGGCATGACCGAAGTGCGGCAACCCGGGTACGCCGGGAAAGGCCAGCCCGACCACGTCGAACTCCGGGCAGGCGAGCCGGATCTGCTGGTAGACGCCGGGTAGTTCGAGCAGCCGGTGCGGGTCACCGGCGATCAGCGGGCCGCGTCCGGTGGCCGGGTCGGCGGGCAGCGCCCAGGCGTTGCTGCCGGCGGACGCCGGCCCCTCCACCGCGAACCGGCCGACCGCGTCGGGGCCGAGCGTGCGGGCGACGTGCGCGTGCCAGAGCTTGTTCGGGAACGTGGAGAACAGCGCGTGCTGGACCAGGAACACGCCGAGCGGCGTCCACGGCCGCCACGGCTCCGGCGCGCTGCCGGTGGCGGCGAACTCGGGCGTGGCGGCAGCACCCTCGGCGAGCCCGTCGTTGACGCCGTCGACGTACGCCGCGACCCACCGGCGGGTGGCCGGGTCGAGTCGGTCGTGGCAGCGGCGGGCGGTGTCGTCCAGGCGGGCGCGCCTGGCGAACCGGTCCCACGGCAGCTCCGTGGCGCCGACGTGGGCGGCGAGTCGCCCCTCGGCCCGCCACCGTTCGACGCTGAGCTGCCAGGCCCGGTCGCCCGCGGTGACGCGGCCCTGGAGGTACGCGAGCGCGTCCACGTCGTCGGCCCACAGCTGCGGTACGCCCCACCGGTCGCGTTCGACACGCATCCGACCACCCCTCCTTGATAGTTAGGTGAGCCTAACCTAATCTGACTGCCGCGTGGCCGTCGCCGCGCCCCTGTCCGCACGACCACCGGGAAGCCGCATGAGTTCGACCGTCAGCGCCGCGCGCGCCCACCTGTTCCACACCGGATCCGTCGAGCGGTACCGGGACGTGCTGACCCGCGGCGTCGAACGGGTCGCCCGCCGGGTCGCCGAAGTGGACCGACCGGGCACCGGCGTCCGGCCCGAGGCGCTCGCGCCGCTGGTCGGCGGCATCGACCTGGACCGGCCGCTGGGCGACACCGACGCCGCCCTGGACGAGCTGCACGACATCTGGCTACGCGACGCGATCTGGTTCCACCACCCGCGCTACCTGGCCCACCTGAACTGCCCGGTGGTCATCCCGGCGCTGCTCGGCGAAGCGGTGCTCAGCGCCGTCAACTCCTCGCTGGACACCTGGGACCAGAGCGCCGGCGCGACGCTGATGGAACGCCGGCTGATCGACTGGACGGCCGAACGGATCGGCCTCGGCGCCACCGCCGACGGCGTGTTCACCAGCGGTGGCACCCAGTCGAACCTCCAGGCGATGCTGCTGGCCCGGGAGGAGGCGTACCGGCGGGAGGTGGGCTCGGCCGCCACCCGGCCGGCCCGGCCGGAGGTGCTGGCCCGGCTGCGCGTCGTCACCTCGGCGGCCGGTCACTTCAGCGTGCAGAAGGCCGCCAAGCTGCTCGGCCTCGCCGCCGACGCGGTGCTCACCGTGCCCACCGACGCCGGCCGGCGGATGCGCACCGACGAGCTGGCCCGCACCATCGACCGCTGCCGGCGCGACGGTCAGGTGGTGATGGCGGTCGTCGCCACCGCCGGCACCACCGACTTCGGCACCATCGACCCACTGCCGGAGATCGCCGACATCTGCACCGCCGCCGGCGTCTGGCTGCACGTGGACGCCGCGTACGGCTGCGGGTTGCTGGTCTCCCCCACCCGCCGGCACCTGCTCGACGGCATCGAGCGGGCCGCCTCGGTGACCGTCGACTACCACAAGTCGTTCTTCCAGCCGGTCAGCTCCAGCGCGCTGCTGGTGCGCGACGGCCGGACGCTGCGGCACGCCACCTGGCACGCCGACTACCTCAACCCGGCCCGCGCGGCCGAGCAGGGCATCCCGAACCAGGTGGACAAGAGCCTCCAGACCACCCGACGCTTCGACGCGGGCAAGCTCTGGCTGACGCTGCGGATCATGGGACCGGACGCGATCGGCGCGCTGTTCGACCGCGTCGTCGACCTGGCCGCCGACGCCTGGCGACACCTCGACGCCGATCCCCGCTTCGAGGTGGCGGCCCCCGCCCAGTTGAGCACCGTGGTCTTCCGGTACGTGCCACCCGACGCGCCGCCGCACCTGGTGGACGAGGCGAACCTGCACGCCCGGGAGGCGCTGGCCGCCTCCGGCGCGGCGCTTGTCGCCGGCACGAAGGTGGACGGCGCGCACTGGCTGAAGCTGACGCTGCTCAACCCGGAGACCACCGTGGACGACGTGCTCGCGGTGCGCGACCTGATCGCCGAGCACGCCGCCTGGTACGCCCGCACCGCGGCCACGCTGTCCCCGGTCGGTTGAGGAGCACCATGTCGACGTACGACTTCATCGCCGTCGGGCTGGGCCCGTACAACCTCGGTCTGGCCTGCCTGACCGCGCCGATCGACGACCTGGACGGGCTGTTCCTGGAGACCCGCGACGACGTCGACTGGCATCCCGGGATGCTGCTCGAATCGGCGCGGTTGCAGACGCCGTTCCTGGCCGACCTGGTCACGCTCGCGGACCCGACCTCGCCGTACTCGTTCCTGAGCTACCTCAAGGAGACCGGTCGGCTCTACCCGTTCTACATCCGGGAGAGCTTCTTCCCGCTGCGCGCCGAGTACAGCGCCTACTGCCGCTGGGCCGCCGCCAAGCTGGCGAACCTGCGCTTCCGGCACACCGTCACCCGGGTCGAGTACGACGACACCGACGACCGCTATGTGGTGCACGCGGACACGCCGGACGGGCCGGTCACCCACCGGGCCCGGCACCTGGTGCTGGGCACCGGCACCCCGCCGCACCTGCCGCCGGCGTGCGCGGGCCTGGGCGGCGACCTGATCCACACCTCGCGGTACCGGGAGCACCGGGCGGCGTTGCGGGCCAAGCGCAGCATCACCGTCGTCGGCAGCGGGCAGAGCGCCGCCGAGATCTACCACGAGCTGCTCAACGACATCGACACCTACGGCTACCAGCTCAACTGGGTGACCCGCTCGCCGCGGTTCTTCCCGCTGGAGTACACCAAGCTGACGCTGGAGATGACGTCACCGGACTACGTGGACTACTTCCACGCGCTGCCGGAGGAGACCCGCTACCGGCTGGAGGCCGCGCAGAAGCCGCTGTTCAAGGGCGTCAACGCCGACCTGATCAACGACATCTACGACACGCTCTACGCCAGGAGCCTGACCGGCCCGGCCCCGACCCGGCTGCTCACCAACACCGAACTGGTCGACGCCGCGTACGCCGACGGGCGCTACCGGCTGGAGCTGCGCCACACCGAGCAGGACCGCCCGTTCACGCTGGACACCGAAGGTCTGGTGCTGGCCACCGGCTACCGCCACCGGCTGCCGGATTTCCTCGCGCCGGTGCGCGACCGGCTGCGCTTCGACACGCACGGCCGCCTCGACGTGGCCCGCAACTACAGCGTCGACCGCACCGGGCGGGGCGTGTTCCTCCAGAACGGCGGCACCCACACGCACAGCATCACCTCGCCCGACCTGGGCATGGGCGCGTACCGCAACTCGTGGATCATCCGGGAGCTGACCGGCCGGGAGCACTACCCGATCGAGAAGGCCATCGCGTTCCAGGAGTTCGGGGTGCCGGCATGAGCGAATGCACCGAGCGCAGCGAGGGCCGTGAGCGCATGCCCAGCCGGCACAGCATGAGCGAATGCACCGAGCGCAGCGAGGGCCGTGAGCGCATGCCCAGCCGGCACAGCATGAGCGTGTTCACGCGGATCGACGCGCGACTCGGACTGTTCGCGCTGCGCCCGCTGGACCCGGACGCCGACGCGCCGCTGCTGCACCGCTGGGTCACCCACCCGAAGGCGGCGTTCTGGCTGATGCAGGACGCCGACGTGGCCGGCGTCGCCGAGGAGTACCGGCGGATCGCCGCCCACCCGCACCACGACGCGTACCTCGGATCCTGGCGCGGCCGACCGGCGTTCCTGGCCGAACGCTACGACCCGGCCCGGGTGGAACTGGTCGGCCTCTACCCGCCGGAGCCCGGCGACGTCGGCATGCACTTCCTCTGCGCGCCCACCGACACGCCCGCGCACGGCTTCACCCGCGCCGTCATCACCACGGTCCTGGCGTGGCTCTTCGCCGACCCGGCCACCCGCCGGGTGGTGGTGGAGCCGGACGTGCACAACCACGCCGTGCACGCGCTCAACGCCGCCGTCGGCTTCACCGTCGTCGGCGAGATCCGCAAGCCGGAGAAGGACGCGCTGCTCAGCGTCGTCACCCGGGACCAGTTCCGCGACGCCACCGAAGGAGACAAGCCGGCGTGAACCCCCTCGCATCCGTCGACCACCTGACCCCCGAGGCGTGGGCGACCGCCAACCGGCTGCTGGTCCGCAAGGCGCTCGCCGAGTTCGCCCACGAACGTCTGATCACCCCCGAGCCGGCCGGCGACGGGTGGTGGCTGGTGCGCGGCGACGCGGTGGAATACCGCTTCGCGGCGCAGCGCCTCGCGCTGGACCACTGGCACGTCGACGCGGCCAGCATCACGCGGCGCCGCGACGGCCGGGAGCTGCCTCCCGACGCGGTCGACCTCTGCCTGGAGCTGCGCGGCCAGCTCGGCCTCAGCGACGCGGTCCTGCCGGTCTACCTGGAGGAGATCACCTCCACGCTGGCCGGCACCGCGTACAAGCTGGGCCGGCCGGCGGTCACCGCCGCCGAGCTGGCCGCCGCCGACTTCCAGGCCGTCGAGACCGGCATGACCGAGGGACACCCGTGCTTCGTGGCCAACAACGGCCGGCTCGGCTTCGGCGTCCACGACCATCACCGGTACGCCCCGGAGGCCGCCGCACCGGTCCGGCTGCTCTGGCTCGCCGCGCACCGCGACCACACCACGTTCACCAGCGCCGACGACCTGGACTACGACACGCTGGTCCGGGCCGAGCTGGGCGCGGAGACGCTCGCCCGGTTCGCCGCCACGCTGGCCGGGCTCGGTCTCGACCCGACCGACTACCTGCTCGTCCCGGTGCACCCGTGGCAGTGGTGGCACAAGCTCGCCGTCACGTTCGCCGGTGAGGTCGCCGCGCGGCGGCTGGTCTGCCTCGGCGAGGGGCCCGACGAGTATCTCGCCCAGCAGTCCGTCCGGACCTTCTTCAACGTCACCGACCCGGCGAAGCACTACGTCAAGACCGCGCTGTCGGTGCTGAACATGGGCTTCATGCGCGGGCTGTCCGCCGCGTACATGGAGGCGACGCCGGCCATCAACGACTGGCTGGCCGCGCTGGTCGCCGACGACCCGGTGTTCACCCGCGCCGGGCTGACCATCCTGCGGGAGCGGGCCGCGATCGGCTACCGGCACCGGCAGTACGAGGCGGCGACCGCGCCGGGTTCGCCGTACCGGAAGATGCTGGCCGCGCTCTGGCGGGAGAGCCCGGTTCCCGGCCTCGCGCCGGGCCGGCGCCTGGCCACCATGGCCTCGCTGCTGCACGCCGACCGGGACGGCCGCCCGTTGGCCGGCGCGCTGATCGCGGCCTCCGGGCTGACGCCGGTGGACTGGCTGCGCCGCTACCTGGACGCCTACCTGGTGCCGCTGCTGCACAGCCTGTACGCCTACGACCTGGCGTTCATGCCGCACGGCGAGAACGTCATCCTGGTGCTGGACGGCGGCATCGTGGAGCGGGTGGTGTTCAAGGACATCGCCGAGGAGATCGTGGTCATGGACCCGAACGCCGACCTGCCGGAGCGGGTCCGCCGGGTACGGGCGACGGTGCCGGACGACGAGAAGATCCTGGCCATCTTCACCGACGTGTTCGACTGCTTCCTGCGGCACCTGAGCGCCACCCTGCACACCGCCGGCGTGCTCGATCAGGACGACTTCTGGCGCACGGTCGCCGAGTGCGCCGCCGGCTACGCCGCGACGGTGCCGCACCTGGCCGAGCGGATGCGGCGGCACGACCTGTTCGCGCCGGAGTTCCCGCTGTCCTGCCTCAACCGGCTCCAGCTCCGCAACAACCAGCAGATGGTGGACCTGACCGACCCGTCCGCCGCCCTCCAGTTCGCCGGCACGCTGACCAACCCGATCGCCCGCTTCGCGCCGCCACGCTAGGCGCCCCCGCCGTGGAGATCTTGGTAGGAAAAGGCCCCTATGGGGGCCGTTCCTTTCCAAGATCTCGCCCGCCACCCCGGAAACGGGGGGGGTGGCACGGTGGCCGGTCAACCGTCAGGCGGCGGACCCAGCCGAGCCTCGTGCAGCAGCTCGGCCATGTCGACGGCGAGCCCCGCAGCTAGCCGGATGCCAAAATCTCTGCTCGTCACGGCGGGCAGGGCAGGTCCGATGACGACAACGGACCGGCCGGCGTTTGACGTCCACGCCGTTCCACTCATGGCGCGCAGGCCGAGTGGGTGGAACGGCATGGCTGTCTCCGCGCCCGTTTGACGTTCATGCCGTTCCACCCCACCGCTTGCACTGCACCCCGCGCTCCGGGCCGATGGTGGCGACAGCACTCCGGTTCACCTTCGGGGAGGTGTGGCGTGCGGCGGTCAGTGGCGGATCGGCATGGCCAGGGTCCGGTCGCAGTGGGACCGGTCCTCGGGCAGGTGCGAGGCGAGCACGACCGTCGACTCCGGACGGCGGTCCAGCGCGGCCCAGAACAGCGCCCGCGCCGTCGCGTCGAGGGACCGGCCTGGCTCGTCCAGCAGGATCACCGGCGGGTCGCCGAGCAGGGCGCGGGCGACGCTGACCCGGGCCCGCATACCGGCCGAGCAGCGGCTCGCCGGCTGCCGGGCGTACGAGGTGATGGCGAACTCCTGCTCGACCCGGGCGACCGCGTCGGCGGCACGGCGGGTGGGCAGGCGCATCCGGGCCACCAGCATCAGGTTGTCGTGCGCGGAGAGCCCGCCGCAGAGCGTCTGCTCCGGGGCGAGCGCGACGCCGACCAGGCGGCGGGCGGCGGCCGAGCCGGCCGGGTGACCGGCGACGGTGGCCCGGCCGCGGCTCAGCGTGAGGACGCCGGCCAGGCAGCGCAGCAGCGTGGTCTTGCCCGTGCCGTTGCCGCCGGCGAGCAGCAGCCGGGTGCCGGGCGCGACCTCCAGATCGAGGCCCGAGAAGATCGCGCGCCGTCCGAAGGCGCGCCCGGCATCGTGCAGTCGCAGCATGACCTGCCGATCCTAGCGAGCCGGGCCGGCCGAAGTGGTATATCGGAGATAGCACAGTATCGATTTATGTGAATCCGACTCGGAAGGCGCGCTCGATGTCACCGCTGCTCCGTCTCCGCGACCGGACCGCACCGGGCGCCACCCCGGCGGCGCCTGGACGCCACCCCGGGTCCGTCGGGGCGCGGTCGTGACCGCCGGCCTCGCGATGCGCTGCCTGGCCCTGGACGCCCTCGCGGTGGCCACCAGCGACCTGCTGCGCCGGCACGGCGTCGACTGCCTGCTGCTCAAGGGCGCCGGCCTGGCCCGCCGGCTCGGCGTCGACCGGGTCTACGGGGACGTGGACCTGCTCGTCGCGCCGGCGACCGTGCCCGCCGTGCGGGACGCCCTGCACGCCGCCGGCTACCGACCGACGCTGCCGCCCGAGCCGTACGACGTCGCGGCGCGCTGGCACGAACAGCCCTTCACCGCCCCCGGCGCGCTGCCGTTGACCGTGGACCTGCACCGCGGCTTCGCCGGCGTCGGCGACCCGGACGCGCTGTGGCGGTCGCTGCGCGACCCGGCGGAACCGCTCGACCTCGCCGGCGGACGGGTCCTCGTCCCCGACGAGGCCGGGACCGCGCTGCTGGCCGCGCTGCACGCCGCCTGCCCGGGCGGCAGCGACAAACCCGCGCTCGATCTGGACCACGCGCTGGCGGTGCTGCCGCCGTCCGCCTGGGCCGTCGCCGGTCGACTGGCCACCCGCTGCGACGCCGTCCCGGCGTTCACCGTCGGAATGCGGCTGCGGCCGGCCGGCGCGACGGTCGCCGACCGGCTCGGTCTGTCCGCCACGGCCGAGCCGGCGTCGGCGTGGCTCGCCGCCCGACGCGCCACCCCCACCACGGTCGGGCTGGCCGGCGCGGTGGAAGTGCCCGGCCCGTGGCCCCGCCGGCTGCGCCTGCTCGCCCGGCTGGCGCTGCCGGCACCGGCGTACCTCCGGCAGGTCGACCCGGCGGCGCGCGGCGGCCGGTGGCGCCTGGTGCGGGCGTACGCCCGCCGGACCTGGCGGCACGTCCGGTGGCTGCCCCGGGGGGTGCGGGAGCTGCGGACCGCGCGGCGGCGTCATGGCTGACCCGGTACGCGCGCTGCGCGCGCTGGCCCGGGTGACGCGCCGGCACGGGCCGCTCGGCCTGGCGCTGGTGGCGTGGACGCTGCTGGCCTGCCGACGGGTGCGCCGGCAACTCGCCCGCGGCGGGCTGGGCGCGGTGCGTCTGCCCGCGCCGCCGCCCGGCGGCACCGACGCGCTGGTCCGGCAGGCGTTGCGACGCGGCGGCGGCAACTGCCTGGAGAGCGCGCTGGTGCGCCAGCGTTTCCTGGCCCGGCGGCGGGTGCTGCGGACCGTGGTGATCGGGGTCAGCGCGCCGGGCACCGGCTTCCACGCGCACGCCTGGCTGGACGGCGACCCCGACCCGCACCGGCACGAGCTGGCGGAGATCCTGCGCCGGCCCGTGCCGCCCGCCTGGCTGCCCTGACCGGAGTCAGAGCCGTTCGAGCAGCCCGGCGGCCTCCAGGTCGGCCAGGAACGAGCGCACATCGGCGACCGCTCGCTCCCGCTCGACCTCGGCCTGGCCGACCAGCACCTCGGCCAGTTGGGCGGTGGAGGCGCCGGCCACGAGATACGGCCACAGCGCGGTGGCGGCGCGGTCCAGCGCGAAGTAGACGGACTGCCCGACGTCCAGCAGCACCGTCTCGTCGCCGTTGGTCCGCCACGCCACCCGGTCGCCGCGGACCCGGT
The DNA here is from genome assembly GCF_040647835.1 of Micromonospora sp. NPDC049240. NCBI lineage: Bacteria > Bacillati > Actinomycetota > Actinomycetes > Micromonosporales > Micromonosporaceae > Micromonospora > Micromonospora sp. NPDC049240. The sequence goes on from NZ_JBEZCX010000003.1 coordinate 338,533, forward strand.
ACAACACGGACGGTTCACTGGTCATCTCGGCGCCTCCAGATCGGGTCGTCCCTCGGTGGCCGACAGGCCGGCCAGCCACACCTGCTGCACCAGCGCCGCCGTGCGTGAGTCGAACCGCCAGCGCGACCACTCCCGACGCAGTGCCGCCACGTCGACGAGCGAGTCGTCGACACCGCTGCCGTCCCAGGCGCTCACCAGCTCGCGGGTGGCCGCCCGGAGGAACACCTCGTCGAAGGTGGCCTTGCGGCGCGGCGTGATGATCACCGGGGGCAGCGCGGCGTCGGCGATCACCGCGAGCAGCTCCCGACGCGACGGGGACCGCAGCCGGCCGTGGCGGGCGGCCAGCGCGGCGGCGAACCGCTCGTCCAGCAGCGGCGCCACGGCCAGCACGTCGTGGTCGGCGGCGATCGCGGCCAGGCCGACCCGGGTCATGGTGAGGTCCCGGCGACGCAGGTGCCAGGCGATCCGGGCGGCCAGCCGGTGGGGCTCGGCGCGCTGCTCGGCGACGAACGCGCGGCGCGCCTGCCGGGCCACCTCCGGGCGCAGCCAGGGCAGCGGATCCGGCGGCCGGCGTCGCAGCCCGGCCCGGAGCCGGCCGAGCCGGCCCCGCAGCGAGGCCGGACGCCGCCGCCAACCGTCGAGAATCTGGTCGCCGCCGACGCCGGTGAGCAGCGCGCCGCCGCGGGCCAGCTCCACGATCGGCAGGTGTAGGTGCCGGCTCGGCGGGTGCACCTGGCCGTACCGGGTCAGCAGCCGGCGGGCGACCAGCCCGACCAGGTCCAGGTCGTCACCGGCCTGGAGGATCTGCCACTGCCGGGTCAGGTCCAGCTCCGCGATGATCTTGGCTTGCCAGGGCGTCTCCTGCGCACGGGGCGCGTCGGTGAACCGCCAGGTGACCGGCACCGGGTCGGGCAGCCCCTCCCGCCGCGCCACCCGGGCGGCGATGGCCAGCACCAGCGAGGAGTCCAGCCCGCCGGAGAAGCTGACCAGGCAGGGCGGCCGGCGCAGCGCCGGCAGCACGGCCCGTTCCAGGGCCACCAGCGGCGACAGCGCCGGACCGGACCGGGCAGCCGGCGTGGGCGCGGCCGGGTCCAGGCCGAGCACGACGCCGTACGCCACGTCGCGGGCGGTGGGACGCGGGATCAGGTCAGTCACGGGTGAGCACCCCTCTGCGCCGGGCCAGCCACAGCGCACGGTCGAAGATCCAGGCGGCGAGCGGCAGCAGCACCGCGGCGGCGACGGCCAGCGTCCCGGCGGCCCGGCCCCAGTCGCCGCCGGCGAGCGCGGCCCGCAGCCCGTCCAGCGCGACCCGGGTGGGCAGCACCGCGCACACCGGGTGCAGGACGCCGGGCAGCGCCGAGATCGGGAAGTAGGTACCGGACAGGAACGACAGCGCCACCACCAGCAGCCGGGCCGCCGGGTCGCCGTACCCGACCGCCACGGTGAGGCCCATCAGCGCCATTCCGAACGGCAGCGCGCCCAGCACGGCGAGGACCAGCATCACCACCGCCCCGGGCCAGGACGTGTCGGCGACGTGCAGGCCCAGGACGCCGGCCAGCAGGCCCAGGTAGAGGCCGGCGCGCAGCAGCGCGAACGCGAACGGGTACGCCACCAGCCCCAGCGCCAGCGACCAGCCCGGCGCCGGCTGCGCCGCCCACAGCTCCAGCATCCCGTCCCGCTGCTCGGCGGCCACCCGCGTGACCACCTGCACGATCGCGGACTGGAGCACCAGCAGGAACACGATGCCCACCGCGACGTAGTCGAAGTAGCCGCCGGGGCCGGTGAAGCCGGCGCCCGGGTGCGGGACGAGCACCCGGGAGACGAACAGGAACGCCAGCAGGTTCAGCACGCCGAACACCAGGTCCAGCAGGAACGGCACACGCAGCCCACGGCGCTCGGTGAGGTCCCGACGCAGCAGCGCCGCCACCGCGCGCCCGGCGAGCCGCCACCGGGACGGCACGCCGCGGGCAGCCGGAGTCCCGGGTACGGCGACCGGTGCCTCGACGCCCCTCATCCGCATCTCCTCCCGGCGGTGAGCACCCGACCGGACCGCGACCCTTGCGGGGCGGGGACCGGCCGACCGGGGTCGGCATCGTCGCGTGACTCCGATCGGCCGGCCGTCTGCGCCGGGCCGGGTGCAACGGCTCGGACAGGGCAGACGTTAGAACCGGGCGACGACGCCCGCCGGAACGTCCGAACAGTCAGCTACCCGACAATCTCGCCCGTCGCACTGCGTAACCACATTGTCGTTTTCTCCCGTCCTGATCGGCCCTACGACGGGAACCTGGAGTGTGGAGCGGATATCGTGTTGCCGGCCGAAGAATCGATCCGACCCGTCGCATCGCGCCCGTGTTCGCAAATCGGTCGGTGAATTGCGGAAAGTGGATCGGCTGTTCTATTCGGCGTGTCTGAGGCGGTGCATCCGTTCGTGTCGGGCCGTTGCCCTCCGGCAAGTGACCCGTTCAATGAGGCGTACGAGCGCCGGAACGGTGCAGCGGGAGGTGACACGTGACCGGGCAGGGGACGGGCCGACCGGAGTCGGCCGACCGCGACGTGGTGGAGACGGACGACCCCGAGCACGCGCACCACCTGATGGCCCGCCGGTTCGGTGCCCACCGGGCCCGGATCTCCGGTTCCCGTGATCGCTTCCGCTACCGTCGGGAGACCCGGGGCGCGGACGAACTCCACCTCGACGAGGTGTGGTACACGCTCTCCGCCCGATCCGAGAACTCGCCCTATCCCGGCTTCGCGGCGCTCACCGTGGCACGCGGCCGGTACGGCTTCCTGCACCGGGGTGACGAGCTGCACCTCGGCCCGGGCACCACCGGCCGCTATCCCGACGTGTCCTTCACGCTGCTCGCCGACGACGTGGCGGCCTCCGTCGTCCGGTTGCCGACGCCCCGGATCGCGGCGGTCGCCGCCACCCGCACCGGGTTGCCCGCCGCCGCGTTCCGCTTCACCGCGCTCGCGCCGCTGTCCCCCACCATGGCGACGCTGTGGCAGTCGACCGCGGCGTTCCTCCGGCACCAGCTCGTCGACGACGCCGTGACGGCCAGCCCGCTGACCCGAGCCGGCCTGGTGGACCTGGCCGTCGCCACCGCGCTGGCGGTGTTCCCGAACACCACCATGACGCTGCCCTACCTGGCCGCCCCACCGGCCGTACGTCCGGCGTCGGTGCGCCGGGCCGCCGAGTTCATCGAGGCGCACGCCGCCCGACCACTGACCGTCGCGCAGATCGCGACGGCCTGCGACGTCAGCCCGCGCGCGTTGCAGGCCGCGTTCCAGCGACACCACGGGCAGAGCCCGATGGCGTTCCTGCGCGCGGTCCGGCTCCGCCGGGCACACCAGGACCTCACCCGTGCCCGAGCGGGGCAGACCGTGGCCGGCACCGCCCGCGACTGGGGCTGGACCCACGCCGGGCGGTTCGCCCAGGCGTACCGCGAGACCTACGGCTGCCACCCCGGCGACACGCTGCGCGCGGCGGGAGTGCCGGCGCCGACGGAGCGGGAGCGGTGACCGACAGCCGCTCGGCGCGGCGGTTCGAGCTGTCCACCCGGGACCCGGAGGTCGCCCGTCGGGCCATCGCCGGGATGTGCGGCGAGCACCGCCCGCACTTCCGGGGCACCCGACGCGAGTTCCACTTCGCGTGGCGGGGCGTGCAGGCCGGCCCGCTCGGCCTCACCCGGGCCGCGCACTCCATGGACGCCCGGGCGGAGGCCGGGCCGTACCCCGACTTCCTGGCCGTGCACGTGGTCCGGGGCCGGTGCCGGTTCGCCGACGGCGACGAGGATCTGCAGGTGCCGGCCGGTGGCGTCGGCCGGTATCCGCTGCGCCGGTTCGTGCTGTACTGGACCGACCCGGTGGCCACCATGGTCCGGCTGCCGATGGACCTGGTGGCGCACGTCGCGGCCAGTCGGGTGGATGCGGCCCCGCACACGTTCCGCTTCCTCGGCCTCGCGCCGGTGTCGCCGGCCATGGCCCGGGCCTGGGCGCACCTGTCCGCGTTCCTGTACCGGATGTCCGCCGTCGGCGACGACGGCCTGGACCAGCCGCTGATCCAGGCGTCGCTGGCCGACCTGACCGCGGCCACCTCGCTCACCGTCTTCCCGAACACCACCATGACCAGCAGTTACGTACCGCAACCCCGCCGGGTCGCGCCCTCGGTCGTCCGACGCGCGCAGGCGTACCTGGACGAGCACGCCGCCGCACCGGTCACCGTGGCCCAGGTCGCCGCCGCCTGCGGCGTCGGACCGCGCGGACTCCAGGCCGCCTTCCAACGGCACCTCGGCTACAGCCCGCTCACCTACCTCCGTCAGGTGCGGCTGGACCGGGCACACCGGGACCTGCTCACCGCCGACCCGGCCGGCGGCGAGACGGTCGCCGGCATCGCCCGCCGCTGGGGCTGGACCAGCCCCGGCCGCTTCGCCGCCGCCTACCGCGAGGCGTACGGCCGGCCGCCGCACGAGACGCTGCGCGGGTGACCGGTCAGCACTCGGCCCGACCGGCCCGCCAGTAGCCCATGAACGCCACCGCCCGACGGTCGAGCCCACGGTCGGTGACCAGGTGCCGGCGCAGGCCCCGGATCACCGCCGCCTCGCCGGCCAGCCAGGCGTAGAGCGCGGCGTCGGCCGGCCGCTCCGGCACCTCCCAGAGGACGTCCCGGTCGACGTCCACCTCGGCCGGCGGCGGGCCGGCCGGCGACCCGGTCGGCGGCGGCAACAGCCGGGCGGCGAGGGCGGTCACCGCCTCGGTGAGCCGGCTGCCGTGCGGGGCGCCGCCCCGGGGCAGCCAGGTCACCGTCACGCCGGCCGGAACGCGGCACGGCAGTTCGTCCCCCACCGCCGGCACCTCCACCACGGCGTGGCCGTGCGCGTCAGCCGGCAGCCGGTCCAGGATCGCGCAGATCGCCGGCGCGGCGGTCTCGTCGCCGGCCAGCAGCAGCGTGGCACCGGCCGGCGGCCGGAACTCGACGCCGCCGTGCCCGCCCGGCCAGCCGGCGTCCGGGCCGACAAGCGCGAGCCGGTCGCCGAGGCGGGCGCGGCGGGCCCACCGGGTGGCCGGGCCGCCGTCGCCGTGCAGCGCCACGTCCACGTCGATCTCGTACGCCGCCGGCCGGGCCGCCCGGACCGTGTAGGTGCGGATCGGGCTGCGTTCCTCCGCCGGCAGGTCCCGCCACCGCTGGTACCAGTCCGGTCCGTCGGGCAGTTCCGCCGCGCCGCCGTCGACCAGCGGCAGCGCCAGCTTGATCCGCTGGTCGTAGCCGTTGTCGGCGAACCGGTCCAGGTCCGGTCCGGTGAACGTGACGCGCAGGAACGACGGGCCGAGCCGGCGCAGCGCGCGGACCTCGACGGTGAACACGCGCCACGGCGCGGCGGCCAGGGTGCTGGTCATGGTGATTTCCTCTCGGGCTCAGCGGGTGCCGGCGGCGGTGCGGGAGCGCCACAGCAGCCAGACGAAGTAGGGGGTGCCGATCAGTGCGGTGACCAGGCCGGCGGGGACCTGCGCCGGGGCGATGACGGTGCGGCCGAGCGTGTCGGCGAGGCTGACCAGCGTGGCGCCGAGCAGCACCGCCACCGGCAGCACGCGGGTGTGCCGGCCGCCGACCAGCGCCCGCGCGGCGTGCGGCGCGACCAGGCCGACGAAGCCGATCACGCCGACCGCCGACACGGCGGTGGCGGTGAGCAGCGCGGCCAGACCGAGCGCGACCAGCCGGGCGCGTTCCAGCCGGACGCCGAGCACCCGGGGCGTGTCGTCGTCGAGCGACAGCAGGTCCAGTTCCCGGCGTACCGCGGCCACCACCGGCACGGCGACCAGCAGCGCCAGCGCGACCGGCAGCACCTGCGGTGCGGTGCGCCCGTAGGTGGAGCCGGACAGCCAGGTCAGCGCCTTGCCGGTGTTCCACGGGTCGGAGGAGACCACGATGAACGTGATGACCGCGGCGCCGCCCTGCCAGACCGCGAAGCCGATCAGGACGAGCCGGTCGGAGTTCAGCCCGCGCCGCCGCGCCAGCCCGTAGACCAGCGCGAACGCGGCCACCGCGCCGAGCCCGGCCGCGCCGGAGAGCATGAGCACGCCGGCCGTCGGGGCGAACGTCAGCAGCGCCACCGCGCCGATCCCCGCGCCGCCGGTGATGCCGAGGATGCCCGGCTCCGCGAGGGGGTTGCGGCAGACCGCCTGCACGGTGGTGCCGGCCAGGGCGAGGGCCGCGCCGGCCAGCAGCGCCGCCGCGACGCGCGGCCAGCGGGCGTCCAGCACGAAGGTGTACGCCGGCCCGGTGCGCCCCTGGAGCCAGTTGACGATGTCGCCGAGCAGCACCCACGTGTCCCCGGCGAGCATGCCCACCACCAGCGCCGCGACGACCGCCACCGCGCAGACCGTGACGACCGAGGTGTGCACGGCGCGGGAGCGGACGGCGGCGTGGCCGCCCGGGGGTTGCCGGGTGGGCCCGGCGTCGCGGTGCCGGCGGGCCAGCCAGACCAGCAGCACCGCGCCGAACAGCGTGGTGACCACGCCGGTGGGCACCTCCACCCCGGCCTGGCCGCCGAGCACGGCGCGCAGCAGCACGTCGGAGCCGAGCACGATGATCACGCCGACCAGGCCGGCCAGCGGCAGCAGCACCCGGTGCCGGTGCACCTCGGGCACCCACCGGCCGAGCAGCCGGACGATCACCGGCGCGCCGAGTCCGACGAACCCGATCGGGCCGGCGAGGGTGACCGCCGCGGCGGAGAGCAGCACCGCGAGCAGCACCACGACGAGCCGGGTCCGGCGTACGTCCAGCCCGAGCACGGTGGCGGTGTCGTCGCCGAGGGCGAGCAGGTCCAGCCGGTGCCCGAGCGCGACCAGCAGCAGCGCGGCGAGCACGATCACCGGGCCGAGCTGGGTGACCGCCACCAGGTCGCCCTGCACGAGCGAGCCGTTGCCCCAGGCGAACAGCCCGATGGTGGCCTGCTCGAACAGCAGCAGGAGCAGCATGGTGAGCGAGGCGAGCGCCATCGCGGTGGCCGAGCCGGCGAGGATCAGCCGGGTGGTCGCGGCCTGGCCGCCGGCCGACAGCAGCATCACCAGCGCGGCGGCGGCCAGCCCGCCGCAGAACGCCAGTCCGCCGGCGGGCAGCGCCGGCAGCGCGATGCCGAACGCGGCGGTGGTCACGATCGCCAGGTGGGCGCCGGCGTTCACGGCGAGCGTGTCCGGCGAGGCGAGCGGGTTGCGGGTGGTGGACTGGAGCGCCGCGCCGGCGAACCCGAGCGCCACGCCGACCGCCAGGCCGGTGAGCAGGCGCGGCAGCCGGGAGGCGACAAGCACCCGGGCGGTCTCGTCGTCCGCGCCGGTGAGCAGCCGGAGCAGGTCGAGCGCGCCCACCGACGACGTGCCCTGGGTGAGGTGCACCGCGGTGACCGCGACCAGCAGCGCGGCGGCGAGCAGGAACGCGCCGGCGACCCGGCGGCGGCGGGCCGGTGGCGGCCCGACCGGGGCCGGCCGGGTGGCCGGCTCCGGTACGGCGGTGGCGATCATCGGGCTCAGGCCGTGTAGACGGCGACGAGCTGGTCGACGTACTGCTTCGCGGACAGGGTGCCGCCGAACGTCCAGATGCCGTTCGGCATCTTGTGCAGCTTGTTCTGCTGCACGAACGGCAGGGAGCGCCAGATCGCGTTGCCGGCGAGGCCGTCGGCGAAGACGTCCTGACCGTCCGAGGCGTTGTAGAAGAAGTGCAGGTCCTGTCCCTTGAGGACGCCGAGCCCCTCGACGTCGGTCTGGCCCAGGCCCCACATGGCGTCGGTCTTGCCGGTCCAGGCGTTCTTCAGGCCGAGCTGGATGCCGAGCTGGGAGACGAGCGCGCCCTGGCCGAACATCCGGATGGAGACCGTGCTGCCCTCCTTCCAGCCGTCGGCGAAGGCGAACTGCCGGCCGGCCGCGCCGGCGTCGGCGATCTTCTTCCGCCCGTCGGCGAGCGCGGCGTCGAAGTCGGCGAGCAGCTTCTCGGCCTGCGCGGTGCGGCCGGTGGCGGTGGCGATCATGGTGAGGTCGGACCGCATCCGGGCGAGGTTGTCGGCGGCGTCGCTGCCCTTGGTGACCAGCACCGGGACGTACTTCTCCAGTTGGGTGACGATCGCGGCGCCGCGCTCGGCCTCCATCACCACCAGGTCCGGCTGGAGCGCCACGATGGCGTCGACGCTCGGCTCGCCCCGGGTGCCGACGTCCTTGACGCCCGGGTCGAGCGGGGCGGCGGTGACCCAGGTGGCGTACCCCTTGGGGTCGGCCACGCCGACCGGCATCACGCCGAGGCCGACGAGCATCTCCACCTCGCCCCACTCCAGGCCGACCACCTTGGCGGCCGGGTTCTTCAGCGTGATCGCCTTGCCGCGGCTGTCGGTGACGGTGACCGGGCCGGTGGCGGTGGTGTCGGAGGGGGACGGCGCGGCGGCGGGCGTCTCGGTGGTGCCGCAGCCGGCGATCAGCAGCGCGGTCGCGGCGGCGGCCAGCAGGGTCAGGCGGGTACGCAACATGGGTTTCTCTTCTGTCGTCAGGACGTGGATCAGCGGACGTTGTGCCGGCCGACGGGACGGGTGGAGAGCAGGCCGGTGACCGGGTCGGCGGTCACCTCGACGCGGATGCCGTACGCCTCGGTGAGCGCCGCCTCGGTGAACACCTCGCGCGGGGTCCCGGTGCCGCGCACCCGACCCTCGTGCAGCAGCACGACGTGGTCCGCGACGGCGGCGGCCTGGTTGAGGTCGTGCAGCACCACGCCGACGGCCACGCCGGCGGTGTTGGCGAGGTCGCGCACCAGGTCGAGGATCTCCACCTGGTAGCGCAGGTCGAGGAAGGTGGTCGGCTCGTCCAGCAGCAGCACGGCGGTGTCCTGGGCCAGGCAGGTGGCCAGCCAGACCCGCTGGAGTTCACCGCCGGACAACGCGTCGACGGGTCGGGCGGCCATGGCGGCCACGCCGGTGACCGTCATGGCCCGGTCGATCGCGGCCGGGCCGTCAGGGTCGCCGGCCCGCCACCGCTGCCGGTACGGGTGCCGGCCGTAGCCGACCACGTCCCGGACGGTGACACCGCTCGGGGTGGGGCGGCTCTGCGCCAGCAGCGTGACCCGGCGGGCGAAGTCGCGCGCCGACAGCGCCCGGGCCGGGGTGCCGTCGGCGAGCACGATCTCGCCGTGCTGGAGCGGGTGCAGCCGGGCCAGCCCGCGCAGCAGCGTGGACTTGCCGCTGCCGTTCGGCCCGACCAACGCGGTCACCGCCGCCGGTCGCAGCGTGATGGCCGCGTCGTGCACCACGGTGGTGCCGTGGTAGCCCAGGCGCAGCTCACTGCCCCGCAGGCCGTCGGCCCGCATCGTTCCGCTCGTCACGAAGGTTAGGCTAACCTAACCCACGATCATCCTGTCAAGCCGGTCCCGACATCCGTCCGGGTGCGTTCGCTGCCGCCGGGACGACAACGAACGCACCCGGATCGCGCCGGCGGCGGAACGGATCAGAGGGAGACGACCCGGCCGCCGAGCGTGACGATCAGGCGACCGTCGGCGGCGAAGGACCAGCCCAGGGCGCCGGCGTAGGTGGCGCAGCGGGAGCCGTTGGCGCCGGACCAGAACTGGTTCGAGCCGTCCACGTTGCCGACCGTCTTGTCGTTCGACCCGCTGCCGCTGCGGCAGGACGTGTTGGTGCGGAAGACCGAGGTGCCCGCGTCGAACGAGAAGTTGCGCTCGGTGTTGTCGATGCTCAGGTTGTTGGAGATCGTCATCGAGCCCGGGTTCCGGTTGTAGGTGAACCCGTGCTTGCCGTTGCGGTACGCGATGGTGCGCCGGACGGTGTGGTTGACCGCGATGTCCTCGCCGCCGAGCTTGAAGCCGTTGCGGTCACCGTTGCCGTTCTGCGTGCCGTTGCTCAGCGTGCCGTTGCCGTAGGAGAGGGAGTCCTCGATGGTCACCGGGCCGATCGCGCCGGTGTCGGTCTTGGTGTACAGGTCCCAGCCGTCGTCGATGTTGTGGTGGGACACCGCGTACCGGAAGACGTTGCCGGTGCCGACGGTGAGCTTGGCGGCGAACCCGTCGGCGTCCTCGCCGTCGGAGTCGGCGTTGTCGTGCGACTCGACGCTGACCATGAGGTTGTTCGCCGGCCACTGGTCACGCGGGGTGCTGGAGGCGATCCGGGACAGTTGCAGGCCGCTGTCGCGGTTGAACCGGGTCACCGTGCGCTCGATGACGTTGTTGCTGCCGCCGACGAAGATGCCGTTGTCACCGGCGCGTTCCACCACGATGCCCCGCACGTGCCACCAGGACGCGTTCAACGCGAGGCCCCGGTTGGCGGGGTCCTCCCCCATCGCGGAGAAGTTGAGGATCGGCGTCTCGCCCGGGTACGCGTACAGGCTCTTGCGCGCGCTCGCGGTGCCGTTGTTGCCGGCGGCGATGGTGACGGTCTGGGCCAGGTTGTAGGTGCCGCCCCGCAGGTAGACGGTGCCGCCCGCGCCGACCCGGGTGATCGCGGCGGCGATCGTGGTGGGGTTGGCCTGGGTGCCGGCCGCGCCGGCGGTGCCGTTCGGCGCGGCGTACACCGCGCCGCTGGTCGGCGGCGGCGTGGTGGGCGACGGTGGCGGGGTGGTGGGCGAGGGCGGCGGGGTCGTCGGCCCGGGCGGCGGGGTGAGGGTCCCCCCGGGGTCGGTGGGGATGGCCCCGCCGCAGAGGACGCCGTTGACCGCGAACGAGGCGGGGACCGGGTTGCTGGTGTTGTTCCAGCCGCCGTTGAAGCCGAACGACGTGGTCGCGTTCGTGCCGAGACTGCCGTTGTAGCTGACGTTGGCGGCCCGGACCGACGCGCCGGTCTGGGTGATGTCGGCGCCCCAGGCCTGGCTGACGGTCTGGCCGCCGCTGAAGTTCCAGGTGACGGTCCAGCCGTTCAGCGGGTCACCGAGGTTGGTGAGGTTGACGTTCGCGGTGAAGCCGCCGGACCACTGCGCGGTCACCGCGTAGTCGACCCGGCAGCCGGCGGCGGCCTGGGCGGGGTTCGCGCCCATCGCCAGGCCGGCGGCGGCGAGCGTGGCCGCCGCGAGCGTGGACGTCCACAACGCCGCACGGCGGTGTCGGTTGATCATGGGAATTCTCCTGCGGGTGGTGGGTTCGGTGCCGCGCCGGCGTCGACACCGATGCCCGGTCGGTGCCGCCGGCGGGCCTTCCTGCTGCCCGGACGCCGTGTGCTCGACGGGCCCGTCACGCCTCCCGCTGTGAAAGCGCTTTCAGCGCAGTCTACTGACGCACGTCGATGCGGTCAATCGCCGACCTGACGGTGAACGATCCGGCCGCGCCGACCGTACCCATCCCCGACCGGGACATCGTCCGGAACCGCGATGCCGGAGCGGGCACGAGAGGCGATTCCTGCGTCTCACTTCGCACCGCGGAGCGGCGGCGCGGCACACGCCGCGCCGGCCCTCCAGGTCAACCAAAGGAGAGGTGCATGGCCAGGGGTACGCGCAACAACGCGGTCCTGAAACTCGGTGGGGTGGGCGCTCTCGCGGCGCTCCTGCTCGCCGGCGGACTGCAACTGGCGTCCGCCGACGAGAACGGCGGCTCGGCCGCACCGTCCGCCGCGGCACAGACCGTGAACTGCCCGACGGTACGCGACAAGCTGCCCCCGGTGCCGGCGGCGGCGAACGCCGAGGTGGAACGGGAACTGGCCAACCTGGACCAGGAGATCGCCCGGCAGAACGAGCGGCTGGCCCGGCTCGCGGTCAAGCCCGAGGGCGGCCCGAACTTCGTCGACAACGCCATCCTCGGCCCGCTGAGGAACAAGCGCACCGCCGCGCTCGACCGGATCGAGATCGCCTTCAACCGGATCGGCGCGCAGCGCCCGAACCTGGACGCGCTGGCCGGCTGCGGGCTCAACGCCGCAGGCGTGCCGAGCGCCGTCAACGGCGGCGCCGGCCAGGGCGGCGCGACCGGCGGACAGAACGGGGCCGGCGGACAGAACGGCGGGGCGGTGGCCGGGGCGGCCCGGACGGTGAACTGCCCCGGGGTGCGGCTCCCCGCCGTCCCCACGGCGGCGGCGGCCCAGGTGCGGGCCGAACTGGCCACACTGGACAACCAGATCGCCGAGGCGAACGCCCGCCTGGCCCGGCTCGCGGTCCGGCCCGAGGGCGGGCCGGCGTTCATCGACAACGCCATCCTCGGCCCGCTGAAGAGCAAGCGTGGCGCCGCGCTCGACCGCATCGAGATCGCCTTCAACCGCGTCGGCGCGCAGCGCCCGAACCTGGACGCGCTGGCCGCCTGCGGCCTGAACTGAGGTGATTGCCGGGGCCCCTTCCTATCGCCTGGGCGTTAGGAAGGGGCCCCGGCAAACTCGCGGAGCGGGGCCGGCGGCTAGCCCTCGGCGGGGGCGTCGTGCGCCCGGAGCGTCGAGCGCACCACGGCGCGGACGCCGCCGGCGACCAACAGGCCGAAGCCGGTGGCCATCAGCGGCAGCCCGACCCCGAACGGCAGATCCGCGATCCAGTTGATGCTGCCGCGCTCCCGAAACTCGGCGAAGCTCGCCGCGACCACGGCCAGCGCGAACGTCAGCGCGCCGACGGCCGCCGTCAACGCGGTCAACGCGGCGCCCGGGTACGCCCGCGCCCAACCGCCGGCCACCAGCGCCACCAGCAGCCAGCCCAGCGTCAACAGGGTCCAGCCGCCGCCGGTGCTCAACGACGCGTACGCCCAGCCGGAGAAGGACCAGGAGTAGCCGGCCGAGACGCGGAACCACGGCGACAGATAGCCCACGGTGGCCACCAGCGCGCCGAGCACGACCACGGCGTCCGGCGCGAACGATGGCCTGATGTCCTGCGTCGTCACGCCGGCCACCGTAGCCGACGCCGGCCACCACCGCTGACGGCCCGGGGTGGTGCCTGCGGTACCCGGACCGGGCAGCAGGCGGGATTCCGGACCGGCCGCGACCGGCCGAGGCTGGAAGCCGTAACCGAAGCCGGGACGAGGAGTTCCCACGACCCGCCGAACCGTTCCGCTCGCCGCCGGCGCGCTGGCCGTGCTGACCGCCACCGCCCTGGGCGTGCCCCCCGCGTCCGCCGCGCCCACCCGGGCCGAGCGACCCGACGTCGTCCAGCAGCACCTCTGCGGCCGGCAGCGCCGGCGGCGGAAGGTAGCGCCGGCTGTACCGCTCAGGTCGCGTCGTGCAGACGGCCGTCGCGCATCGCCACGATCCGGTCGGCGGCGGCGAGGTGGTCGCGGTCGTGGGTGACAAGCACCGTGGCGGTGCCCCGCTCGCGGGTGAGCCGGCCGATCAGGTCGATGACGGCGGCGCCCCGCTCGTGGTCGAGCGCGCTTGTCGGCTCGTCGACGAGCAGGACGACCGGGTCGTTCATCAGGGCGCGGGCGATGTTGACCCGCTGGCGCTGGCCGCCGGAGAGCTGGTGCGGGCGCCGGCCGGCCTGGGCGGCGAGCCCGACCGCGTCGAGCAGCTCCCGCGCCCGGTCCCGGGCCCCGGCCGGCGACCGGCCGGCGAGGGTGGTCATCACCTGGAGCTGCTCGGCGGCGGTCAGCGACGGCAGCAGGTTGGGCTGCTGGAAGACGATGCCGATCGCGCGCCGGCGCAGCGCGGCGAGCGCGCCGCGGCCCATCCCGGTGGTGGCGACGCCGTCGACGTGGACGGCGCCGGCGTCCGGGGTGACGAGCGTGGCGGCGACCGCGAGCAGGCTGGACTTGCCCGAGCCCGACGGGCCGACCACGGCGGCCAGGTCGCCCTTCGCGACCGAGAGCGTCACGTGGTCGAGCGCGGTGAGCCGGTTCTCGCCGTCCGGGTAGGTGAGCGTGACGTCGGCCAGGTCGAGGCTCATCGGGCGCTCCCCAGTGCGGTGAGGGGGTCGACGGCGGTGATGCGGCGCACGGACAGGGCGGCGCCGAGCATGCCGAGGACGACCATCACGGTGGCCGGGACGGCGACGGTGGCGGGCGTCAGCACGAACGGCACGTCCGAGCCGGAGACCAGCACGCCGAGCCCGGCGGCCAGGCCGGTGCCGAGCGCGGTGCCGCCGACCAGCAGGACGCCGGCCTGCCCGAGCGCGTCGACGAGCAGGGCGGTGGTGGAGGCGCCGAGGGCCTTCAGGACCGCGACGTCGCCGCCGCGCTGGATCGTCCACACCGTGAAGAAGGCGCCGATGACCAGGGCGGAGATGGCGAACAGGAAGCCGCGCATGAGTTGGAGTGAACCGTTCTCCGAGCGGTAGGAGCCGATCGCGGCCAGCGAGTCGCCGGTGCGGACGGTCCGGGTGCCGGCGGCCCGGTCGATGGCGGCCACGTCCACGTCGGCGGCGGTGCGCAGCGCGATCACGGTGGCGGTGTCCGCGTCGGCGTTGCCGGTCCGCCGCCACGAGTCGAGGCTGGTCCACACCACCGGGGTGTGGCTGAAGGAGGCGTCGCCGCGGACCGCCGCCACGGTCAGCTCCCGGCCGGCCACGGTGAGGCGGTCGCCGACGCGCAGGCCCAGGTCGGTGGCGGCCGGGGTGGACAGCACCGCGGTGCGGTCGTCGAGGTCGCCGGGGGCGAGCCGGGAGCCGGCCCGGACGCCGAACACGGAGACGGCGGCGCTGCGGCCACCGGCGGTGACCCGGGTGGTGCCGATGCCCAGCGGCTCGGCGGCGGTGACGCCGGGCGTGTCGGCCCAGCGCTGCCACTGCCGGCGCGTGACCGTCGAGTCGGCGTACGACGGCTGCGGGCCGCCGAAGGCGATCCGGTCGGCGGGCAGGCCGGTGATCGCGGAGGTGTTCTGCCGGCCCAGCCCGGCGGTCAGCCCGGACAGCAGGCCGACCAGCAGGGTGATCAGCACGATGACGGTTCCCATCAGGGCGAAGCGCCCCTTGGCGAACCTGAGGTCTCTCCAGGCGACGAACACGGGCGACGCGGTCCTTTCGACGGCGGGGTGGTCGCTCCCACGGTCGTCGCCGGAGGCCGGCCCGGGCATCCGGCGGCGGACGGCACTTCCCGGGCGGAACGGCTGTGGTCCGGTTACAACTTTCGACAGATCCCCGCCGACCTGCGCCTCCTCTACGCTGGGAGGGCCGTGACCGCCGTTCCCGCCCTGACCTCCACCGCCCGCGTGCTGGCCTGGTGCCTGCACCTGCTGGTGGGTGTCC
This sequence comes from Micromonospora sp. NPDC049240, assembly GCF_040647835.1. NCBI lineage: Bacteria > Bacillati > Actinomycetota > Actinomycetes > Micromonosporales > Micromonosporaceae > Micromonospora > Micromonospora sp. NPDC049240. The sequence continues at coordinate 353,644 of NZ_JBEZCX010000003.1, forward strand.
TCTTCACGCTCGCCGGCCTCCGGGCCGTCGTCACCGGGCAGCCGCACGCGCCGGTGATCGCCGCGGTGGCGGCGGCGGGCCTGCTGACGTACGCGGCCGGGGCGCTGCGGCCCGGCGTCCACCGCTCCCGACGGGCCGCCGGCTGGTGGCTGGCGGCGGTCGGCGTCGGGTGGCTGGCGCTGACCGTGCTCACCGTGGACGGGCTGTGGCTCGCGTTCCCGCTCTACCTGCTGCAACTGCACCTGCTGTCCCGGCGCGCCGGACCGGTCGCCGTCGCGGTGACCGCCGTGGTGGCCGTCGTCGCCTTCGCCGCCCATCGCGGCGCGGTCAGCGTGGCCGGCACGGTCGGGCCGGTGCTCGGCGCCGCGGTCGCGGTGGCGGTGGTCCGGGGCTACCAGGCGCTCTACCGGGAGAGCGAGCGCCGCCGCCGGCTGATCGAGGAGCTGACCGCCACCCGCGCCGACCTGGCCCGGGCGCAGCACGAGGCGGGGGTGGCGGCGGAACGCGAGCGGCTGGCCGCCGAGATCCACGACACGCTGGCGCAGGGCCTGACCAGCATCCAGTTGCTGCTGCGCGCCGCCGGCCGGGTGCTGCCGGACCGGCCGGACACCGCCGCCCGCCACGTCGAGCAGGCCCGGCAGGCGGCGGCGGACAACCTCGCCGAGGCCCGGCGCTTCGTCGCCGCGCTCACCCCACCGGCGTTGGACGACACCACGCTGGCCGACGCGCTGCGACGCCTCTGCGCCACCACCGCCGCCCGGCACCGGCTCGCCGCCCGGTTCGCGGTCACCGGGGACCCGGTCCCGCTGCCGACCGGGTACGAGGTCGCGCTGCTGCGCGTCGCCCAGGCGGCGCTGGCCAACACCGTGCGCCACGCCCGGGCCACCACCGTCGAGGTGACGCTCGGCTACCGCGCCGACCGGGTGACCCTGGACGTGACCGATGACGGCGGCGGTTTCGACCCGGAGCGGCTGCCCGGTCCGGGGCCCGACGGCGGTGGGTTCGGCCTCGCCGCCATGCGGGCGCGGACCCGCGCGCTCGGCGGCGCCCTGACCGTCGCCGCCGCGCCCGGCCGCGGCGCCACCGTGTCGGCAAGGCTCCCCCGCACCCCGCCCGGCGGGCGGCCGTGACCGGCGCGCCGGTCCGGCTGCTGATCGCCGACGACCACCCGGTCGTCCGGGCCGGGCTGCGCGCGGTGCTGGAGACCGAGCCGGGCCTGGTCGTGGTGGCCGAGGCGGCCACCGCCGAGGCGGCGGTGGCCCGCGCCGCCGGCGGCGACGTCGACGTGGTGCTGATGGACCTGCGCTTCGGCGCCGGCCTGAGCGGGGTCGACGCGACCGCCGCCATCACCGCCCGACCGCACGCGCCCCGGGTGCTGATCGTCACGACCTACGACAGCGACGCGGACACGTTGCCCGCGATCGAGGCCGGCGCGACCGGCTACCTGCTCAAGGACGCCTCGCCGGACGAGCTGGCCGCCGCCGTGCGGGCCGCCGCCGCCGGCCGTACCGCGCTGGCTCCGGCCGTCGCGGACCGGCTGGTGAACCGGCTGCGCACGCCGGACACGGCGCTGACCCGGCGGGAGACGGAGGTGCTCGGCCTGGTCGCGGACGGGCTGTCCAACCAGGCCGTCGGCCGCCGCCTGCACCTGACCGAGGGCACGGTCAAGTCGCACCTGTCGCGCATCTACACCAAGCTGCGCGTCGACTCCCGCACCGCGGCGGTCGCCGCCGCCATCGACCTCGGCATCCTCCGCCGCTGACCGGCCGCGCGGTTCCGCGACCGGCCGGCGGCGCCGGTCAGGCGTCCCGGCGGCGCAGCAGGACCAGGGCGGCGCCGAGCAGGACGACCAGCCAGGCCGCGAGGACGGCCGCGCCGGCGCCCGGGGAGAGCAGGTCACCGCCCCCGCCCACGCTCGTGAACGCCTGCCCGGCGTTGGACGGCAGGTACGGCGAGATCCGCTCCGACCAGCTCTCCGGCAGCAGCGACACCACTCCCGGCACGACCAGCAGCAGCGCGACCACGCTGGTCAGCGCGCCGGCGGTGGTGCGCAGCAGCGAGCCGAGCGCCGCGCCGAGCACACCGACGGCCGCGAGGTAGCCGGCCGTGCCGAGCACCGCGCGCAGCACGCCGTCGTCGGAGAGAGAGATGCCCTGGTCGCCCAGGATCGCCTGCCCGCCGAGGAAGGTGAGCAGCGTGGTCGGCACCAGCACGGCCAGCACGACGCCGGCCAGCACGGCGACCTTGCCGGCGAGCACCGGCCAACGGGTCGGCACCGCGGCGAGGGACGAGCGGATCATGCCGGTGCCGTACTCGCCGGCGGCCAGCAGCACGCCGAGCGTGCCGACGAGCAGTTGGGCGAGGTTGACGCCGCCGAGGCTGGCGCCGAGCGGGTCGAGCGACGACGGCCCGCCGGGCGGCGCCGGGGTGCCCGGCTCGATCGTGGCGTCGGCCAGGAACGCCGAGAAGCCGAGCCCCAGCGCGGCGAACACCACCACGGTCGCGGCCAGCATGATCAGCGACGAGCGCAGGGAACGGAACTTGATCCATTCGCTTCGGACCACCCGGGGGACGGTGATCCGGGCGTCGGTCGGCACGGTGGTGGCGGGTGGGGCCGCGGTGGTCATCGGTCAGCTCCTTCGGTGGCGCCGACGTACTCGACGGCGTCGCGGGTCATGGTCATGAACGCCTCTTCGAGCGACGCCTCGGTGGGGGTCAGCTCGTGCAGGGTGAGCCCGGCGGCGGCGGCCCGGTCGCCGATCGCCTCGGGGCGCAGTCCGCTGACGTCCAGCACGCCGGGCTCGCCGCCGGTGATGGTGACGTCCGGGCCGGCCAGCAGGTCGCGCAGCGCCGTGGCCTGGGGTGAGCGCACCCGTACGGTGCCGCGGGAGGCCCGGCGGGTGAACTCGGCGAGCGACACGTCGGCGATCAGCCGGCCCCGGCCGACCACGATCAGATGCTCGGCGGTCTGGGCCATCTCGCTCATCAGGTGCGAGGAGACGAAGACCGTCCGGCCCTCGGCGGCGAGGCCCTTGAGCAGGCCGCGGATCCACCGGATGCCGTCCGGGTCGAGGCCGTTGACCGGCTCGTCGAGCATCACCACCGCCGGGTCGCCGAGCAGCGCGCCGGCGATGCCCAGCCGCTGCCCCATGCCGAGTGAGAACCCGCCGGCCCGCCGGCCGGCCACCTCACGCAGCCCGACCAGGTCGATCACCTCGTCGACGCGGCGGCGGCCGATGCCGTGCGTGGCGGCCACGGCGAGCAGATGGTTGCGGGCGGACCGGCCGGTGTGCACCGCCTTGGCCTCCAGCAGCGCGCCAACCTGGCGCAGCGGGTCCCGGTGCGCGACGTAGCGGCGGCCGTTGACCCGTACGGTCCCGGCGGTCGGCGCGTCCAGGCCGAGGATCATCCGCATGGTGGTGGACTTGCCGGCGCCGTTGGGACCGAGGAAGCCGGTCACCACGCCGGGCCGGACGGTGAAGGTCAGGGCGTCGACGGCGAGCTTGTCGCCGTACCGTTTGCTCAGGTCGTGGGCTTCGATCATGTGCTCAACCCTGGCCCGCGTAGCCCGGCCGGCGCGTCGGCCGGACGCGGACACCTGCGCGTACCGCGAACGCGGTACGCGGACGGCCCGGCTACCGCGCCGGCGGGTCGGCCCGGACCAGGCCGCTCTGGTAGGCGATCACCACCAGTTGGGCCCGGTCCCGGGCGTCGAGCTTGGCCATCGCGCGGTTGACGTGGGTCTTGGCGGTCAGTGGGGAGACCACCAGCCGCTGGGCGATCTGCTCGTTGCTCAGCCCGGCGGCGACCAGCGTTACCACCTCGCGTTCCCGTTCGGTGAGCACCCGCAGCCGCTCCGGGGTGGCCCCGGGCCGCGGGTCGGGCTGGGCCAGGAACCGGGCGATCAGCCCACGGGTCGCCTTCGGGGACAGCAGCGCCTCCCCGGCCGCGACGGTACGGATCGCGTCGAGCAGTTCGGCCGGTTCCACGCCCTTGCCGAGGAAGCCGCTGGCGCCGGCGCGTAGCGCCTCGAAGACGTACTCGTCGACCTCGAACGTGGTCAGGATCAGCACCCGTACGCCGGCCAGGTCCTCGTCGGCGGTGATCTCCCGGGTGGCGGCCAGGCCGTCGAGGTCGGGCATCCGGATGTCCATCAGCACCACGTCGGCGCGGGTGGCGCGGGCCCGCTCGACCGCCTCCCGCCCGGTGGCGGCCTCCCCCACCACGCACAGGTCCGGCGCGGAGTCGACGAGCGCGCGGAAGCCGGCGCGGATGAGGGTCTGGTCGTCGGCGAGCAGCACCCGGACGGTCATGCCACCTCCTGCGGGATCGGGGCGGGCAGTTCCGCGCGGACCCGGAAGCCGCCGCCGGGCCCGGCGCCGGCGTGGAACGCGCCGCCCACCGCCTCGGCCCGCTCCCGCATCCCGAGCAGGCCGAGACCGGTTCCCTGGTCGCCGGTTCCGCTCGGGCCGGGCCCGTCGTCGCGGATCTCCACCACCACGCCGGCGCCGGTGTACGTGACGCCGACCGTGACGGCCGCGCCGGGCGCGTGCCGGTGGGCGTTGGTCAGCGACTCCTGGACGATCCGGTAGGCCGCCACGTCAACCGTGCTGGGCAGCGGCCGGGGCCGGCCGGTCAGGGTCCAGCGCACCGGTTGGGCGGCGGCGAAGCCGTCGACGAGGGCGTCGAGGCGGCCCAGGCCGGGCGTCGGCTCGGTCGGCGCGTCCGGCTCACCGCGCCGGAGCAGGCCGAGCAGGGTGGCCAGTTCGTCCAGCACGGTGCGGGTCGCGGACCGGACGTGCCCGAGCGCCTCCTCGGCCGCGTCCGGCCGCTCCCGCAGCAGGTGCCCGGCCACCCCGGCCTGCACGTTGATCAGCGCGATCTGGTGGGCCACCACGTCGTGCAGCTCCCGGGCGATCCGGAGCCGTTCCTCCACCACCCGGCGGCGGGCCTCCTCCTCGCGGGTCCGTTCGGCCCGCCGCGCCCGCTCCTCCAGCACCGCCACGTAGGCCCGCCGGCTGCGTACCGCGTCGCCGGCCGCCACCGCGACGCCGAACCAGAGCAGCAGCACCACGACCGCCGGGTCCAGCCAGCCCACCCCGAGCGCGACGACCGCGCCGCCGCCGAGCACCAGGCCGCTCGCCGCGCCGGCCGCCACCGCGGTCCGCCGGTCGGTCCGGGTCGCCACCGTGTACGCGGCCAGCGCCACGGTCAGCACGAACGGCCCGCGCGCCTGTTGCACCAGCAGCGCGGTGGCCGCCGTGGCGGTGACCAGCGCGAGCACCGGCAACGGGTGGCGGCGGCGCAGCACCAGCGCGCCGCATCCGGCCAGCGCGAGCAGCACCGCGCCGACGGTCAGCGGGTCGCGCGGGGGCCCGCCGGGCGGGTTCACCGGGAGCAGGCTGACCACGAAGAGCAGCGCGGCCAGCAGCGCATCGGTCACGGTCGGGTGCGCCCGGGCCACCCGACGCCACCGCGCGACGCGTCCCATGCGGTCACCGTACGACACCGTTCGGGCGGGCAGCCCGACGGGACGGATCCCGCCGGGGCGCCCGCCCGGCTCGCCGGGTCGGCCCCTACCGTCGTACCACCCGCCGGGCGGGCGGCCGGGGACGGTCCCCGGCGGTCACTCCGCCGCCCGGTCGGCGCCGAAGTACTCGGGTCTGCTGACCCAGGCGTCGCTGACGAACATCACGCCGGGCCGCTGGGCCAGGATGTCGCGCAGCCCGGTGACCACCGGCTCGGCCCGGCCCGGCGGGAGCACGGCGATGACCATGACGAGTCCGGCCCGGTCGTTGAAGAGCAGCCGCCCCTCGTGGGTGCCGTGGTGGCCGAAGCCGGAGACGCCGCTCAGGCTGGTCCAGCCGCTCACCCCGGAGGCGTGCAGCAGGGTGCGGACCGCGTCGGCGTCGTCGGCGCGCGTGACCACCTCCACCTTGACCATGCGGGTCAGTCCCAGTTCGTTCATGCCGTGTACTCCTTCTCCGTCGCGGGCGCCGGGTGGCGCGCGGGCGGCTCGGTGGCGGGTGCGGTGACGTGGCGCGGGGCGGGCAGCGCCCGCCACGATCCACCCGGCGCGGGCTCGGACCACGCGCCGGTGCCGGGGTCGACGACGGTCAGCGACAGCCACCCGCCGTCGACCAGGTGGCGCAGCCCGGGGTTGCGGCCCAGCACCGCGTCGACCAGGTGGTGCGGGGCGCGGACCACCGCGAGCAGCCGCAGCGGCTCGTGCGCCGGCCGCGTGCCGTCGGCGACCGACTGGAGCGGCAGACCGAGGCGCAGGTCGCCGCCGGATCCGGAGAGGACGCCGAGCGCGTCGCCGAGCACGGTGTGCACGGTCTTGGTGCCCGCGCCGAGCCGCTGCGGGTCGACAGTGGAGAAGTAGTACTGGAGGTTGATCCAGGCGGCCACCACGAGCGGGCCGGTCATGATCGCCTCCAGCGCCGCCGCGTCCCGGTCACCGGTCCAGTCGTAGGAGTGCAGGAACGTCCGGCAGCCGAGGTCGACGCCGGCGGTCAGCTCGCGGGGCGCGGCGATGAACGCGGCGTTGCCGGCCAGCGCCCACTCCGGGCGGACCTGCGCCCAGTCCCCGGCCCGCCGGGGCAGGCGGCGCGGACGCGGCCGGCCGGGCAGTCGCGCGGCCCGTTCCGCGCGCAGCCGCGCGCCCGCCCCGGCCAGCCGGCCGGCCAGTTCCTCGACCGCCGGTCGCAGCCCGGCGGGCACGGCGTCCAGGTCGAACAGCCGCACCTCGTCGGTGACGGTGTCGTGCTCGCCGGCCAGCACGTGCGTGCCGTCGGGCAGGTGGATGCCCCGGTCGGTGAGGGCCGCGCGCACCTCGGGCCGGTTGAGCATCCCGGCGGCGAGACGGGCGCTCACCCCGCCCCGGTTGCCGCCGCAGGCGCCGCAGTCCAGCGCGGCGGCGTACGGGTTGTTGGCGCTGGTGGCGCCGTGCCCGCAGAGCAGCACCAGCGGCGCGAAGCCGGCGGTGAGCCCGATCGTGCGCAGCGTCGCCTCGGCGTAGTAGACCTGTTCGTCGAGGCTCATGGCGGCGGTCAGGTCGGCGACGGTCGGTGCGGTGTGGTCGGCGGGCGGCAGGAACCGGCCCGGGGCGGCGGCCCGCAGGAGCAGGGCGGCGGTGGCGAGCACGCCGGCGACCTCGACGAAGGCGAACGCGCCGACCGGGTTCGCCTTGGCGGCGGCGTAGGCGTTTCGCCAGGCCTGCCGGGAGCGCGCCGCGTGGCCGGCCCGCGCCGCCTCGACGGTGGCCACCGGTCGCATGAGGACCGGGCAGCGGTCCCGCCCGCGCCGGGCGCCGGCGGTCACGGTACGCACGGGCAGGCCGAAGAAGCCGGCGAAGCCGTACGTGTCGACCGGCCCGGTCGCCTCCAGGTGGCGGCGCAGGCCCTCGCTGCGCACGTCGATGCAGAACACCGCCTGGGCGCGCGCCGGGACGTCGACGGCCGGCCGGTCCACGCCCCGGTCCAGCCGGTACCGCAGCCGTCGCCGGTACGCGTGCTCGGCGGCGGCGAGCCACACCTCGGACTGCCGGGACGGGGTCAACTGGCAGGCCACCTCCCGCAGCGTGGCCACGGTCTCCCCGGGCAGGCAGGCCAGCGTGGCGACGTCGACGTCGAGCGCGCCGGCGAGTCGGGCGAGGGCCTCCGGGGTGATCCCGGCGGACCTCGGGAGCGTGGCGGGTGTCGCGGCGGCGATCGAGTCCAGCACCGGGGGCAGCTCCAGGTGGCGCTGGGCGGCGGCGCCGGCGAGCGCGTACTCGTAGGTGAGGCGCACGGCGAGCAGGTCCAGTGGGCTCAGTGCCGGCCCCTGCCCGGGGTTGGCCTGGGCCCAGCGGGCGTGCCCGGCCCAGCCGGGCAGCCGGAGCAGGGACCGGGACAGGTAGGTGGACCAGGCCGCCGGCGGCACCCCCATCGCGCGCAGGAGCACCGCGACGGCCTGCTCGGGCGCCTCGGGCAGTGCGTCGACGAGCGTCGCGAGACCGGTGACGCCCCGCCGGGCCAGGGCCGGATCGGCGCCGGCCATCCGCCGCCAGCGCGCCCAGCAGCCCGCGTCCGTCGGGCCGGGGACCGGCCAGAGCGCCGCCGGGCGTCCGCTGTGCGCCGCGCACCAGGCGGCCACCAGGTCGTCGACGTCCGCGGTGGTCCGGGTGCCCAGCGCCCGGTCGAGCGTCTCGGCGAGGGTGTGCGGTCCGGCCTCGCCCGGGGTGCGGGGGCGGGGCCGCGCGGGCAGCTCGGCGAGCCGGCGCCGCGCCACCGCGAGCAGGTCGGCCGGTGGGGGCGGCCCGTCGTGCACCGGGTGGCCCAGCACGGCCAACTGGAGGTCGGTGACGTCGATCCGCCGGTGGCCGAGCAGGACCGCACCGGCGGCGCGCGGTGGTGGCGGGAGCACGGCGGCAAGGTCCGTCGGGGTGATCCGGCCGTCGCGCAGCCGCTGCCGGTACTCGGCGGCCGGCAGGTAAGTCCGCGTGCCGGCGAGACCCCGCAGCTCGGCGGTGGCCCGGGCGAACGGCACGCGTTCCCGGCCGGCGAGCGGGTTCACCGCGACGAAGGCGTCCAGCGGTCCGACGGCGCCGACGTGGTCGGCGGCGGCGGTCGCCGCGGCGACGACCCGCGCGCCGTCCGAGCGGTCGAGCAGGCCGGGGCGCGGCACGGTGAGCGCCGCGGGGGTCGGCCCGCCGGGCGGGGCCGTCCGGCGGGCCCGCGGCACGGCGGCGCCGTCGTGCCAGGCCCACCACCAGAGCGTGGCGCTCGGCCGGCGGCGCAGCACGGCCCCGGCGACGGCCACCACGGCGAGCACGCACGCCACGGCGCCGACGCCGAGCAGGCTCGTCCCGGTCGGCAGCGCCAGCCAGCGGTCGACCACCCGCCCGGCGACGAGGTGTCCGCCGGCCAGCGCCGCCACGGTGCCGGTGAGGGCAGCGGCGGTACGGGCCGGCAGCGCCCGGTCGGCGAGGGCGGACCACACGGCGGCGAGCGCGGCGGCGGCGACCAGCGCGGCGCTGAGCGCACCGCTCGCGGTGGTCCCGAGCAGCAGCTCGGTGGCGAGCACGGTGACGATCACCGTCGCGGCGGCGAGGACGCGGGACCGGGTGGGTGGCGGGCCCTCCGGTCGTGGCGTGCCGGCGGCGCGGGCCTGCGCCTGGAGCGCGCCACCGGCGGAGAGGAACGCGTACGCCTTGTAGACGGCGTGCCCGACCAGGTGCACGGCGGCCAGCCCGAACGCGCCGAGCCCGCACTGGGTGAGCATGAACCCCATCTGCGCGACGGTGGACCGGGCGAGGGTGCCCTTGACGTCGGTGCGCACCGCGGCGAACAGCAGCCCCGAGACGGCGGTGACGAGGCCGACGAGCACCATCGCCGGCATCATCCCGGGCGCGGCGGTGACCACCGGCGCCAGTGTGATCATGAGGAACCCGGCCACGTTGACCATTCCGGCGTGCAGGAACGCCGAGACCGGGGTCGGCGCGTCCAGGGTGGACGGCAGCCAGCGGTGCGCCGGCACCTGCGCGGACCGGACCATGGCGGCTGCCAGCAGCAGCGCGCCGGCGGTGGCGAGCAGCCACCCGGGCCGGTCGCCGGCGGTGGCGCGCACCGCGTCCAGGTCGGCGTCGCCGGCGGGCGTGACCAGCAGCGCGAGGCCGGCGACCAGGGCGGCGTCGCCGGCGAGGAACAGTCGCCGGGTCCGGCGGGCGGCGGCCCGCACCCTGGGCTGGTCCCGGTAGTGGCCGATCAGGCCGACCAGCAGGTGCCCGGCCGCGATCCAGCCGACGGCCAACTGCACCAGGCTGGGTGCGGTGGCCATCACCAGCGTCGCGGTGGTGGCCGCCGCCACCCGGCCCTGGAGCGCGCGGGCGCCCGGCTCGCCGTCGAGGTAGCGGCGCGCGTAGCCGGCGACGACGGCGGCCAGCCCGCAGACGAGCAGCACGAACAGCGCGGTGAACCGGTCGACGCGGACGCCGACGGAGAACGCCGGCCCGAGCGTGTCGACGCGGGTGAGCACGCCCGGTACGGCCGGGTCGGCCGCCACCCGGACCAGCAGCGCGGTGGCCGCCACCGCGCTGAGACCGAGCAACGCGCCCACCACCCGGGCGGCCCGGCGCGGGTCGGGCACCGCCAACGCGCCGAGCACCGCCGACGCGGGCCCGATCAGGACTCCCAGGACCAGTGCGACGTCCATCGCCACCTCCTTCAGACAAGCGCACTCTATTACACGATTTCTAATTCGTGTATCGTGAGACGCACGACAGTGGCTCGTCACGAGGAGCAGTGATGGACATGACCGGATCGCCGCCGCAGGGATGGCCCGTCAGCCCGAGCTTCGCCCTCGCCCGGCTGCGGGCGGGACACCACCGGTTCCGGGTGGGCGCGGCGTCCACGCCGTTCGCCCCGGCCGGCGCACCGGTGGCGGCGGTCCTCTCCTGCGCCGATCCGCAGCCGGAAGCGGTGACGGTGTTCGGCGGCGCCGACGTGTTCGCGGTCCGCGCCGCCGGTCTGAGCACCGGGCCCTCGGTGCGGGGCAGCCTGGAGTACGCGGTCGGTCACCTCGGCACACCGCTGGTGGTGGTGCTCGGCCATACCGCCTGTTCGCTGCCGCACGGGAGCGGACCCGAACGGGTGCGCGCCACGCTCGCCGCGCTGCGCCGGCACTCCCCCCTGCTCGACCGGGCGGTACGCGCCGGCTGCTGCGGCCTGCACGGCATGGTCTGGCACGACGCGGAGCTGACCCTCGTCGAGGTGCGTCCCAGCGCCCCGCCACCGGTCCGGCGCGTCGGCCGCCTGCGACCGCCGAACCGGGCCGGGGCCCGGCTGGCCTGAACCGGGACGGCGCTCAGGGGTTGCCGCGCGGGCCGAACCCGGGCGCGACGCATTCCGGGCAGGCCGTGGCGAGCCGCCGGGCCAGGCCCAACCCGACGCTACGTGTCGGCTCGGCCGAGCGCGTCGACCAGGCCGGCCAGCAACGCCACCCGCGGCACCACCGAGTCGAGATCGAGCCACTCCCCCGGGCTGTGGTCGGCCCCGCCGACCGGGCCGAGCCCGTCCAGCACGGTCGCGCCGGCCTCGGCCAGCAGGTTGGCGTCGGCGCAGCCACCGGTCGCGGCGTGCGACACCGGTACGCCGAGCCCGGCGCCCACCTTCGCGGCCAGCTCGGCCAGCCGGCGCCCGGCCGGGTCCGGCTCCCACGGCGGGGTGGGCGCCTGCACGGCCAGCTCGGCGTGCACGCCGGAGACGAGCGGCGCGGCGACCAGCCGGCGGATCTCGGCCAGCGCGGCCTCGTACTCGCCGGTGCGCCAGGCCCGCAGGTCGACAAGCATCCGGGCCCGGTCGGCGACCACGTTGGGCCGGCCGCCGGCCTCCAACGCGCCGACGTTCACCGTCACCCCGGGCCAGCGGCCGTTGAGCTGGTCCAGCGCCACGGTCAGCCGGGCGGCGGCGAGCAGCGCGTTGGCGCCGCGCTCCGGTTCGATGCCGGCGTGCGCGGCCCGCCCGCGCAACGTCACCGCCAGGTCGGCGACGCCCTTGCGGGCGGAGACCAGGTCGCCGTTGTCGCGGGCGCACTCCAGGCAGAGCGCCACGTCGGCCTCGGCTCCGAGGGTACGCAGCAGCGGCCGGCTGCCCACCGACCCGATCTCCTCGTCCGGCGTGCAGACCAGCACCAGTTCGCCGTACCGGTGCCGGTCCAACGTGGCGAGCACCTCGACGGCGGCGAGTCCGGCGAGCACGCCGCCCTTGTCGTCGCTGACCCCCGGCCCGTACGCCCGACCGTCCTGCACCCGGAACGGGCGGGCGGCGGCGGTGCCCGGCGGGAACACGGTGTCCAGGTGGCCGGCGAGCAGGATCCGGCGGGTGCCGGCGCCCCGGCGGCGGGCGACCAGCACGTCGCCGAGCGGCCGGCCGGCCGGGTCGGCGACGGGTTCCCGCTCGACGGACAGCCCGGCGCCGAGGCACCAGCCCTGCACCAGGTCGAAGACCTCCCGCAGCCCGTCGACCTGGCCGGAGCCGGAGTCGACCGCGACCAGTCGGGCGAGCCGGTCGTGGTACGCGGTCAGCCGGTCACCGGCGGCGCGCAGCAGCGGGTCCATGTCAGAGCACCTTGTCGAGGAAGGCGCGGGTGCGCTCGTGGCGGGGTCGGCCGAGCACCTCGTCCGGCGGGCCGGCCTCGACCACCACGCCGTCGTCGAGGAACGCGACCTGGTCGGCGACCTCGCGGGCGAAGCCCATCTCGTGCGTCACCACCACCATGGTCATGCCGTCGGCGGCGAGCCCCTTCATCACGTCCAGCACCTCGCCGACGAGTTCCGGGTCGAGCGCGGAGGTGGGCTCGTCGAAGAGCATCAGTTTCGGGCGCATGGCCAGCGCCCGGGCGATCGCCACCCGCTGCTGCTGGCCGCCGGAGAGCTGGCTCGGGTAGTGGTCCGCGCGCTCGGCCAGCCCGACGCGGTCGAGCAGGCGCATCGCCTCGGCGCGGGCGCGTTCGCGCGGGGTGCGCAGCACCCGCACCGGCGCCTCGGTGACGTTGCCGAGCGCGGTGAGGTGCGGGAACAGGTTGAACCGCTGGAACACCATGCCGATGTCCCGGCGGCGCACGGCCACCTCGCGGGCCTTCAACTCGTGCAGCTTGTCGCCCTGGCGGCGGTAGCCGACCAGCTCGCCGTCCACCGAGAGCTGCCCGCCGTCGATGCGTTCCAGGTGGTTGACGCAGCGCAGGAACGTCGACTTGCCGGAGCCGGAGGGGCCGAGCAGGCAGGCCACCTCGCCGGGGGCCACGGTCAGGTCGATGCCCTTGAGCACCTCGACCGGGCCGAACCGCTTGGTCACGCCCTCGGCACGGACCATCGCCGTCATCGCACGCCTCCCCGGGCGAAGCCGCGGCCGAACCGGCGCTCGATCAGCCACTGGCCGACGGAGAGGAGGCTGACCAGGGCGAGGTACCAGATCGCCGCCACCAGGAGCAGCGGGATCACCTTGTAGTTGTTCTGGTAGACGCTCTGCACGGCGGTCATCAGGTCCCGTCCGGCGATGATCGACACGAGCGCGGTCGACTTGAGCATGGTGATGGTCTCGTTGCCCATCGGCGGGATGATCACGCGCATGGCCTGGGGCAGCACCACCCGGCGCAGGGTGAGCGTGGGGCCCATGCCGAGCGCGGCGGCGGCCTCGGTCTGCCCGTCGTCGACGGCCAGGATGCCGCCGCGGATCACCTCGGCCGCGTACGCCATCTCGTTGAGCGACAGCGCGAGCACGGCGGCGACGGTGCCGGTGATCACCACGCTGGTGGGGCGGTCGAACAGCACGGTGCCGGTGAACGGCACGGTGAGCGTGATCCGGGGGAACAGCGCGCCGAGGAACCCGAAGAAGATGATCTGCACCAGCAGCGGGGTGCCGCGGAAGACCCAGATGAACGTCCACGAGACGCCGCGCAGCACCGGGTTGTCGGAGAGCCGCAGCACGGCGAGCAGGACGCCACCGGCGGTGCCGAGCAGCATGGCGAGCAGCGTGAGCCAGAGCGTGGTGACCACGCCGTCGAGCACGTAGTCCTGGAACAGGTAGTGGGCCACGGTGCGGGGTTCGAGGTTGGGGCTGGTCAGCAACGCCCGCAGGAACATCGCGGCCAGCCCGGCCACGACCAGCGCGGTGAGCCAGCGGCCGTAGTGGCGGACGGGGACGACCCGTACCGTCGGGGTTTCGGTGGTGGTCATCGTGGGAGTGCCTCCGGCAGGGGTGCGGCGGTCGCCGGGCGCCTTCGGGCCCGCCCTCACGGAGTCGAAAGGGCGCCCGGCGACCGCGGTTCGGGGGGCGGTAGTCCGCCGGTCAGTCGATGGCCTGGTCGACGGTGGCCTTGTCGATCGCGATCGGGGTCTGCTTCCAGTGGGCCAGGATCTTGCCGTAGGTGCCGTCGTCGATCAGGGACTGCACGGCGGCCCGGTACGCCTCGGCCAGCTCCTTGTTCGCCTTGAGGAACCCGAAGCCGTTCGGGCTGGCCAGCCAGCCGTTGGGCGAGGACGGGTCGTCGACCAGCTCGGCCTTGCCGGCGAGCGAGCCGGCGGTCTCCACCAGGTTGACCCGGGTGGCGGCGACCACCTGCACGTTGCCGGCGATCAGCGCCTGCACCGCCTGCGGGTTCTCCGGGTACTCCTTGATCTCCAGCGGCCGGCCGGCGCAGCTCTGCTTGGCGTACGTGGCCAGGTTCTTCGCCTGGTTGCTGGCCTTCTGCACGGCGACCGTCCGGCCGCAGAGGTCGGCCACCGTCTTCACGCCGAGCGGGTTGCCGGCGGCGACCAGGAACCCGGTGCCGGAGGCGGAGTAGTCGACGAACGTGGCGACCTGCTGGCGTTCCTTCTTGTCGGTGATGCCACCGGCGATGGCGTCGTACTTGGCGGCCTGGAGGCCGGGCACCAGGCCGTCGAACGGCTGCTGGGTGAAGGTGGCCTTGAGGCCGAGCCGGGCCGAGGCGGCCTGGAACAGGTCGGGGTCGAGGCCGACGAACTGGTCGGTGCGGCCCTCCACCTTGAAGTCGACGAACGGCTGGTAGGGGGCGTTGGTGGCGACCGTGACGGTGCCGCGACCGCGGACGTCGGACGGGACCTTGGCGGCGACGGCCTTGTCGGTCTCGACCGGTCCGACACCGTCGATGGTGACCGAGACGGGCTTGATCTCGTCGGTGGCGCCGCCGGTGGCGGCGCCACCGCAGGCGGTGGTGGCGGCGAGCAACGCCGTGGTCGCGCCGACCAGAGCGAGGGAACGGATGCGCATGGGGAGTCCTTCCGGGGGCCGGATCAGCCAGCCCCCGGACTGTAACTCACGTTACGATCTCGGTGGGGTTACAGTTTTTTGTAACGGACGTTTCAGTGGTCGCCGAACGCCTGCTGCGCCCCCTCCATCGCCTTCAGCCGCGCGCCGGCCACCGGGCCGAGCCTGTCGATCAGCGCCGCGACCAGCGTCTCCACCAACGCCAGCGTGGGCACGAAGCTGTCGTACGGCGACGGCGAGTCGACCCGGGCGGGCAGCACCACCTCGGCCAGCCCGGCCACCGGCGACAGCCAGCGGTCGGTGAACAGCACCACCCGAGCGCCCCGCGCGGTCACCTCCCGGGCCAGCGCCAGCGTCGGCTCCTCGTACCGGCGGAAGTCGAAGAGCACGACGAGATCCCGCTTGCCGACGTCGACGAGCATGTCGGCGCGCGCCACCGGCCCGGGCGGCAGCAGCCGGCTGTTGCCGCGCACCTGCATCAGGTGCAGCACCAGGTAGTTGGCCACCAGCGCGGAGAACCGGCCGCCGGCCGCGGTGACCCGGAACTGCTGGTCGGCGAGGAGCCGCACGGCCGCGTCCAGCTCCCCCCGGGGCAGGTCGGCGAGCGTGCCGGCCACCGCCGCCGGCAGCGTCGCCGCGGCCCGGGGCAACGCGCCCTCCGGCGGCGCCCCGCCGTGCTCGGCGGCCCGGTAGGCGGTCAGCGGCGAGGTCTCCCGCTCCGCCAACTCGTCGCGCAGCGCGCGCTGGAACTCCGGGTACCCGCCGAAGCCGAGCCGGGACAGCAGCCGCAGCACGGTCGGCGCGCTCACCTCGGCGCGTTCGGCGAGCGCGGCCACCGTGCCCAGGCCGGCGGAGGGATAGGCGGCGAGCAACGTGCGGGCGACCCGGCGCTCGGCCGGGCTGCACTCGCCGAGCCGCCCACGGATCAGCGCCGCGACGCCCACCACGTGCGGATCGTCGACAGCTTCGGAGTTCGGCACGAGCAGAGCGTAACGGCCCACCGGCCCGTGGGCGGGCGGGCGTCGCCCGCCCGCCCACGAACCCCGTCCGGTCAGGACTTCGTGACCGCGCAGGCGTAGTCGGCGGCGCCGGAGCCGGCGTACGCCTCCAGGTCGAGGTGGTAGGTGGCCGAGCCGGAGGCGGTCCGGGTCAGCGTGACCGACTCGTCCGTCCCGGCGCCGTCGTTCACCGACCGGGTCAACGTGCTGCCGGTGGCGCTGAGCAGGTACAGGTCCGCGTCGTAGGCGGACGGCACCGCGCAGTTGACGGTCAGCGTCTGTCCACTGCCGAGCGTGAGCGAGAAGTAGTCCCGGTCGGCGGTGCTCTTCATGTCCCCGGTGACGGTGGCCGGGTAGGTCAGGCCGGAGATGTCGTTCGCGGCGGTCCGGGAGTCGTTCGGCTCCACCTCGGCGTAGGACGACCCGCCCGACGGCGGCGGGGTGGACGAGCAGTCGGTCACCGGCGTGCCGCTGTAGAGGCTGCTGTCCGGCACGCCGGCGCGCACGCTGCGCAGGTAGTAGCCGCAGGTGGGGCGGTTGGCGAAGTCGTAGCTCTGCCCGTCGGTCAGCTTCCAGATCTTGACGCCGGTGTAGGTGAGCGGCTGCCCGGACACGGCCACCTCGGGCTGGTGGTCGCCGAGCACCACGTACGCGCTCGGGCCGCTGAGCGTGGCCCGGCCGGCCCGGTCGACGTAGAGCGACGCGCCCTCCTCGACGCCGACGCCCCACGCCTTGCCGCCGGCGACCAGCCCGTCCTTGACCGCGCGGGCCACGAACGCGATGGTCCGGCCCATCCGGTCCCGGGTGACGAAGTGCGAGTCGTTGATCGTGCCGGCGTAGTTCGGCCAGCGGAACATGCCGGTGGTGAACGTCAACGACCTGTCGTACGGGTTGGCCAGCGCGGTCGCCGAGGTGGTGCTCGCGGTGCAGGCGTCGTAGACCACGTCGCTGTTGACGTGGTGCCCGGCGCTGCCGCCGCCGACGCCGCCGCCCTTGGCCACCACCGACTCGACCGACGCCTCCAGCGCGGTGCCCTTCCAGGCCACGTAACGGCACTGGTCGCCGCCGGCGAAGTAGACGAACTCGGCGTTGCGGATGTCCGCGTTGACCTGACTGTTGTTGCCGTCCGCGGTGGCGGTCAGGGTGAGCGTGGTGCAGGAGTTGACGCCGGCCAGCGGCGTGATCACGTCGCACTCCGGGGTGCCGGAGCCGGAGCCGGCGACCACCACCACGTCGATCGCGCCGGTGCCGCCGCGGATCGCGTCGACCGCCCTGGTCATGGTGGCGGTGACGATGCCGCCGGAGCCGTTCATGGTGTACGCCGGGCCGGACCAGCTCGCCCGGCTGGCGTCCGTGGCGCTGCCCTGACGTACCCGGGTGACCTGGGCGTGTGCGGCGGTGACGCCGAGCGGGGCGACGGTGAGCAGCGCGGCGGCGGCCGCCGTCACGGCGAGCCGGCGAGAGTTGCGGGAAGGGGACATGGGCACCTCCGAGGGGCCACGAAGCGATGAAACAGAAGTTACATCCATTACGTTCACTGCTCAATAAGTAACTTCTGTTACATGCCGGTGACGGCGGCGCCGAGCACCCGGCCCGACGCCGCCCGCCCGCGTCAGGCCGGTCGGATGCCGACCACCACATCGGTGAACGTGGTGGCCGTCGCGCCGCGCCAGGCCGCGAAGCCGGCGCCCCGGGTCAGCCGCGCCACCCACATCGGGTCCTTCTCGTACGACGTGCCGCCGACCGCCACGCACCCGGCACGAGCGGCCAGACCGTCCTCCACCAGCCCGACCATGGCGTAGTCGTAGAAGACGTCCTCGGACGGCGTCGCGGCGCACGCGCCGGCGGCCGGCCGGACGCGCGACTTGCCCGCGGCCGGCACGAGCCGCCAGTGCGGCGCGTCGTACGCGTCCCCGGCGGTGAGCCGGCTCCACCGCACGCCCTCGATCCCCCACACCCCGCCGTGGTCGGTGACCCGGGCCCGACGCAGGTCCAGCACGCCGACCCCACGCTGCCCGAGCACCCGAAGCGACTGCCGCCGGCCGCCGACGCCGGTCACCTCCAACGCGGTGTTCTCGTCCAGGCCGAACACCCGGTCGTGCCCGGTGTCCGAGGCGAGGCGGATCGACCGCGCCTCCCGCCCCCGGCGGGAGAAGTGCGTGTCGACCAGCCCGGCGGTGAAGAACCCGAACCCGCCGCGCGGCAGGTAGCCGAGCACGTCCGGATCGTCGAAGTAACCCGGCTTCGCACCGTCGCGCAGCCCCGGCTCGGTGGAACCACCGGTGATCATGTCCCGGCCGGCCATGATCTGCGCGCCGGCGCTGGTGCCGGCGACCACCGCGCCGCCCCGCAGCTTGCGCCGGATCGCGGCCAGCGCCGCGCTGTCCCGCTGCGCCGCGCCCCGGGTCATCGTGGTGACGTAGCGGTACTGGTCGCCGCCGCCGAGGAAGAACCCGGTCATCGACTCGATCTGCCGGACCACCGCCGGATCGTCGGCGGCGCCCGGGTGGTCCAGGTCGATCGGGATCCACCGGGCGTCGGCCACCCCGTAGGAACGGAACAGATCGGCGTAGTAGTCGCCGTTGCAGACGCTGTTGTTGCAGTCCGGCGTGCCGGCGTCGGGATCCTCGGCGGGCACCGGCGCGCCCGCGGTGAGGATGCCGATCCGGGCCTTTCCGGGGCCGCCGGCCAGCCGGACGATGTCGTCGTAGATCTCCCGGTTGTCGTCGGCGAGCGCGCCGCCGACCAGCACCAGACTGCCGCCGTGGCGGTGCGGGTGGGACCCGGTGGCGGAGGCCGGGACCGCGGCGACCGGCACACTGAGCACGACCGCCGCGCAGGCGCCGACCCCCAGGGTCAGCAGGCGGTTCAAGGGCATGGTTGCTCCTCACAGAACCGTGAGGGCGGGCCGCGAGCAGAGCGTACGGCATCCGTGCCGCAGCGACAATGTTGAGAGCGCTAACATCGCTTCTCGTTGATCTCTGATGCCAACGAAGCGTTGACAGTCGACTATGTAAACGCCACGCTAAGAGCGATTGTTAGCGTTAACTTGGTCGTCATCTCCGTTGGAGGAGGATCGATGGACCCCACCACCACCCGTCGTCGCCTGGCGGTCGCGCTCGCCCCCCTGGCCCTGCTGGTCGCCGTGACCGCGTCCGTGATCGGCCCGACCGCGTCCCCGGCGCGCGCCGCCGGCACCGGCCCCTGCGACATCTACGCCGCCGGCGGCACGCCCTGCGTGGCCGCGCACAGCACCACCCGCGCGCTCTACGGCGCCTACGCCGGGCCGCTCTACCAGCTGCGCCGCGCGTCCGACAACACCACCCGCGACGTCGCGGCGCTCGCCGCCGGCGACGTCGCGAACGCCGCCACCCAGGACACGTTCTGCGCCAACACGAGCTGCCTGATCAGCGTCATCTACGACCAGTCCGGCCGCGGCAACCACCTGACCCAGGCCCCGCCCGGCGGGTTCTCCGGCCCGGCGGCCGGCGGCTACGACAACCTCGCCGACGCCACACTCGCCCCGGTCACGCTGAACGGCCGCAAGGCGTACGGGGTGTTCGTGGCGCCCGGCACCGGCTACCGGAACAACAGCACCAACGGCATCGCCAAGGGCGACCAACCCGAGGGCATGTACGCCATCTTCGACGGCACCCACTACAACGGCGGCTGCTGCTTCGACTACGGCAACGCCGAGACCAACAGCCGCGACAACGGCAACGGCACCATGGAAGCCATCTACTTCGGCAACATCAAGGTCTGGGGCTACGGCACCGGCAACGGCCCCTGGGTGATGGCGGACCTGGAGAACGGCCTCTTCTCCGGCGTCAATCCCGGCTACAACGCCAACGACCCGTCGGTGAGCCACCGGTTCCTGACCGCGATCGTCAAGGGCGAGCCGAACCACTGGGCCATCCGGGCCGGCAACGCCCAGTCCGGCGCGCTGTCCACGTACTACAACGGGCCCCGTCCCAACGCGCCCGGCTACAACCCGATGAAGAAGGAAGGCGCGATCATCCTCGGCATCGGCGGCGACAACAGCCACGGCTCCGCCGGCACGTTCTACGAGGGCGTGATGACCTCCGGCTACCCGACCGACGCCACCGAGAACGCGGTCCAGGCCAACATCACCGCCGCCGGCTACGCGGCGGCCACCGGCGGCAGCCGGCAGAACGTCGAGATCGTCGGCGGCCAGTCGGGCCGCTGCGTCGACGTGCCGAACGGCAGCACCACCAACGGCACCCAGGTGCAGCTCTGGGACTGCTGGGGCGGCACCATGCAGCGCTGGACCTACACCGCCGCCCGGCAACTCCAGGTGTACGGCAACAAGTGCCTCGACGCCGAGGCGTCCGGGACCACCGCCGGCACCCGGGCCATCATCTGGGACTGCAACGGCCAGGCCAACCAGCAGTGGAACCTCAACGGCAACGGCACCATCAGCAGCGCCCAGTCCGGGCTCTGCCTCGACGCCACCAGCCAGGGCACCGCGAACGGCACCAAGGTCGCGCTCTGGACCTGCAACGGCGGCGCCAACCAGCAGTGGAACCTGCGCAACTGATCCGGCGGCCGGGCGGGCGACGGCCCGCCCGGCCGACCCCGTACTCCCGTCCCGGAGGCTTCGCATGCCCGCTCCCCTCATGAACCGCCGGATGCTCCTGCGCACGACCGGCGCGACCGCCGTCGCGGCCACCGCCGGCGCCGCCGTCGGCTCCCTCACCGGCGGTGGCACGGCCGGCGCGGCACTGGCCCCGGCCCGCCCGGACATCGGCGTCTCCGCGTACGCGTTCGACCCCGGCCAGGTACGGCTGACCGCGAGCCGCTGGCTGGACAACCAGAACCGCACGCTGGCCTACCTGCGTTTCGTCGACGTCAACCGGCTGCTCTACAACTTCCGCGCCAACCACCGGCTCTCCACCGCCGGGGCCGCCACCAACGGTGGCTGGGACGCGCCGAACTTCCCGTTCCGCACCCACATGCAGGGCCACTTCCTGACCGCCTGGGCGCAGGCCTGGGCGGTGACCGGCGACACCACCTGCCGGGACAAGGCGGTCACCATGGTCGCCGAGCTGGCGAAGTGCCAGGCCAACAACGGCGCGGCCGGCTTCAACACCGGTTACCTGTCCGGCTTCGGAGAGTCCGACTTCACCGCGCTGGAGGCCCGGACGCTGAGCAACGGCAACGTGCCGTACTACTGCGTCCACAAGACGCTGGCCGGTCTGCTCGACGTGTGGCGCCTGATCGGCAGCACGCAGGCCCGTGACGTGCTGCTGGCGCTCGCCGGCTGGGTCGACTGGCGCACCGGCCGGCTCACCTCGGCCCAGATGCAGGCCATGCTCGGCACCGAGTTCGGCGGCATGAACGCGGTGCTCACCGACCTCTACCAGCAGACCGGTGACGCCCGGTGGCTGACCACGGCGCAGCGCTTCGACCACGCCGCCGTGTTCAACCCGCTCGCGTCGAATTCCGACCAGCTCAACGGACTGCACGCGAACACCCAGGTGCCGAAGTGGATCGGCGCGGCCCGGGAGTACAAGGCCACCGGCACCACCCGCTACCGCGACATCGCCACCAACGCCTGGAACATCACGGTCGGCGCGCACAC
Source organism: Micromonospora sp. NPDC049240 (assembly GCF_040647835.1). Lineage (NCBI taxonomy): Bacteria > Bacillati > Actinomycetota > Actinomycetes > Micromonosporales > Micromonosporaceae > Micromonospora > Micromonospora sp. NPDC049240. The sequence goes on from NZ_JBEZCX010000003.1 coordinate 375,009, forward strand.
GTACGCCATCGGCGGCAACAGCCAGGCCGAGCACTTCCGCGCGCCCAACGCCATCGCCGGCTACCTGCGCAACGACACCTGCGAGGCGTGCAACACCTACAACATGCTCAAGCTGACCCGGGAGCTGTGGCAGCTCGACCCCGACCGGGTCGGATACGTCGACTTCTACGAGCGGGCCCTGCTCAACCACATGATCGGCCAGCAGAACCCGGCCGACAGCCACGGCCACGTCACGTACTTCACCCCGCTGAACCCGGGCGGTCGACGCGGTGTCGGCCCGGCCTGGGGCGGCGGCACCTGGAGCACCGACTACAACTCCTTCTGGTGCTGCCAGGGCACCGGGCTGGAGACCAACACCAACCTCGCCGACGGCATCTACTACCACAACGGCACCACGCTGACCGTCAACCTGTTCCTGCCCTCGGTGCTCACCTGGAGCCAGCGCGGCATCACGGTCACCCAGAGCACCTCGTACCCGGTCTCGGACACCACGACGCTCACCGTCACCGGCTCGGTGGCCGGGTCGTGGACGATGCGGATCCGGATCCCGTCGTGGACCACCGGGGCGACCGTCAGCGTCAACGGCACGGCGCAGGGCATCGCCACCACGCCGGGCAGCTACGCCGTGCTGACCCGCGACTGGGCCGCCGGGGACGTGGTCACGGTCCGCCTGCCGATGCGGGTGACCACGGTGGCCGCCAACGACGACGCGGCGGTCCAGGCGGTCATGTACGGGCCGGTGGTGCTCTCCGGCAACTACGGCAACACCACGCTGAGCGCGCTGCCGACGCTGGACGTCGCCTCGGTCACCCGGACCGGAGGCAGCTCGCTGGCGTTCACCGCCACCGCGAACGGCGCCGCCGTCAACCTCGGACCCTTCTACGACGCGCACGGGTTCAACTACACGGTCTACTGGCGGGCCGGCACGGGCGGCGGCGGTGGCGGCGAGGCGAGCTTCCGGCTGGCCAACGCCGCCAGCGGGCTCGTGCTGGGCATCCAGAACATGTCCACCGCCGACGGCGGGCTCGCCCTCCAGTGGGGCGACACCGGCACCGCCGACCACGACTGGCAGCTCCTGGTCGACGGGTCGGCGCTGAAACTACGCAACGTCAACAGCGGCAAGGTGCTCGGCGTGGAGAACATGTCCACCACCGACAACGCGCGGATCCTCCAGTGGGCCGACAACGGCACCGCCGACCACCTCTGGACCGTGGTCGACGTCGGCGACGGCACCCACAAGCTGCGCAACGTCAACAGCGGCAAGCTGCTCGGCATCTCCGGCGGCTCGACCGCGCAGGGCGCGACGGCGGTGCAGGACCCGGACAACGGCAGCGCGGACAACCAGTGGCGTTTCCTGCCCAACGGCGCCCGTCGGCTCCAGAACCTCGGCAGCGGGCTCGTGCTCGGCGTGCAGGACATGTCCACCGCCGACGGCGGGCTGGTCATCCAGTGGGGCGACTCCGGCACCGCCGACCACCTCTGGACCGCGCTCGTGGACACCGGCGGCTACCTGCGGCTGCGCAACTCGAACAGCGGCAGGGTGCTCGGCGTCGAGGGCGGCTCCACCGCCGCCGGCGCGCGAATCGTCCAGTGGGCCGACAACGGCGCCGCCGACCACCGCTGGCGGCTGCGCCACGGCGGGAACGGCTACTTCCGGATCCAGTGCGCGAACGGCGGTCGGGTGCTCGGCCTGAGCGGCGGCTCCGGCAGCCAGGGGGCACAGGCCGTGCTCGGCGACGATTCCGGCGCCGCGCACCAGCGCTGGCGCTTCGTCTGAGACTCGGGGTACGCGTCGCGGCGCCCCGCCCCGCGTACCTCCGTGGTGACGCCGTCGCCGCCGGGCCGGGCGACCCGGCGGCGACGGCTCCGCCCCGCCGCGCGAGCCGGCTGACCGGACACGCCCGGGGACGCCCGGTCGGCAGCCGCCGACGCCGTCCGGCGAGCGGCGGGGCCGATATGGCCAAGAGCGGTTCAGCGCACCGGGGGCGGGCCGACGCTGCGGCGCGGGACCAGCGTCGGCGCGATGGTCTGTCGCAGCGGCCCGACGCTGGCGGACTCGATCTGGGTCAGCAGCAGATCGAGGCTCGCCCGGGCCACCGCCCCGAAGTCGGGTCGCACGGTGGTCAGCGGCGGGATGAAGTAGGCCGCCTCGGGCACGTCGTCGAAACCGACCACGCTGATGTCGTCCGGCACCCGTCGGCCGTGCTCGTGCAGCGCCCGCAGCACACCGAGCGCCAGGTGGTCGTTGGCGGTGAAGACGGCGGTGACCTCCGGCATCCGGGCCAGCATCTGACCGCACCGGTAACCCGCCGCGGCCGACCAGTCCGCCGGGACCAGCGGCGGCACCTCGGCGCCGGCGAGCCGCAGCGCCTCGCGCCAGCCCTCGATCCGGCCGGCGCTGTCGAACCAGTCCGACGGGCCGGACACGTGCCAGACCGTCCGGTGCCCGGCGTCGAGCAGGTGCTGGGTGGCGGCCCGGGCACCGGCCACCTGGTCCACCGTCACCAGCGGGATCGGCCGACGCGGATCACCGTCGACGGTCACCAGCGGCACGTCGTGGGGCAGCCGTTCCAGTGCCTCGCCGGCCGACTCGACCGGCGCGATCACCACGATGCCGGCCACCCGGTGCGCGAGGTGACGCTCCACCGCGGCCGAGATGGACCGGTGGTCGAGGTCGCTGACGCTGCCCACGCTGACCGCGAAGCCGGCCTCGGCGGCGGTCTGCTCCAGCGCGGCCAGCAGCGAGGCCGGGCCGTAGAGCGTGGTGTTCTGCGCGACCACGCCGATCACCTGGGACCGGCCGGTGACCAGCGCGCGGGCCGCGCGGTTGGGTCGGTAGCCGAGTTCGGTGATCGCCGCCTGGACCCGTAGTCGGGTCTGCTCCCGCACATTGGGATGCCCGTTCAGCACCCGGGAGACCGTCTGGTGCGAGACGCCGGCGAGGCGTGCCACGTCCGTCATCGCAGGACCGCGCACGGCCACCTCACTTTCGCCACTGCCCACGTGGCCGCACCGGGTCGACGTCGACCGGGCCGGCCCGGGTGGCGACAGTCTACGCCAGTTGTCCCACCGGTCACGGTACGGTCGATCCACCGTTCGCGTCATCCTGTCGGATTATCGGAGAATTGACGACGAGCCCATTCCCCATTCGTGGCGACCACGGGGAAGCCGCAGCTCCGGACCGGTCGAAGGACCGGGGTGGGGCATTTCCGGCGAGTGCCGGCACCCCACCCCGGGCAATTCTCCGGCGCGTCAGGGGCGGAAATGGTGACCCGCGTCACGGCGACCGAACCGGTTTCCGGTGCAGAACTGCCGGCGCGATCAGAATCCGCGGGCGAGCCGGTAGTACGCCTGGTTCCAGCGCAACTCGTCGGCGAAGCGGTGCGCCTCGGTGTCGCCGTCGATGACCACCAGCTCGGTACGCGTCATCGCGGCCAGGTCGCGCAGCTCCTCCACGCCCACCGCCTGGGAGAGCACGGTGTGGTGCGGCGCGCCCGCCGTGATCCACGCCTCCGCCGAACCGGACAGGTCCGGCCGGGGCCGCCAGACCGCGCGGGCCACCGGCAGCCGGCGCAACGGCTGCGGCGGCGGCACCACGTCGACCACGTTGGCCACCAGCCGGAACCGCTCCCCCATGTCGGCCATGCCGAGCACCACGGCCGGGCCGGACGCCGCGTTGAAGACCAGTCGGACCGGGTCCTCCCGCCCACCGATGCCGAGCGGGTGCACCTCCGCCGTCGGCACGTCGGCGGCGATGCTCGGGCACACCTCCAGCATGTGCGCGCCGAGCACCAGCTCGTGCCCGAACGTCAGGTCGTAGGTGTAGTCCTCCATGAAGGACGTGCCGCCCGCCACGCCGACGGCCATCGCCTTCAGCGTCCGGACCAGCACGGAGGTCTTCCAGTCCCCTTCCCCGCCGAAGCCGTACCCGTCGGCCATCAGCCGCTGCACCGCGATGCCGGGGAGCTGACGTAGGCCGCCCAGGTCCTCGAAGTTCGTGGTGAACGCGCGGAAGCCACCGGTGTCCAGGAACGTGCGCAGACCCAGCTCCTGGCGGGCGGCGTACCGCAGCGCGTCGTGCCGCTCGCCGCCGGGACGCAGCGCCGCGTCCACCCGGTAGGTGTCGTCGTACTCCTTGACCAGGTCGTCCACCTGCGCGTCGGCGACCTGGTCGACCGCGTCGACCAGGTCGTTGACGCCGTAGGTATTGACCGAGACGCCGAACCGCAGCTCCGCCTCGACCTTGTCCCCCTCGGTCACCGCGACGTCGCGCATGTTGTCGCCGAACCGGGCCAGGCGCAGCGTTTGCATCGACGACCGGCCGACCGCCGCGCGGGCCCAGGCCGCCACCCGGCCGACCACCCGCGGGTCGGTGACGTGGCCGGCGATCGTCTTGCGGGCCACCCCGAGCCGGGTCTGGATGTACCCGAACTCGCGGTCGCCGTGCGCGGCCTGGTTCAGGTTCATGAAGTCCATGTCGATGGTGTCCCACGGCAGCGCCACGTTGGCCTGCGTGTGCAGGTGCAGCAGCGGCGTCTGCAGCGCGTCCAGCCCGGCGATCCACATCTTCGCCGGCGAGAACGTGTGCATCCAGGCGATCACCCCGACCGCGCCCTGCACGGCCGCGTCCCGGCACACGGCCAGGATGTCCGCGCTGGAGGTCAGGACCGGCTTCCAGCACACCCGGACCGGGATGTCCGGCGAGGCGTCCAAGCGGGCGGCGATCTCCCGGGACTGGTCGGCGACCTGCCGGAGCGTGTCCTCGCCGTAGAGGCCCTGGCTGCCGGTGAGGAACCAGACCTCGGGCTGGGGGTGAGTTGCCATGTTGTTGCCTTCCGCGCTAGGAGCCGTCACTTGAACCGGATGCCGATGAGGCGCTGGAGGAGGATGAACGCGAAGAGCAGCCCGCCGATCACGATCTTCGTCCACCAGGAGTTGAGGCTGCCGTCGAACGTGATCAGCGTCTGGATGACGCCGAGCACCAGCACGCCGAGGACGGTGCCGAAGACGTAGCCGGACCCGCCGGTGAGCACGGTCCCGCCGATCACCACCGCGGCGATCACGTCCAACTCCATGCCGATGCCGATCAGCGGCGCGCCGGAGAGCGTGTAGAACGACAGCAGGATGCCACCGATCGCCGAGCACAGCCCGCTGATGGTGTAGACGGCGATCCGGGTGCGCCCGACCGGCAGGCCCATCAGCAACGCCGACTGCGCGTTGCCGCCGACCGCGTACACGTTGCGGCCGAACCGGGTGTACGCCAGCACGTACGCGGCCACCAGGACCACCGCGAACGCGATCAGCACACTGATCGACACGAAGTTCCCGGCCGGATTGCCGATGCGCTCCTGGGACATGCCGGTCCAGAAGCCGTCGGTGATGGAGATCGAGGCGCCGCTGATGAACGTGCACATGCCCCGGGCGAAGAACATCCCGGCGAGCGTGACGATGAACGGCTGGATGTCGAAGAAGTGGATCGCGCAGCCCATCAGGAACCCCAGCGTCGGGCCGATGAGCAACGCGATGACGAGCACCAGGGCCGCCGGCATCCCGTCGCGCAGCAGCGCGGCCGACACCATCGTGGTCATCGCCACCACCGAACCGACGGACAGGTCGATGCCGCCGGTGAGGATCACGAACGTCATGCCGACCGCGACCACGAGAAGGAAACCGTTATCGATGAAGACGTTGAAGACCACCTGGACGTTGGAGAAGGCGCGGTACTGCGACACCCCGATGCCGTACATGACCAGCAGCAATGCGAGTGTGGCCAGCACCGGGACGTGTCGCCGGGGCAGGCTGGGCCGCCAGGACCGGACGGTGGACAACGACGTGCTGGTCATGCCGGCACCTGCTCCTTCTCCCGCTGCGGCGTGGCCGGACCGGGCTCGACGCCGCGCCGGCGCCGCCACCGGAACCGGGCCCGGAAGGCAGGGGCCTGGATCAGGCAGACGGCGATCACGACGACGGCCTTGAACAGCAGCGACGTCTGCGGCGAGATGTTCATGGCGTACACGGTGGTGGTCAGGGTCTGGATGATCAGCGCACCGAGGACGGTGCCGCCCAGCGAGAACCGGCCGCCGGCCAGCGAGGTGCCGCCGATCACCACCGCGAGGATCGCGTCGAGTTCGATCCAGAGCCCGGCGGCGTTGCCGTCCGCGCTGGACACGTTCGCGGTGACCATGAAGCCGGCGATCGCGGCGCACGCGGCGCTGACCACGTAGACGAGGAAGACGATGCGTCGGGACCGGATGCCGGCCAACCGGCTGGCCTCGGCGTTGCCGCCGACCGACTCCACGATCAGCCCGAGCGCGGTACGCCGGGTGAACGCGGCCACCAGCAGCGCCGCGGCGAGCGCGATCAGGATGGCCAGCGGCAGCGTCAGGACGTGCCCGACCCCGATGGCCCGGTAGGGCTCGGAGTTGATCGTGAGGATCTGCCCCTCGGTGACGAGCTGGGCGATACCCCGACCGGCCACCATGAGGATCAACGTGGCGATGATGGGCTGGATGCCGATCACCGCGACCAGCACCCCGTTCCACGCGCCGAGCACCAGCGCGACGCCGAACGCCAGGGCGAGCGCGGTGAGCACGGTGGACAGGCTGTTCGGGTCGGCCGACTCGCTGATGTGCAGGCAGGCGATCGCGCCGCTGATGGCGCAGAGCGAGCCGACGGACAGGTCGATGCCGCCGGTGGCGATGACCAGGGTCATGCCGAGCGCGACGAGGATCAGCGGCGCGCTCAACCGGAGAATGTCGATCGGGGTGCCGTACAGGTGGCCGCTCTTGACCTCCACGGCGAGGAAGCCGGGCCGGTAGACGGTGTTCGCGGCGAGCATCACCACGAGCACCAGGACCGGCCAGAACAGGCGGTGCCCGGTCAGCGGGCGGAGGCGTTCGGTGACGGTGTTCATCGGTTCACCTCCTCCCGGGGGGTTCCGCTGGCGATGGTGCGCATGACGCGGTCGGCGTCGAGCGAGCTGTCGTTGTCGAGCTGGGCGACCATCTCGCGGTCCCGCATGACCGCGACCCGGTGGCTCAGGCGCAGCACCTCCTCCAGCTCGGCGGAGATGAACAGCACCGCCATGCCGCCGTCGGAGAGCTGCACCACCAGCTTCTGGATCTCGGCCTTGGCGCCGATGTCGATGCCGCGGGTGGGTTCGTCGAGGATGAGCAGGCGCGGCTCGGTGATGAGCCAGCGTGCCAGCAGCACCTTCTGCTGGTTGCCGCCGGACAGGTTGCGCACCGGCAGCTCCGGGTTCGCCGGCCGGATGCTGAGCGCCTGGACGTACTTCTGGACCAGCTCCTCCTGCCGGCGGCGCGGGATCGGGCGGAGCCAGCCGCGCGCGGCCTGCATCGCCAGCATCATGTTCTCCCGGACCGACAGCTCCGGGACGATGCCCTCCGCGCGGCGGTTCTCCGAGCAGAAGCCGATGCCCCGGTCGATGGCCTGGATCGGGGTACGCAGCGGCGCCCGGCCGCCGTCGACGAGGACCTGACCGTGGTCGGCGCGGTCGGCGCCGAAGATCAGCCGGGCCACCTCGGTGCGGCCGGAGCCGAGCAGACCGGCCAGGCCGACCACCTCACCGGCGTGGATGCGCAGGCTGAACGGGGCGACCGCCCCGCGCCGGCCCAGCTCCGTGGCGTCCACCAGCGGAGCTCGCCCGTCCGGCGCGACGGTGGCGCGTTTCTGCTGCTCGTCGAGCCGTTCCAGCACGTCCAGCTCCTGGCCGATCATCTTCTCCACCAGGCTGAACTGGGGCAACTCCTCGGTGCGGTACTCCCCCACCAGGGTGCCGTTGCGCAGCACCGTGATGCGGTCGGCGATGCCGTAGACCTGGTCCAGGAAGTGCGTCACGAACAGGATCGCGATCCCCTCGTCCCGGAGCTGGCGCATGATCCGAAAGAGCTGGGCGACCTCGCCGGCGTCCAGGCTGGAGGTCGGTTCGTCGAGGATGAGCACCCGGGCCCGCACGTCGATCGCCCGGGCGATGGCGACCATCTGCTGCACGGCGAGCGAGTACGTCCCGAGCGGCGCGGCGACGTCCAGGTCGAGGTCGAGCCGGGCCAGGAGCGCCCGGGCCCGGCGACGCGTCTCGCCCCAGCGCACGGCGCCCAGCCGGCGGGGCTCCCGGCCGATGAAGATGTTCTCCGCCACCGACAGGTTCGTGCAGAGGTTGATCTCCTGGTAGACGGTGCTGACGCCGGCCGCGGCGGCCTGCATCGGGCCGGAGAAGGACACCTGCTCACCGGCGAGCGTGACGGAGCCGGCATCGGTGCCGTAGACGCCGGTCAACACCTTGATCAGGGTCGACTTGCCGGCGCCGTTCTCGCCCATGAGGGCGTGGACCTCGCCCGGGAACAGCCGGAAGTCGACGTCGTGGAGCGCGCGCACCCCGGGGAAGGTCTTGCTGATTCCGGTCATGGTCAGGACCGGACGGTCACCCGTCATGCCATCGGACCTCTTCTGAAACGGTGGTGGCACGGGGGTCGCCGTCGGTGCGACGGCGACCCCCGGTGTGGGGCTCAGTACTTGCGGTTGGGCAGCGCTTCCTTCGCCTTCTCCTGCGTGAAGGTGGTCTCCTCGGTCTCGATCCGGGGCGGCACCTCCTCGCCGGCCTTGACCTTCTTGGCCAGGTCCATCAGCTGCGGGCCGAGCAGCGGGCTGCACTCGGCGATGAAGTTGAACTTGCCGTCCGCGAGCGCCTGCATGCCGTCCTTCACCGCGTCCACGGTGATGATGGTGATGTCCTTGCCGGGCACCTTGCCGGCCGCGGTGATCGCCTCGAGCGCGCCCAGGCCCATGTCGTCGTTGTGCGCGAAGAGCACGTCGATCTTCGGGTTGGCCTTGAGGAACTGCTCCATGACCTGCTTGCCGCCGGCGCGGGTGAAGTCACCGGACTGCGACGCGACGATCTTCAGGTTGGGGTTGGCCGCGATGGCCTCGCCGAAGCCCTTCTTCCGGTCGTTCGCCGGCGCCGAGCCGGTCGTGCCCTGCAGCTCGACGATGTTGACCGGACCGGTGGCCGCCTTCTTCTGCTCCACCAGCCACTCACCGGCGAGTCGGCCCTCCTTGACGAAGTCCGAGCCGAGGAACGTCTTGTAGAGCGACTTGTCGGCCGAGTCGACCGCGCGGTCGGTCAGGATCACCGGGATCTTGGCGTCCTTGGCCTCCTTGAGCACGGTGTCCCAACCGGACTCCACCACCGGCGAGAAGGCGATGACGTCGACCTTCTGCTGGATGAAGTTCCGGATCGCCTTGATCTGGTTCTCCTGCTTCTGCTGCGCGTCGTCGAACTTCAGCTCGATGCCGGCCTGACCCGCCGCCTCCTTGATCGAGGTGGTGTTGGCGGTCCGCCAACCGCTCTCCGCGCCGACCTGGGAGAAGCCCAGGACGAGCTTGTCACTGCCGCCGCTGCCGGAATCGCCGCCGGTGTCGCTGTTGCCGCACGCGACCATGCCGCCGGCGAGCAGCACACCGGTCAGGACCGCGATCACCGTACGGGCCGTACTCCTGGTTCGCATTGTTCTCCTCGGGGTGGGGTGATCCGGGCGCGCGACCGGCGGGCCGGGGCGACCGGTTGTGGTGGTGGGATGAGGTGGTGCTGGTCCGGGTCACCCGGCGGGCGGGCGCTGGCCGTACACGTTCTGGTAGCGGTCGTGGAGCGAGTCGACGTCGGCCGACGCGATCGGCAGCGGCGGCCCGAGCGCGCGGGCCAGGTGCGCGGTGCGGGCGACGTCCTCGCACATCACCGCCGCCTTGACCGCCGCGCGGGCGTCCCTGCCGATGCTGAACACGCCGTGGTTGCGCATGAGCACCGCGGGCGAACGGTGCCCGGACAGCGTGCTGACGATGCCCTTGCCGATGTCGTCGCCGCCGATCAGCGCGAACGGACCGACCGGGATCTCGCCGCCGAACTCGTCGGCCTGCGCGGTCAACCAGCACGGGATCGCCTCGCCCCGGGCCGCCCAGGCGGTGGCGTAGCCGCTGTGCGTGTGCACCACGCCGCCGACCTCGGGCATCGCGCGGTAGACGTAGGCGTGCGCGGCGGTGTCGCTCGACGGCGAGCCGGCACCGTCGACCACGACCCCGTTGAGGTCGCAGACCACCATGGTGTCGGCGGTCAGGTCGTCGTAGTCCACGCCGCTCGGCTTGATCACCATCAGGTCCTGGCCGGGGACGCGCGCCGAGACGTTGCCGGCCGTCCAGGCCACCAGGCGGTAGCGGGTCAGCTCGCCGTGCAGGCGGGCCACCGTCTCGCGGAGCGCGGTGACCTGCCGGGCGATGTCGGGGTTCATCCGACCACCTCCAGGGCCGGGTCGGCGGGCGTCACGGCGGCGTCCACCGCCGCGTTCCGGATCGCCCGCAGGCGGAGCATGACGTCGTTCGCGCCGCGGCCGAAGTGGTCGTGCAGCGCCCGGTACTCGGCGTAGAGCGCGTCGTACGCCCGCACGTTCTCCGGGATCGGCCGGTAGACGGCCTCGTCCACCCGCCCCATGGCCGCCGACGCCTCGTGGATCGACGGGTAAGCCCCCGCGGCGACCGCCGCGTGGATGGCCGACCCGAGCGCCGGCCCCTGGGCGGAGCCGATGATGCCCAGCGGCCGGTTGGTGACGTCGGCGTAGATCTGCATCAGCAGGCGGTTCGAGGTGAGCCCGCCGGCCACCACCAGGTCGTCGACCGGCACGCCCGCCTCGGCGAACGCCTCGACGATCATCCGGGTGCCGTACGCGGTGGCCTCCAGCAGCGCGCGGTAGACGTCCGCCGGCCGGGTGGCCAGCGTCAGCCCGACGACCAGCCCGCTGAGGTCGTGGTTGACCAGCAGCGAGCGGTTGCCGTTCCACCAGTCCAGCGCCACCAGCCCGTGTGCGCCGACCGGCTGGGCGGCGGCCAGCTCGGTGAGCCGCTCGTGCGAGTCGAGGCCGGCCGGGGCGGCGTGCCGCACGAACCAGCCGAAGATGTCCCCCACGCCGCTCTGCCCGGCCTCGAAGCCCCAGGCGCCCGGGCTGATGCCGCCGTCGACCACGCCGCACATGCCGGGGACCTCGGCGGGGTGGGTGCCGTTGAGCACGTGGCAGGTGGAGGTGCCCATGATCGCCACCAGTCGGCCCGGGCGCAGCGCCTGCGCGGACGCGGCGGTGACGTGCGCGTCGACGTTGCCGACCGCGACCGCGATGCCCTCCGGCAGCCCGGTCCAGGCGGCGGCGCGGGCGCTCAGCACGCCGGCCCGGTCGCCCAGCGGCAGCAGCGGGCCGTCCAGCTTGGCCACGAAGTCGGGGAAGCCGGGGTCGAGCGCGGCGAGGTACTCCGGCGACGGGTAGCGGCCGTCCTGCCGGATGCCCTTGTAACCGGCGGTGCAGGCGTTGCGCGTCTGGACGCCGCACAGCTCCCAGACGATCCAGTCGGCCGCCTCGATGAAGCGCTCGGCCCGCCGGTAGACCTCGGGGTCCTCGGCCAGGATCTGCAACCCCTTGGCGAACTGCCACTCGGCGGAGATCTTGCCGCCGTAGCGGCCGATCCACGGCTCGCCGCGCTCGTGGGCGAGGGCGTTGATCCGGTCGGCCTGCGGCTGCGCGGCGTGGTGCTTCCACAGCTTGACCCAGGCGTGCGGCCGGTGGCGCAGCTCCGGGACCTCGCACAGCGGCGTGCCGTCGGCGAGCGTCGGCAGCACGGTGCAGGCGGTGAAGTCGGTGCCGATGCCGACCACCCGGGCCGGGTCCACCCCGGCGGCGGCCAGCGCGGCCGGCACCGCCTCGCGCAGCACGTCGCGGTAGTCGTCCGGGTCCTGCAGGGCCCAGTCCGGGGGCAGCGCCGGGCCGCCGTCGGGCAGGGCCGTCTCGATCACCCCGTGCCGGTACTCGTGCACCGCGGTGCCGAGTTCGGCGCCGTCCCGGACCCGCACCACGAGCGCCCGCCCGGACAGCGTGCCGAAATCGACCCCGACCACGTACCGGTCGGTCGCCTCCACGTCGCTCATCTACACCTCCACCGCGTCACGGAGTTAGTGTTAGCGCTCACATATACATCCGTCAAGACACCTCCGCGCAACGGCTGCGTAACGGAGCCGACGGCGACACTCCGCCCTCCGCCGTCGGCGCGGGGACCGGCCCGCCCAGGTCGACGGGAGATCCACCACGGACGCCGGCGACCGACGGTCGACACCCGGACGAGGCTCATTGTTAGCGACAACAATCGATACCCCGAGGGCCGATGAGCGAGCGGATCGGGCAGCGACCCGAAGGGATGTCCGGAGACCCGCCGCGACGCCCCGCAGAAGCGCTCTCAACGGCCTGTTTCCGACCCGACCGGCGGCCGGAGGGCCGCCCGGGCGACCATGCCGCGACGGGCACAATGATTTACACAGTTTGATGTCAGCGATAACATTTCTGACCGCGCCGTGCCGCTGTGCGCCCCGGACGGACGACCCGGCAGCGCCCTCGGAGGGACGGCCGGGGCCGCGGCGGGTGGCCGATCCGGTCGGGCGCCGGCGCGGGTGTGGACAGTTGACATCGGACGCGGAACGACACGACAACTGCCGGCCGCCGCGGGTGCACGACGGCGACCGGTTGGCCGGCCGGACGGCGCACCCCCGTCCGGCCGGCCGCTCACCGGCTGCCCGCGGCCCGGCGCTTGTTCCAGATGTCGAACGCCACCGCGGCGAGCAGCACCAGCCCCTTCACCACCGACTGGATCGACTGGTCGATGCCCATGAGCTGCATGCCGTTGCTCATCACCGCCATGATCAGGCCACCCACCATCGCGCCGACCACGGTGCCCACCCCACCGGTGACCGCCGCGCCGCCGATGAAGGCCGCCGCGATGGCGTCCAGCTCGAACATGTTCCCCGCCGCCGGCTGGGCCCCGTTGGAGCGCGACGAGTAGATCACGCCGGCCACCGCGGAGAGGAAGCCCATGTTGACGAAGACCCAGAAGTTGACCGTCTTCACCCGCACGCCGGACAGCGTCGCCGCCGGCAGGTTGCCGCCGATCGCGTAGACCTGGCGACCGAAGACGGTACGGCGGGTGAGCAGGCCGTAGACGAGTACCAGCACGGCCAGGACGATCAGCACGATCGGCAGGCCCCGGGCGTGCGCGAGCTGCCAGGCGAACCACATGACGACGGCGCCGACCACCGCCACCCGCAGCACGAAGAGCGGGAACGACTCCACCGGCTGCTCGTGGCGGACCCGGGCCAGCCGGGTCCGGAACACGCTCGCCGCGTACCCCACCACCGCGAAGACGCCGATGAACAGCGTGAACGCGTCGAAGCCCTGCCCACCGAGCAAACCGTTGAGGAAGCCGGCCGCGACCCGCTGGTACTCGGCCGGGAACGGCGACAGCGAGATGTTGTCCAGCACCCGCAGCGTCAGGCCACGGAACAACAGCATGCCGGCCAGCGTGACGATGAACGCCGGGATGCCGGCGTACGCGACCCAGAGACCGTGCCAGGCGCCCACCGCGACGCCCACGGCGAGCGCGGCGAGGATGCCGACCCACCACGGCATGCCCTCCCGGATCACCAGCACGGCGGAGACCGCGCCGGTCAGCGCCACCACCGACCCGACGGACAGGTCGATGTGCCCGCCGATGATCACGATGACCATGCCGATCGCGAGCACCAGGATGTAGGAGTACTGAAGAACGATGTTGGTGAGGTTGCCGGGGCTCAGCGAGACGCCGTCGGTGAGGATCGCGAACAGCGCGACGATCACCACCAGGGCGATGTAGATGCCGCTCTGCCGCAGGTTGCCGAGGATCAGCGTCCGCGGGTCACTGGTCCCGGTCTTCAGGGTGGCAGCCGCGCCGGCGTCGGGCGCGTCGACCTTCGGGGAGGTGGCGGGCTTCGTGCTGGTCATCCGACGAGATCCCTGTCCTTGGTCATGAGTTCCATCAGGTTCTCCTGGGTGGCGTCGCCCACCGGCACCTCGCCGGTGATCCGGCCGGCCGCCAGGGTGTAGATGCGGTCGCACATGCCGAGCAGCTCGGGCAGCTCGGAGGAGATGATGACGACGGCCTTGCCGTCCGCCACCAGGCGGTTGACGATCGTGTAGATCTCGAACTTCGCCCCGACGTCGATGCCCCGGGTCGGCTCGTCGAGGATCAGCACGTCCGGGTCGGTGAACAGCCACTTCGCCAGCACGACCTTCTGCTGGTTGCCGCCGGAGAGCTTGCCCACCACCGACATGACGCTCGGCGCCTTGATGTTCATGTCGCGCCGGCCCCGCTCGGCGACCGTGATCTCCGCGTTGCCGTCGATCCAGCCGTTGCGCGCGAGCTTGCCGAGCGCGGCGGCCGAGATGTTGCCCCGCACGTCGTCGATCAGGTTGAGGCCGTAGTGCTTGCGGTCCTCGGTCGCGTACGCGATGCCGGCGGCGATCGCCTCGGCCACCGTGCGGGGCCGCACCTGGCGGCCGTTGACGAAGACCCGGCCGGTGATGTCCCGGCCGTACGCCCGGCCGAACACGCTCATCGCCAGCTCGGTGCGGCCGGCGCCCATCAGGCCGGCGATGCCGACCACCTCGCCGGCGCGGACCGTGAGTGAGGCGTGGTCCACCACCAGCCGGTCCTGGGTCGGGTGGCGCACCGTCCAGTCCTCGATCCGCAGCACCTCGGCACCGGGCGTCGACGTCCGGGTCGGGTAGAACGCCGCGAGGTCGCGACCGACCATGCCGCGGATGATCCGGTCCTGGGTCGCCGTGCCGTCGCCCATGTCCAGCGTCTCGACCGTGCGGCCGTCCCGGATCACGGTCGTCGAGTCCGCGACCGCGGTGATCTCGCCCAGCTTGTGCGAGATCATGATGCAGGTGATGCCCTGGTCGCGGAGCCGCCGCAGCAGGTCCAGCAGGTGCGCCGAGTCGACGTCGTTGAGCGCCGCGGTCGGCTCGTCCAGGATGAGCAGCCGCACCTTCTTGGACAGCGCCTTGGCGATCTCCACCAACTGCTGCTTGCCCACCCCGAGCTGGATCACCGGGGTCACCGGGTTCTCGTGCAGCCCGACCGAGCGCAGCAGCGCCGCGGCCTCCGCGTTGGTCCGGTGCCAGTCGATCAGCCCGGCGCGACCACGGCGCTCGTTGCCGAGGAAGATGTTCTCGGCGATCGACAGGTACGGCACCAGCGCCAGCTCCTGGTGGATGATGACGATGCCGTGGGACTCGCTGTCCCGGATGCCCCGGAACCCGACCGGCTCGCCGTCGAGGACGATCTGCCCGTCGTAGCTGCCGGTCGGGTACACCCCGGACAACACCTTCATCAGGGTGGACTTGCCGGCGCCGTTCTCGCCGCAGATCGCGTGGATCTCGCCGCGCCGGACGGCGAGCGAGACGTCCTGGAGCGCGGCCACTCCGGGAAAGGTCTTCGTGATGTTCCGCATTTCGAGGATGTGATCGCTCATGGAAACCGTCCTGCTCGTGGCCGTCGCGTCGGTGCGCCGGCGGGCCCGGCGACAGGTGCGTCACCGGGCCCGCCGGAGAGCGGCTCAGCCGGCCCGACCGGCGGCGACCTCCTCGGCGGTCAGGTAGCCGGAGTCGATCAGCGCCGACTTGATGTCGTCCTTGTAGACGGTCTGCACCGGCAGCAGGAACGCGGGCACGACCTTGACGCCGTTGTCGTACGCCTTGGTGTCGTTCGCCTTGGGCTCCTGCTTCTTGAGGAACGCCTCGGCGGCGACCACGGCCTGGTCGGCGAGCAGGCGGGTGTCCTTGAACACGGTCGAGCTCTGCACGCCGTCGTTGATGAGCTTGACGGAGGCGACCTCGGCGTCCTGGCCGGTGATCACCGGCATCTTCTTGGCCCCGCCGCGGTAGCCGGCGTTCTGCAGGGCGGTGATGATGCCCCGGGAGATGCCGTCGAACGGCGACAGCACGCCGTCGACCTTGCTGCCGTCGTTGTAGCTGGAGGTGAGCACATCCTCCATCCGCTTCTGCGCGGTCTCCTGCTGCCAGCGCAGGATGGCGATCTGCTCGATCTTCGTCTGACCCGACTTCACCTTCAACGTGCCGGCCTCGAAGTACGGCTTGAGCGTGTCCATCGCGCCGTTGAAGAAGAAGTGGGCGTTGTTGTCGTCGAGCGAGCCGGCGAACAACTCCACGTTGAACGGGCCGGTCGCGCTGCCCTTCGAGCCGTCCTTGTTCTGCAGCCCGAGGCCGACCAGGAGCGCGTTGGCCTGCGCCACGCCGACCTTGTAGTTGTCGAAGCTGACGTAGAAGTCGACGTTCGGGCTGTTGCGGATGAGCCGGTCGTAGGAGATGACCGGGATCTTCGCCGCCGCGGCGGCCTGGAGCTGACCGCTGAGCGCGGTGCCGTCGATCGGGGCGATCACCAGCACGTCCGCGCCCTGCGTGATCATCTGGTCGATCTGCTGCGACTGGGTGGGGATCTCGTCGCCGGCGTACTGCAGGTCGACCTTGTAGCCCTTGGCCTGGAGCTTCTCCTTCACCGAGTTGCCGTCGGCGATCCACCGCTCCGAGGTCTGGGTCGGCATCGAGACGCCGATGGTCAGGTCGCCGGGCTTGGCCGAGCTGGTGTCCCCGCCGCCACCCGCGCCCTCACCACTGCATGCGGCCAGGCTGACGGCGATCGCGACGCCACCGAGCGCGGCCAGAAATCGTCTGCGCACGAGCTTCCTCTCCCCTGCGTACTCACGGACCCACGGATAACCCTCCTCGGAGTGTTAACGCTCACAAGATTCACCGTCAACCGATGACGGGAAATGCGCATGTCTCGGTCTCGTAACAAGGCTCGGCTACGGCCGGCCGGTTCGCCCGCGGTGTCCGGCGGCGCGACGACGGATCGTCGCGCCGCCGGAGACGTGCCTCAGAGGGCGGCGCAGGTCGGGGTCAGCCCCGACGCGCTACCGGTGCCCTGGAACCCGAACTCGGTGCTCTGACCGGCCCCGAGCTGGCCGTTGTAGTCCACATTCGCGAACCGCACCGTGCCGGTGCTACCACTGGCGGTCGCACTCCACGTGTTCGTCACACTCGCCCCACCGGGCAACGTCAGACTCACCGCCCAACTCCGCGTACCGGCCGAACCCGCCGTCACCTTCACCGTCGCCACGAACCCACCGGTCCACGAGTTCAGCGACACCGACGCCGAACACGCACCCGGCACCGGCGGCGCCGGCGTCGTCGGACTCGGCGGCGGCGTGGTCGGGCTGGGCGGCGGGGTGGTCGGGCTGGGCGGCGGCGTGGTCGGGCTCGGCGGCGGGGTGGTCGCCCCGGTGCCGTCGAAGCCGAGGAACCGCACCGCCTGGGCGGCGTCGAACGGAATCGAGTGGCCGTAGCCCTGGAAGCTGATCGCCTCGACCGGCGGCGTCCCACCGGTGCCGCCGTAGCGGGTCCGGGTGGCGCTGGCCTGCGGGTAGTCCGTCATGCTCGGGGTCTGCGAGACACCCAGCACGTTCGTCCACTGCTTGATCTGCTCGCCGAAGTTGACGTAGCTCAGCGTGGTGTCCGTGGTGCCGTGCCAGATCTGCATGCGGGGACGCCGGCCGGTGTAGCCGGGGTACGCGTTGCGGACCAGGTCACCCCACTGCTGCGGGGTCTTGGTGATCCGCCCGCCGGAGCACTCGCTGTTCCACTCCGAGCCGTTGGTGGTGGCGAAGCAGCCGAACGGCACGCCCGACGAGCTGACCCCGGCGTGGAAGACGTCCGGGTACACGCCGGCCATCACGTTGGTCATCATGGCGCCGGACGAAGCGCCGGCGACGCCGATGCGGGCCGGGTCGACCGGGTAGCGGCCCGTCACGTAGTCGATCATCGACTTGAGACCGACCGGGTCGCTGCCGCCACCGCGCCGCAGCGCCTGCGGCGACGACACGTCCCAGCACTTGCTGCTGCGGGTCACCGACGGGTAGATCACGATGAACCCGTAGCGGTCGGCCAGCGGGCTGTAGCCGGAGCCGGTGTGCATGGCCGGACCGCTGCCGGTGCAGTAGTGCAGGACCAGCAGCAGGGCCGGCCGGGCCGGGAGCCGGTCCGGCACGTACAGGTGCATCTGTAGGTTTGTCGGGTTGGTGCCGAAGTTTGTCACCTGGGTGAGCGCGGCGGCGGACGCCGGGCCGGCGGCGCTGACGACGGCGACCGCCGTCGTCAGCGCCGTCGCCAGCACGGCCGCGAACAGCGCGATCTTGGCTCTCATCGACGGTTCCTCCAAGGCGGGGGGGACGGGAGGGAGGCCGCCGGCCCGGCCCACGGTGCGCGCGGGCCGGGCCGACGACGGGCTCAGAGGGCGGCGCAGGTCGGGGTCAGCCCCGACGCGCTACCGGTGCCCTGGAACCCGAACTCGGTGCTCTGACCGGCCCCGAGCTGGCCGTTGTAGTCCACATTCGCGAACCGCACCGTGCCGGTGCTACCACTGGCGGTCGCACTCCACGTGTTCGTCACACTCGCCCCACCGGGCAACGTCAGACTCACCGCCCAACTCCGCGTACCGGCCGAACCCGCCGTCACCTTCACCGTCGCCACGAACCCACCGGTCCACGAGTTCAGCGACACCGACGCCGAACACGCACCCGGCACCGGCGGCGCCGGCGTCGTCGGACTCGGCGGCGGCGTGGTCGGGCTGCCCGGCGTGGTCGGCGGCGGGGTGTTGGACCCTCCCGCGTTGAGCGCGTTCAGCACCGACGTGTACGCGGCCTTCTTGTTGCCGGCGCAGTCGAAGAGCAGCGCGTTGTCCGAGCCGCGCCACGAGTCGCAGTCCCGCACGCCCCACACCGTGATGCCGGTGCAGCGCGACACCGCCATGCAGGACCGGGTGACCGTGCCGAAGATGTTCGCCTGGTTGCCGCCGGTCATCACGTCCAGCTCGGTGATCTGCACGTCCACGCCGAGGTCGGCGAAGCGCTGGAGGTTGGCCTGGTAGTCGCCCGGAATCGTGGTGCCCAGGTGCGACTGGAAGCCGACGCAGTCGATCGGCACGCCCCGGGACTTGAAGTCCCGCACCATGTTGTAGACGCCCGTCGACTTCGCGTTGACCCCGTCGGTGTTGTAGTCGTTGTAGCAGAGCTTCGCGCCCGGGTCGGCGGCCCGTGCGGCCCGGAAGGCCGCCTCGATCCAGTCGTTGCCGGTGCGCTGGAGGTTGGAGTCGCGGCGCCCACCGCTGCCACCGTCGGCGAACGCCTCGTTGACCACGTCCCAGGCGTAGATCTGGCCACGGAAGTGCGTGGCGACCTGGGTGACGTGGTTGATCGCGGCGTTGCGCAGCGCGGTGCCGGACAGGCCCTGCGCCCAGCTCGGCTGCTGGGCGTGCCAGAGCAGGGTGTGGCCGCGCACGCTCATCCCGTTGGCCCGGGCGTGGCTGACCAGCCGGTCACCGCCGGTGTAGCTGAACCGCCCCTGCTGGGGCTCGGTGGCGTCCCACTTCATCTCGTTCTCGGGCACCACGGAGTTGAACTCGCGGTTCAGCACCGTCACGTACGTGTTGTCGGACAGCTTGCCGGTGGCGACCGCGGCGCCGAAGTAGCGCCCCTTCTCGGCCGCCGACGCGCCCAGGGTCGTGCCGGCGCTGGCGTGGGGCGCCAGCGCCACCGCCATGCCGGCGGCTAGCGCGCCGGCCAGCAGGCTGGTGGACAGCAGGGCTCTCATGGGTCTCATGCGGATTCCTCTTCCGGGGTTGCAGCGGTGGTGGTGCGAGACCTCGTCCCGCCTCGACGGCGGTGCCGAGGGTCCGGCCAGCGCGGCTCGCCCGGTGAGCCTTGCGGTGCCTGTGCCCTGCCATCGACTGTGAGCGATAACATGCGGCACGTCAAGACGCGGACCGCAGCCGGCTGCGGCCGACGCCGGCTAGCCCGCCCCGCCCGAGGGCGCCGGCACGGCGCCGGAGCGGCCCGGCTCGGCGGCGAGCAGCCGGGCGGCGAACTGGTGCACGGTGCGCAGCATCGTGTACCGGGGACGCGCCGCGTGGTGCCGGGCCGTCAACAACGACTTCGCCACCAGCCCGTCGAGCACCACCCGGGTACCCGGTCGCCACCGGGGCGCGACGCCGCAGACCCGGTCCACCTCGTCCAGGCCGAAGAGCCGGGGCAGCCCACCGAGGCGGACGAAGCACCAGCGCTCGGCCGGAGTCAGGCAGTCGAGGCTGCGGTGCAGCGCGGCGGACAGCGACCGCCCGGACACCGGCTGCCCGGGCCGTCGGGGCGGCTCCAGGGTGGCGAGCGGGTTGTCCAGGTGGCGCAGCAGCTCGTCCAGGGTCCGGTCGGCCATCCGTTCGGCGGCCAGCTCGACGGCGAGCGGCAGCCGGTCGACCAGGCCGCAGATGGTGGCCACCGTGCCGACCTCCTCGACCCCCAGCTCGAAGCCGGGTCGGGCCCGGGCGGCCCGGCGGGCGAACAGCTGCACGGCGGGCATGCCGCGTACCCCGTCCGGGCCGGTGGTCAGCGCCGGCAACGGCGGCAGGCGCCACACCGACTCGTAGGGCAGGCCGAGCGGCTCGCGCGAGGTGACCAGCACGGTGACCCGACGCCCGGCCCGCACCACGTCGTGCACCAGGCCGGCGCAGGTGTCGGTGAGACGGTCGACGTTGTCCAGCACCAGCAGCAGGTGCCGGTCGGCCAGCAGCCGGGCCACGGGTGCCGGGTCCGGGCCGGCCCGGCGGACGCGGCGACGGACCGCCCGCAACGCGTCGGCCGGGGTACGGGCGGCGGCGAGGTCGACGGTGACGACGCCGTCGGCGTACCCCTCGCCGGCCCGCTGCGCGACGGCGGCGGCGAGCGCCGACTTGCCCCCGCCCGCCGGCCCGGCGACGGTGACCACCCGCTGCTCGGCGAGCAGGCCGGACAACGCGGCGAGGTCGGCCTCCCGGCCGATCAGGTCCGCGTCGTCCCGGGCCGGGTCCGGTCCGGACGGTCTCCCGCCGGCCGCGTCGCGGGCCGGCGGAGGCGTCCCGGGTCGGCGCGGCGCGGGACCGCGTCGCAGCTCACGGCCGGCGGCGGCCAGTTCCGGGCCGGGTTCGATGCCCAGTTCGGCGGTGAGCCGGGCGGTGATCTCGGCGAGCCGGTCCCGGGCGGTCGCCCGCCGGCCGGTCCGCGCCAGCACGCTGACGTGCCCGGCCTGCACGGCCTCGTGCAGCGGCTCGGCGGTGGCGAGCCGTGCCGCGACGGCCAGCACCTCGTCCGGCCGGTCGAGGTCCAGACCGAGACGGACCAGATCGAGGCCGGCGTTGACCCATTCCCGGCGGAGCGCGGCGACCGTCTCCGACCCCGGCAGCAGCGCGCGCAGGTCGGCCAGGTCGGGATCGGACCAGCCGGCGACCGCGGCGGTCAGCAGCGCGAACGCGGTCGTCCGGTGGGCTCGGCGCGCCAGGACGCGGGCCGCCTCGGTGAGCCGCCGGAACCGGGGCAGGTCGACCTGGTCCGGGTGGAGCTGGAGGCGGTACGCCCGGGGCGCGGAGACGATCACGTTGGTACGGGCGTGCCGGGGCGACGCCGGCTCCAGCGCGCGCCGCAACCGCGCCACGTAGGTGTGCAGGAGACGGCTCCCGCTGGGCGGCGGACGGTCGCCCCACAGCGACCGGGCGAGTGTCTCGATCGGGAGGTTCTCCCCGACGTGCAGGGCCAGCAACGCCAGCAACGCGCGCTGCTTCGACGGACCGAGCGCCACCGGCGTGCCGCCGTCGTGGACCCGGACCGCGCCGAGCACGGTGACGGAGAAGTGACGTTCCACGGACCGGTGATTCCCTCCCCTGACCGCTCCCTGTCTGCGCGTCAAGAATGCTGCATACCGCTCGTGCCACGCTTCTTCGTGTTTGCCGGCCCGGCGCGGAACTCTCGGCCCGGACGCGGACCAGGGGAGGATCGTCAATGACCACACTCGCCAGACCCACCGCCAACCGCCCGCTCACCCGGGACCGCCGCCCGATCGCCGCGGTGGTGGCCGTGGCCGGGGGCCTGCTGCTCGCCATGCTCTGGTCGTTCGAGCTGGTCGACCACGTGATCGGTGACTCCGTCGCCAACTCCGTGCTCGGCACCGACGCCAAGCAGACCGTGATCGGCGGGTCCGCGGCCGGCGCCCTGTTCGCCTTCGTCTCCGGCTTCGCCGGCACGTTCACCGCCTGCAACATCGCCGTGTTCGGCGCGCTGCCGGACGTTGCCGGCCGGGCCGACGGGTCGCGCCGGGGGCGCGTCGCCGCCGTGCTGGCGCCGCTGGGCTGGCTGGCGCTCGGGCTGGTGTCGGTGGCCGCGGTGTACGGCTTCGTGGCCGTGCTGATCGGGTCCCGGCTCCCCCAGCTCTCCACGGCCACCGTCGGCTCCGGCTTCCCGGTCCGGCTGGTGCAGGCGTCCGTGGTGTTCGGGCTGATCGGGCTGGCGTTCGCCGCGCTCGGCCTGGCGGCGCTGGGGCTGCTCCCGGACCCGTTCGCCAACCGGCCCACGGCCCGCCTGGTGACGCTCGGCGCCCTGGTCGGCGGCTTCCTGGTCGGGCGGCCGTACCCGCTGTTCCACAAGCTGCTGGAGCAGGCGGTGGACAGTCACAACCCGTTCTACGGCGCGCTGGCGCTCGTCCTCCAGTCGCTGGGCAACATCCTGGTGATGGTCGTGCTGGCGCTGCTGCTGGTGCTGGGCACGCGCGGCGGCGTACAGCGGTGGTTGTCCCGGCCCGGCCGGGCCGGCCTGCTGGTCGGCGTCGCGCTGCTGGTGCTCGGCGCGTTCCTGGTCTTCTACTGGGACGTGCGGCTGCCCGCCAAGTTCGGCTACGGCTGGTTCCCGACCATGCCCTGGAACGCCTGACCGTCGTCCCCGTCGCGCTCACCGGCTGCGGCCACCGCCACGGTGCGCAGCAGCCGGTAGCGGGCGCCGTCCGGGCCAGCGTCCGGCTCCAGCAGGCACTCGTCGGCCAACCGGTCGAGCACGTCGCGCACCTCGCCGCCCGGAACGATGCCGGCGCAGCGCGCGACCGCGTCGTCCGGGGAGAAGCGCAGCTCCCCCCGGGCCAACCGGGCCAGGCACGCCCGGTCGGCCGGGCGCAGCGGGGCCAGGCTGCGCCGCAGCGCCGAGGTGAGCGACCGGTGGTGCCGCGGGTGTCCCCGCCGCCGCGGTCGCAGCAGGCGGAGCGGGTCGGCTACCCGCCGGAGCAAGCCGTCGAGACTGTCGGTGTAGAGGCAGGCGGCGGCGAGTTCCAGGGCCAGCGGCAGCCCGTCCAGCTCGCGGCAGATCCGGGCCACCGTCGGAGCGTCGGCCGGCGACAGGCGGAAACCGGGGCGTACCAGCCGGGCCCGGTCGACGAAGAGGCGCACCGCCGGATTCGCGGCCAGCGTGTCCACGTCCGCCGGCCCGGGCACCGGTAGCGGGCCGAGCCGGAACACCGCCTCGCGGGCCGGCCCGGGCCGGCGGCGGGAGGTGACCAGCACGGCCGTGCGGGGGCAGCGGTGCCGCGCGTACTCGATCATCTCCGCGGCGCGCCCGGCCAGGTGCTCGACGTCGTTGAGCACCAGCAGCATCCGACGCTCCCCCACGACGCGCAGCGGATCGGCGGTGGCCGCCAGCCCCAGCGTCTCGGCGAGCAGGCGCAGCACCGCGCCGCAGTCCTGGGCCTCGGCCGCGTCCACGGCGGCGACGCCGTCCGGGAACACGGCGGCGACCCGTTCGGCGACCGCCAGGCCGGTGGCGGACTTGCCGCAGCCGGCCGGGCCGACGATGGTCACGTGCCGGTGCGCCACCAGCAGCGTCGCGCAGTGTGCGACCTCGGCATCACGGCCGATCAGCGTGCCGACGGCCGGCCCCGGCCCCCGCCAACCGGACGGCCGTGCGGTCCACGGCCGGGCCGGGGCGCCCGACGCCGCCAGGGCCGGGGCGTCCCCGGCGCGCAGCAACGCGGCGTGGATGCGGCGCAGTTCCGAACCGGGCTCCACGCCCAGCTCGGCACGGAGCCGGGCCCGGACGTCGAGGTAGTGGTGCACGGCGGCGGCGCGCTGGCCGCTGCACGCGAGCACCTCCAGGTAGCGGGCCTGCACCGCCTCCTGCAACGGCTCGGCGGCGGCGAGCCGTTCGACCACCGGCACCACCTGCGAGGTCTGCCCCAGGGCGACCGCCACCGAGGCGTACAGCAGGCCGGCGTCGACCCAGGCGGCGCGCAGCGCGGTGACGTGCCGCGGACCGGCCAGCAGGCCGGTGAGGTGGGTGAGCGTCGGGTCCCGCCACAGGTCCAGCGCGGTGGCGAGCAGTTCGAACGCGTCGTCGAGCGCGCCGGCCGCCCGCCGGCTGCGGGCCCGGCCGAGCAGTGCCCGGAACAGGCACGCGTCGACGTCCTCCGGGGGGACGTCGAGTCGGTAGCCGCCGGGCACCGACGCGATGACGTTGGTGCGGGCCCGGGGCGCGGTGTCGGGCTCCAGCGCCTGGCGCAGCCGGGCGACGTACGTCCGGACGAGGTGTGCGCCGCTGTCCGGCGCGTCGTCGCCCCAGAGCGCCTCGGTGAGCGCGCCCAGCAGGACCGGCTGCCGGGGGTGCAGGGCGAGGTAGCCCAGGACCGCGCGTTGGCGGGCGGGACCCAACGGGATCTCCACCGGGCCGCGGAGCGCGGCGACCGGCCCCAGCACCCTGATGCGGACCGGGTCCACGGCAGCGGCCATGTGCGCCTCCCCCCACCGGGAGGCTAGGCGACCGACAGGCGACTGTCCATGACGGAGCGCCACCTGCCGATGACCCACCGCACAACTGGCCGGCATTGCGCACGGCAGGAGTCCGCCGCCCCTGGTCGTGTCGGGGCCGCCTGTTACGGTTCCGCCGCCCTTGCCGCTGCCGCACCGGAGGTTGGTGTGATCAATTCGCACGTCTCGTCGTTCGCCGGGTTGCCGGTCCTGCCGTTCACACCGGGAATGGCGCTGCCGGCGGATCCGTCCGCCGTGGCCTGGCGGTTGGAGGTCGAGGAGTTCGACGCCGACCCGACCGAGTTCGCCGGTCTGGTCCGCGCCCTGCTCGACGAGGTGCCGGCCGAGGCGGTACGCGCCGTGGTGGTGGGCGAGTGGGGCGAGGCGTACGAGCGCCCGCTGCCGGTGGACCTGCTGGTCGACGCGGCGTCGAAGTGGACCGGGCTGCGGGCGGTGTTCCTGGCCGACCTGGTCGCCGAGCAGTGCGAGATCTCCTGGCTGACCCACGGGGACGTCACGCCGCTGCTGGCCGCGTGCCCGGCGCTGGAGGTGCTGTGGATCCGCGGCGCGCAGGGGCTGCGGCTGGAGCCGGTCCGGCACACCGCGCTGCGCGAGCTGCGGATCGAGTCCGGCGGCCTGCCGGCCGAGGTGGTGCGCGCGGTCGCGGCGTGCGACCTGCCGGCGCTGCACCGGCTGGACCTGTGGCTCGGCGTCGCCGACTACGGCGGCGACGCCACCGTGGACGACCTGGCCGCGGTGCTGGCCGGCGACCGGCTGCCGGCGGTGCGGCACCTCGGGCTCTGCAACGCGGAGCACGCCGACGCGATCGCCGCGGCGGTCGCCGACGCGCCGGTCGTCGGCCGGCTGGAGGTCCTCGACCTGTCCATGGGCGTGCTCGGCGACGCCGGCGCGACGGCGCTGCTGGCCGGGCAGCCGCTGACCCACCTGCGCCGGCTCGACCTGCACCACCACTACCTGTCCGAGGAGGTGGCCGCGTCGGTGGTCGCCGCGCTGCCCGGCGTCGAGGTCGACGTCTCCGAACCGCAGACCGCCGACACGTACGACGGTCGGCACTACTACTACACCGCGGTCGGGGAGTGACCGGCGGCGGTGGCGTGCTGACATGCGACTGACCGTGGTGGGCAATCCCGCGAACCGCCGGGTGGCGCTGTTCACGAGCGCGGTGCGCGCCGCGGGGCTGCCCACCCCCACCGTCCTGCCCTGGGCGGACGTGCTGACCGGGGCCGTCCCGCCGCCGGCCGGCGAGCTGGTGCGGGTCGACTCCCCGGGCGAGGATCCGCACGTCGACCGTCTGCTGCGACGGTCGGCCACCGCCGCCCGGCACGGCGAGCTGATCGGCCTCGCCGACGCGTACGC
The DNA here is from genome assembly GCF_040647835.1 of Micromonospora sp. NPDC049240. Classification (NCBI taxonomy): domain Bacteria; kingdom Bacillati; phylum Actinomycetota; class Actinomycetes; order Micromonosporales; family Micromonosporaceae; genus Micromonospora; species Micromonospora sp. NPDC049240. The sequence goes on from NZ_JBEZCX010000003.1 coordinate 400,962, forward strand.
CGGTCTGGTGGCCGGGCTCGACCGGGTCGCCGCCGGGGGCGCGGAGCTGCTGAACCCACCGGCGGACGTCGCGGTGCTCTGCGACAAGCGGCGCTGCCACGCGGTGCTGTCGGCGGCCGGCGTGCCGGTGCCGGCCGCGCTGCCGCCGGTCGGCGGTTCCGCCGGTCCGCCACCGGCCGGCGGTTATGACGCGCTGCGCGAGGCGATGGCGGCGGCCGGGTGGCGTCGGGTGTTCGTCAAGCCGGCGCACGGGTCGTCCGCCGCCGGGGTGCTCGCGCTCGCGGTCGGTCCGCGCGGCGTGCGGGCCGACACCACCGTCGAGCCCACCCCGGACGGGTTGTTCAACTCGCTGCGGGTCCGCCGGCACACCGACGAGGCGACGATCGCCGCGATCGTCGACCGGCTGGCCCCGGACGGCCTGCACGTCGAACGGTGGCTGCCCAAGGCCGGCCTGCGGGACCGGGTGGTCGACGTGCGGGTGCTGGTGGTCGCCGGCCGGCCGACGCACGCGGTGGTGCGCGCCGCCCGGGGCCCGCTGACCAACCTGCACCTCGGCAACGCCCGGGGCGACCTGGCCGAGCTGCGCGCCGCGGCCGGCCCGGCGGGCTGGTCGGCGGCGATGGAGACCTGCGAGCGCGTCGCCGCCTGCTTCGCCGGCTCGCTTCACGTCGGCGTCGACCTGATGTTCCTGACCGGGTGGCGCCGGCACGCGGTCGCCGAGGTGAACGCGTTCGGCGACCTGCTGCCCGGCGTGCTGACCGACGGCCGGGACAGCTACGCCGAACAGGTGCACGCGCTGACCACCGGCCGGTGGCGGCGGTGGCGGGCGGGGGTGGCCGCATGCGCGGCCTGATCGGCAGCCACGACCTGCTCCTGGTCACGCTGGACACGTTGCGCCACGACGTGGCCGCCGAGCTGGCCGCGACGGGGCGGACGCCGCGGCTGGCCCGGGCGCTGCCCGGCGGCCGGTGGGAGCGCCGGCACTCTCCCGCCAGCTTCACCTACGCCGCCCACCACGCGTTCTTCGCCGGCTTCCTGCCCACGCCGACCACGCCGGGGCCGCACGAACGACGGTTCGCGGCGGCGTTCCCGGGCAGCGAGACGGCCGGCGCGGACACCTGGGTGTTCGACGCCCCGGACCTGCCCACCGCGCTCGCCGCGGTCGGGTACCACACGCTCTGCCTGGGCGGGGTCGGTTTCTTCAACCGGCGTACCCCGCTCGGCGCGGTGCTGCCCGGCCTGTTCGCCGAGGCGCACTGGGAGCCGGAGTTCGGCGTCACGTCCCCCACCTGCCTGGACGCCCAGCTCGACCGGCTGGCCGAGGTGCTGGCCCGGGTGCCGGCCGCCCGGCCCTTGTTCACCTTCCTCAACGTCGCCGCGCTGCACCAGCCGAACCGGCACCACCTGCCCGGCGCCGAGACCGACAGCCGGGCCAGCCACGCCGCCGCCCTGGAGTACGTCGACGGCCGGATCGACCGGCTGTTCCGGCTGGTCACCGGTCGCGACCGGCCGGTGTTCACGATCATCTGCTCCGATCACGGCACCGCCTACGGGGAGGACGGCCACACCGGCCACCGGATCGGCCACGACGTGGTGTGGACCGTCCCCTATGCCGACTTCACCCTGCACCCGGGAGAATGGTGACCAGCACCGAACCGAGCCTCGACGGCTCCGCCTACCAGCAGTATCTCTACGCGTACCCGCACAAGACCTCCTACCGGGCGCTGCGGCCCCGGCCCCGGCTGGCCGACGTGTGGCGCGCCGAGGCGCGGGACGCGCTCTTCCTCTACCTGCACGTGCCGTTCTGCGAGATGCGGTGCGGGTTCTGCAACCTGTTCACCCGCGCCAACGCGCCGGCCGAGCAGGTCACCGCGTACCTACGTCAGGTGCGCCGGCAGGCCGGGCGGGTCGCCGAGGCGCTCGGCGCGGACGCCGGGTTCGCCCGCGCCGCGTTCGGCGGCGGCACCCCGACCTACCTCACCGCCGACGAGCTGACCGCGTTGTTCGCCGTCGCCACCGAGACACTCGGCGCGCGCCTGCCGGGCGTACCGCTGTCGGTGGAGACCTCGCCGGCCACCGCGACGCCGGACCGGCTCGCGGTGCTCGCCGCACACGGCACCACCCGGGTGAGCATCGGCGTGCAGAGCTTCCTCGACGTCGAGGCCCGCGCCGCCGGCCGGCCGCAACGCCGCGCCGAGGTGGAGACCGCGCTGGCCGCGATCCGGGACGCGCGGATCCCGTCGCTGAACATCGACCTGATCTACGGCATCGACGGGCAGACCGCCGACACGTGGCGGCAGAGCCTGGACGCGGCGCTGGCCTGGCGGCCGGAGGAACTGTTCCTCTATCCGCTCTACGTCCGGCCACTGACCGGCCTCGGGCGGCGGACGCACGCCCGCGCCGACTGGGACGCCCAGCGCCTCGCGCTCTACCGGCAGGCGGTGGAGACGCTCGGCGCGGCCGGCTACCGGCAGGAGTCGATGCGCCAGTTCCGCCGGGCCGACGCGCCGGCGCCGGACGGTCCGGGCTACTGCTGCCAGGACGACGGCATGGTCGGACTGGGCTGCGGCGCCCGCTCCTACACCACCGCGTTGCACTACTCCTTCGACTACGCGGTGAGCGTGACGCAGGTGCGCGCGGTGCTCGACGACTACCTCGGCCGTCCCGCCGACGACTTCGCGTACGCCGAGTTCGGTTTCCGGCTGGACGACGCGGAGCAGCGTCGCCGCTGGCTGCTCACGTCGCTGCTGCGCGTCGACGGGGTGGACGCCGACGCCTACCGGGCCCGCTTCGGGCGACGGCCGGTCGACGACTTCCCGCAGCTCGGCCGGCTCGTCGAGCGGGGCTGGGCCACCGACGGCGGGCTGCGGCTCACCGCGGCCGGGCTGGCCCGCTCCGACGCCGTCGGCCCGTGGTTGACCTCCGCCGAGGTCCGACACGCGATGACCGGGTACGCGTTGCGATGACGCTGTCGATCCTCTACCGCGGCCCGCTGGCGAGCTGCAACTACGACTGTCCCTACTGTCCGTTCGCCAAGCGGCAGGACCCGCCGGAGCTGCTGCGCGCCGACCGGGCGGCGCTGGCCCGGTTCACCGGCTGGGTCGCGGCGACCACCGACGTGCGGCTGTCGGTGCTGTTCACGCCGTGGGGCGAGGCGCTGACCCGGCGCTGGTACCGGGACGCGATGGTGTCGCTGTCGCACCTGCCGCACGTGGACCGCGTGGTGGTGCAGACCAATCTCGCCGCCCGCGTCGACTGGCTGGCCGACGCCGACCCCGGCTCGGCCGCGCTCTGGACGACCTACCACCCGGGGCAGGTCGAGCGGGCGCGGTTCCTGGCCCGCTGCGCGCGCCTGACCGAGCTGGGCATCCGCTACTCGGTGGGGGTGGTCGGCCTGCCCGAACACCTCGACGAGGCGCGGGCGCTGCGGGCCGCGTTGCCGCCGGCGGTCTACCTGTGGGTCAACGCGGCCGAGGGTCGCCGTTACGACGCCGAGGAGGAGGCGACCTGGACCGCGCTGGACCCGCACTTCGGCTACAGCGTCCGGCCGCACCTGTCGCTCGGCCGGCCGTGCCACGCCGGGGAGACCGCCGTCTCGGTGCTGGGCGACGGCACGGTCCGCCGCTGCCACTTCATCCCCACCCCGATCGGCAACCTCTACGACGGCTCGTGGCGGGCCGCGCTGAAGCCCCGCGGGTGCGACACGGCGGTCTGCGACTGCCACATCGGGTACGTCCACCTCAAGCCGCTCGGCCTGCGGGAGGTGTTCGCCGGTGGGGTGCTGGAGCGGATCCCGGCCGGCTGGCCGTCGCCGGTCACGACGCCGCGCTGACGGCTGGTCGAAACGGTTCCGCCCATTGACAGGCATCTGATGTTAACGCAAACATTGACGGGTGCCTCTTCGTCGGGGGGCACCGGGAGCTGAGCACATCGCACCGCCGCCGGTCCAGGGCAGACCGGCGCTGCTCGCGTCGGCTGACCGAGGAACGGCAGGGGTCGACAACCGGCCGTTCCCTGCGCGAGGCACACATCATACGAATGATGTGAACGCTAACTTCGCCTCGGTCGGTCGTCACCCCCGCTCACGGACCGGGAGGTCCCCGTGCGACTGACGCACCATCCCCGCCACCGGGCGGCGTTGATCGCCGCCGCCACCACACTCACGCTCACCACCGCCGGCCTCACCGCCACCCAACTGCCCGCCGCGGCCGCCACCGGCTGCGCGGTCAGCTACACCGTCTCCTCGTCCTGGCCCGGCGGGTTCGGGGCGAACGTGTCCGTCACCAACCTCGGCGACCCGGTCAGCAACTGGCGGCTGACCTGGACGTTCGCCGCCGGCCAAACCGTCACCCAGTACTGGAACACCACCATCACCCAGACCGGCGCCGCCGTCACCGCCGCCAACGTCTCCTACAACGGCAACATCCCCACCGGCGGCAGCACCAGCTTCGGCTTCAACGGATCGTGGACCGGCAGCAACCCCGCCCCCACCAGCTTCGCGCTCAACGGCACCACCTGCACCGGCGGCGTCAGCACCCCACCCACCACGACCCCACCACCGACCACGCCGCCACCCACCACCCCACCGCCGACGGGAAACGCGCCATGTGACATCTACGCCGCCGGCGGCACGCCGTGCGTCGCCGCGCACAGCACCACCCGCGCGTTGTTCCGCGCCTACACCGGGCGGCTCTACCAGGTGCGCCGCGCCTCCGACAACACCCCCCGCGACATCAACGCGCTCAGCGCCGGCGGGCCCGCCGACTCCGCCGTACAGGACTCGTTCTGCGCCAACACGAGCTGCCTGATCACGGTCATCTACGACCAGTCCGGCCGGGGCAACGACCTGACGCAGGCGCCGCCCGGCGGGTTCTCCGGCCCCGCTCCGGGTGGGTACGACAACCTCGCCGACGCGAAGGCGGCACCGACCACGGTGCTCGGGCACCGGGCGTACGGGGTGTTCGTGGCGCCCGGCACCGGCTACCGCGACAACAGCACCAACGGCATCGCCAAGGGCGACCAACCCGAGGGCATGTACGCCATCTTCGACGGCACCCACTACAACGGCGGCTGCTGCTTCGACTACGGCAACGCCGAGACCAACAGCCGCGACAACGGCAACGGCACCATGGAAGCCATCTACTTCGGCAACATCAAGGTCTGGGGCTACGGCACCGGCAACGGCCCGTGGATCATGGCGGACCTGGAGAACGGGCTGTTCTCCGGCGTCAACGCCGGTTACAACGCCAACGACCCGTCGATCAGCCACCGCTACCTCACCGCGATCGTCAAGGGCGAGCCGAACCACTGGGCCATCCGGGGTGGCAACGCGCAGTCCGGCGGGCTGTCCACGTTCTACGACGGTAAGCGGCCGAACGTCGCCGGCTACAACCCGATGAAGAAGGAAGGCGCGATCATCCTCGGCATCGGCGGCGACAACAGCCACGGCTCCGCCGGCACGTTCTACGAGGGCGTGATGACCTCCGGCTACCCGACCGACGCCACCGAGAACGCGGTCCAGGCCAACATCACCGCCGCCGGCTACCGCTGACGGCCACCCGTCACCGCCGGCTGACGCCCGGCGGTCCACCACTCAGCAAGGAGATCATCCATGTCCCGTCCCTCCCGGCCGCGGTGGGCGTTCATCGCCGCCGCCGCGCTCACCCTCACCACCGCCGGGCTCACCGGCACCCAGTTCGCGTCCGCCGCCGCCGCCGGCTGCTCCGTCAGCTACACCGTCTCCTCGTCCTGGTCCGGTGGCTTCGGCGCGAACGTGTCCGTCACCAACCTCGGCGACCCGGTCAGCAACTGGCGGCTGACCTGGACGTTCGCCGCCGGCCAAACCGTCACCCAGTACTGGAACACCACCATCACCCAGACCGGCGCCGCCGTCACCGCCGCCAACGTCTCCTACAACGGCAACATCCCCACCGGCGGCAGCACCAGCTTCGGCTTCAACGGATCGTGGACCGGCAGCAACCCGGTGCCCACCAGCTTCGCGCTCAACGGCACCACCTGCACCGGCGGCGTCAGCACACCGCCCACGACGACGCCGCCGACGAGCACCCCACCCACCACGCCGCCACCGAGCACCCCGCCACCGGGCGGCGACGGGCCGTGTGACATCTACGCGGCCGGCGGCACGCCCTGCGTCGCCGCGCACAGCACCACGCGGGCGCTGTTCCGCGCCTACAGCGGGCGGCTCTACCAGGTGCGCCGCGCCTCCGACAACACCACCCGCGACATCACCACGCTCACCGCGGGCGGCCCCGCCAACGCCGCCGCGCAGGACTCGTTCTGCGCCAACACCACCTGCGTCATCACCTGGATCTACGACCAGACGACGCGGGGCAACAACCTCGGCTACCAGGGCGCCGGCGGCATCGGCGGCGCGGTGCAACCGGCCGTGGCGAACCGCGAGGCGATCACGGTCGGCGGCGCGAAGGCGTACTCGCTGTTCATCCCCGGCAACAGCAGCTACTGGCGCGACGGCCACCTGACCGGCGTCCCGACCGGCAGCGCGCCGGAGGGCATGTACATGGTCACCAGCGGCACGCACGTCAACAGCGGCTGCTGCTTCGACTACGGCAACAGCGAGACCACCCGCCGGGCCGACGGCGCCGGCGCGATGGACGCGATCTACTTCGGCACCAGTTGCTGGTTCGGCGGCTGCTCCGGCAGCGGCCCCTGGGTCCAGGCCGACCTGGAGTGGGGTCTCTACCCCGGCGGCAGCCAGACCTGG